>NZ_BTGS01000017.1:0-41441 GCF_042851395.1 Altererythrobacter sp. MTPC7 | reverse complement strand
GGCTACACCATCGATCCTTTCTTCATCGACCGTGTCGAGGTCATCTACGGCTCCAACGCCCTGCAGGGCATCGGCGCGACCGGCGGTGTGGTGAACCAGGTGACCGTGGGCGCTCCGCGCGAAGACGGCATCGCCGTGCGAGCTCTCGCGCAAATGACCCTGCCGGACGGTTTCGACGGCGACGGGATCGGCGCCAAGACCGGTGCCCTCATCGGCTACCGCGCAGGTGCCATCGATGCGAGTTTCGGAGCAACATTGGAGCGACGCGGAGCCTTCTTCGACGGGGCAGGCAACCGGATCGGAGTCGATGGGACACAAGGCGAAATCCAGGACAGCGACAGCTGGTCGGTGTTCGGGCGATTGGGTTACGAACTGGCGAGCGGTGCCCGGTTCGAACTGGTCGCCAATCGCTATGAGCTCGAAGGCAATGCCAATTTCGTGCTCGTCCCGGGCGATCGTGCCGCCGGTATTCCGGCGACCAGCGAGCGAGGAGTGACGCCCGGTGGTCCGCCATCGAATACCGCCGAACTGCTATCCGCATCGCTCATTGATCCCGATCTCGGCGGAGGCACATTCGTTCTGCAGGGTTTCTACAGCCGGACCGACGATGTGTTCGGTGGCGGCGTGTTTGGCGTGTTCCAGGATCTCGCCATTGCTCCGCCCGGTACTCTGTTCGACCAGTCGGCCAACCAGTCGCGCAAGCTGGGCGGCAAGGTCAGCTACGAACGCGCCATGGCCGGCTTCGAGGATCTTGTTCTGACCGCCGGTTTCGATGCCCTGTTCGACCGGACCGAGCAGTCGCTGGTCCAGACCGATCGGGTGTGGGTGCCGCGCAGCGATTTCCGCAGCCTCGCGCCGTTCGTCCAAAGCAATCTCGCGCTGGCCGACGGACTCGTCCGTCTGGCTGGCGGCCTGCGCTACGAAAACGTTCAACTGTCGGTCGACGACTTCGAGACTCTGGCAAGCTATGGGCCGGTCCAGGTGGAAGGTGGCTCTCCCTCTTTCGACGACCTGCTCTGGAATGCCGGGGTCATCGTCGAACCGATCGACGGGCTTCGGGCTTACGGAAGCTACGCCGAAGGCTTCACCATCGCCGATGTCGGCCGGATCCTTCGCGGCATCACCCAGCCGGGCGTGGACGTGGACGATTTCCTGTCGCTCGAACCGGTCGTTTCGAACAATCGCGAACTGGGCATCGAATGGAATCGTGGCCCATTGAACGCTTCGGCGAGCTACTTCTGGTCATCGAGCGATTTCGGGTCGCTGCTCGTGCTTCGCGGCGGTGTGTTCGAAGTGGAACGCCAGCCGATCGAGATCGAGGGTTTCGAAGCCAGCCTCGATTGGCAGACACCCCTGCCCGGGTTTTCGCTTAGCGGCGGCTATGCCAATCTGTCCGGACAGACCGACGGCGATGCCGACGGCCAGGTCGATGATGATCTCGACGGGGCCAACATTTCGCCTGATCGCGTCAATCTGGCCGCCGATTACACGGCAGGCCCGTTCAGCGCTCGCGCACAGGCCCGCGTCTATCTCTCGCGTCAATTCAACGATACTGCGACGGAGACGGATTTCGAAGGCTACACGCTGCTCGACGCCTTCATTGCATACCGCACCGAAATCGGCGAATTCTCGCTCGCCGCGCAGAACCTCACCGATGAATTCTATATCACTTATGACAGCGACACCGTCCGGGTGACGGACAATAATCGTTTCTTTGCGGGACGCGGACGCACCTTCACGCTGGCATGGCGCGGTGAATTCTGATGGCGCTGCTCTCATGGCTGCATCGCTGGACGGGCGGGCTTGTCGGGCTGCTGCTCGCCATTCTCGGCCTGTCCGGCACGGTGCTGCTGTGGGAAGATAGCTGGATCCTGCTGACCGGAGCGGACGATCCCGTAGTCAACGATCCAGCCATGCTTGGCCGTTCGGTCGCCGCGGCGCTGGACGCGGGGCCCGAGCTATCCCGTATCACGTTCGCAAGCGAGGAGATTGGATTGCACCAGGCTGTCTATGCCGACGGCAGCGGCGCCTATTTCGCGCAGGACGGGGCTCTGGTCGAGCGCTGGGCCAGCTTCTGGGAACGGCCCGAACTGTGGCTGTTCGATCTCCATCACTATCTGCTGATGGGCGAAACCGGGAAGACCGTCACCGGCATTCTCGGCCTCTTGCTCCTGGTATTCTGCATCAGCGGTCTGGCCCTGTGGTGGCGCACCCGAAAGACATTCCGCTTCCGCCTCTGGCCCGCCCGCTTCACTGCGAGTGCCGTGGTCCGCCATCATCGCGACCTGGGAGCCGTCGCATCCCCGCTGCTGATCCTGGTAGCATTCACCGGGGCGATGATGGTCTTCCCTGCCATTTCGGGTTGGCTTCTTTCGCCGCTGGCACATGAGATGCAAGATGTCGTCCTGCCCGACGACCTGACCGACCATTCGGCGCAGACCGACTGGACGCTGGTCATGACGCGGGCGCAAGCCGCCTTCCCGGATGCGGAGCCGCGGAGGCTCATGTTGCCCGCCGAAGCAGGAGCGCCGATAGCTATTCGGTTCCGGCAGAATTTCGAATGGACGCCCAACGGCCGCACCTATGTCTGGCTCGACCCTGGCGGTGCCAGGATCGTGGGCACGAGCGACCCCGCCACGCAGGATATGGCTTCCGCGGTGACCGAAAAGTTTTACCCGGTCCATGCCGGAAAGGTCGGCGGTCTGGTCTGGCGGCTGCTCTTGACCGCAAGCGGATTGGCTCTGGTGCTCCTGGGCGCGCTGGCTACCTGGAGCTTCTGGACAAGACAAGCTACCGATATATCCAGCAAAAGAGCAGGAAGGTGGAGCAGCGAGATTTCAGCACGCACCGCTGATTCCTCAGGGTCGCCGGGTTCCTAAGCGCCGCTAATCCTCCAAGGGTCGCGAACCTTTCGAAGAAGGTCTTCGCGACTCATTGCAAGGAATAGACTGGTTTAATGTCCGCGCGGTTTGGAGTTCGATCGGATCAGGTTTCGCAAGAACCTTGTCGGCTTCTATTACCTGTCTCGCAACGCCCCCTCTGCCTCGTCGATGTATCCGCCTGTCAGGGGCAGGGCCCTGCGATCGCGGCAATACTGAATCTGGTAATTGCACATGCCGCCATGTTCGAAAGCCGCCGTGGCTCCGGCGAGATAGAAGGTCCACATGCGATAGAAGCGCGCATCGAACATTGCCTCGATCCGTTCGCGATTGGCTTCGCAATTGGCATACCAGGCGCGCAGCGTTCTGGCGTAATGCAGCCGCAGCATCTCGACGTCGCTGGCGATGAGACGGTATTTCTCACTCGCCGCGACGGTTTCCGAAAGCGCCGGGATATAGCCGCCGGGGAAGATATATTTGCGCGTGAAAGCATCGGTTGTCCCCGGAGTGCCGATCCGGCCGATCGTGTGGAGCAGCATCACCCCGTCATCCGCGAGCATATTGGCGCAGCAGCGAAAAAATGCTTCGAATTGCGGGCGTCCGACATGTTCGAACATGCCCACCGAGACGATCCGATCAAAGCGCTGGCCACGTGCGGCGAGGTCGCGATAATCGACCAGCTCGAACTTCACGCGGTCGGAGACACCCGCTTGCTCGGCGCGGGTCCGAGCGAGGCTTAGCTGCTCCTCGCTGAGCGTAATGCCCGTGACGCGCAGGTCTATTTTTCGGGCGAGATAGATTGCCATTCCGCCCCAGCCGCAGCCGAGATCAAGGATCTCCTGGCCAGGCGCGATAGCCAGCTTGGCAGCTATATGGGCGAGCTTGGCCTCCTGCGCCTCGGCCAGTGTCTCAACGCCGTCATCCCAGTAAGCGCAGCTATATTGCATGTGCTCGTCATCGAGCATCAGTTGGTAGAACGCGTTCCCGAGATCGTAGTGATGCGCAACATTGCGCTGCGAACCGATTCGGGAATTCACCGACTCCAAAGCGAAAGCTGCACGGTTACGCCATCGCCGCAAGCGGCTCGGCCCGCCGATCGAGCCTCCACGATCCCAAGGCGTGTTGGTTCGCAAAAGTTCGACCAGTTCCATGATCCCGCCGCGCTCGACAAGCAGCCGCTCGTCCATGAACGCCTCCGCCGCGCCCAGCCGCGGGTCGAGGAGTATGTCCCGCGAGACCTTCCGGTCGACAAATCGGATGACAACATCCGGAAAGCCTTCCGCGGGCTTGCCGAAATTCTCGTTCGATCCATCGGCAAAATGCACCATCAAGGTTCCGCGCTCGACGATGCCGGAAAGATAGCGAGTGATCAGACGCTTGCTCATTCGGTCACCCTACGCTGCGCGCATCCTAACCGCATATCAGCTCGGCCATATCGACGGCGTATGGGAGCCCTTCTTCGCTTCTCCAAGCGCGCTCAACGGGACCGAATACATCATTACTTCCGATGTCTCCAAGGCCTGGCCGGTGGCCGACGGCGGCATCGGTGCGATGAGCTACATGTTCGAGATCCTGATGGGCGTCATGGGCGGCCGGGCCCGCTGGCGGACCATGCCCTGGATGGTGACGCTGTTCGGAATCGTCGTGGTGCCGCTCGGCGTGATCAGCATTTACTTCATCATCATCCAGCCGATCATGATCGGCACCTATTGTACGATCTGCCTCATGGCGGCGGCCGCAATGCTGATCATGATACCCTACTCGCTCGACGAGCTGGTCGCGATGGGACAGTTCCTCGTTCTAAACACGCGGCGCGGGCGACCGTTCTGGCGCTCGTTCTTCCGCGGCGATGCGCTGCCGGGCGGTAGCAAGGACTCGCATCCCGGTTTCGACGCATCGCTCGCCGCAATCGGCAAATCTGCGGCGCGCGGCGTGACCATCCCGTGGAATTTGGCCATCAGTGTGCTGATCGGTGCTTTCCTCATGTTCTCGAGGCTCGTTCTTGGGAATGTACCGCCTCTTGCCGACAGCGACCATCTGGTCGGCGCGCTGGTCATCACGGTTTCGGTAATTGCCATGGGGGAGGTTGCAAGGCCATTGCGCTTTCTCAATGTCGCGTTCGGTGCTTGGCTAATTGTGGCTCCATGGCTGATGGATGGAGGCGCCAGTACTGTGGGCAACATAGTCGGTACGATCCTCGGGGCGCTCCTGATTGCTCTGAGCCTGCCAAGAGGGCATCGGAGCGATGAACATTACGGAAGCTGGGACCGGTTCGTTGTTTAGCGGATCGGCATGGCGATGGCGGAGCCAATGGAATAGGATGGAGACCTTTGGAGCCTATAAGTATGAGTAGGCCTGAAGCAGTGTGGCAGGGCGCGCATCCCGCCCTGTGGATCGCCATTTTCGGCGGACTGATTGCCTTCGCCTGGGAAATGTTCCAGCTCCCGCTCTACAGCACTGACGGGCTTGGTCCTGTTGAAGCCGCATACCGATGCGGTCTGGCATCGTTCGGTGACGCGGGTATCATGGTGGCGGCCTATCTGGGCGCCTCGTTGGGAAACCGTCGAACACCTTGGATTGTCGACTGGCCAATATCCCGCTTCCTTATCTATCTCGCCATCGGTCTCGCGATAACATCCGTGGTCGAAATATTGGCCGTTGGGGCTGCCTGGGGCTGGACCTACAGTCCCACTATGCCGCTGGTCCCTGGGACAAAGATCGGACTCGTTCCCATAATCATGTGGGTTCTTGTCCCCACCGTGACCCTTTGGCTCTCACGGAAAATGGGACTTGGGTCAGCTTAAATGAAGCGATCGAAAGTGATTCCTAGTGAGCACCGGTCGCCAAGGATGAGCAGCGCTACGAATTACATCAAGACTGTCTCCACCAGGAGAGAAAATCGTTGCCCCGTCGCCGAGACCATCATCATCTCCCTGAGTCCACCGCGAGGAAGGTTTTGGTGGACCAGCACTTATGCGGTTACTTGCAATAATCAAAAGCGGTCAGCCTTCAATGGGTTTTGAAAGGAAGTCAGCGTAAGCCGGCACAGGTCGTACGATAACGTAACTGCCTCTTGGATTCCCTTCTCAGGTAGAGCGCAGCTCCCCGCGCGCCTGCGCAAACACCTCGATGCTGCCCCAGAGAGCAAGGCCCGCCATGATCGCGGCGACAATCAGGTCGGGCCATGCGCGCCCGGTTCCGAAGACCCCCAGCGCCGCACCCAGAACCGCCACATTGCCGATCGCGTCGTTGCGCGAGCAAACCCACACCGAGCGCATGTTGGCATCACCCATGCGAAACCGGAACAGCATCGCGGCAACCGCGAGATTCACCGCAAGCGCGACGGTTCCGATAATGCCCATGGTCCCGGCGTCCGGCGAGGCACCGACAAAGAAGCCCCAGATCGCGGAGCCAAGCACCCATAGCCCGAACGCCAGCATGGTCGCTGCTTTGGCAATGGCTGCGCGCGCGCGCCACGCAAGGGCCATTCCGGCAACGCCGAGACTTATGGCGTAATTTGCCGCATCGCCCAGAAAATCGAGTGCGTCAGCCTGCAATGCACGCGATTCAGCAGCGAGGCCCGCCACGATTTCGACGCCGAACATAACGGCATTGAGAATGAGCGCGATCCACAGGATACGTCGCCACAGCGGATCATTATTCGCCTCGCGGTCTTCGATAAAACCGCAGCAATTTTTCCCATTCGCTCGACTCCTTGTATCGAATCGCCTTATGCACCTTGTAGTCGCTACAAGGTCAAGCGATCGAGGGAAGGTAGGTATGCGCATCGGTGAACTCGCCCGCGCGGCCGGCGTAAAGGCGGAAACCATCCGTTACTATGAACGCGAGGGCATTCTCGCGTCTCCGCCCCGCACACAGGCCAACTATCGCGACTACTCTCCCGAGCACGCCCGGAGACTTAATTTCATTCGCCGCGCGCGCGACCTGGGGTTTTCCATGACGCGCATTCGCGACCTTCTCGAACTGGCCGACGACCGGTCGCGGTCGTGCCATGCGGTCGACACGCTGGCACGCGCGCACTTGTGCGAAGTCGACCGCAAGATTGCCGATCTGGAGGCCCTCCGAAGGGAACTGCGCCGGATGCTGGAAAACTGCGAGCAAGGAACGGTCGGCACCTGTCTTATCATTGAAGCGCTCGCCGATGGGACTGAAGCGTGAACGCGATATGGATCTATCCCCTTGCCGCGTTCGCCGAGATTGCGGGGTGCTTTGCGTTCTGGGCCTGGTTCAGAATGGACAGGAGGCCTGGTGGCTCCTTCCCGGAGTATTGGCGATCGTGTTGTTCGCCTATCTCCTTGCTCGCATTGAGGCGGATGCTGCAGGGCGAGCCTTCGCCGCCTATGACGGCGTCTACATCACCGCGTCGCTTAGCTGGCTCTGGCTCGTCGAAGATACTCGGCCGGATCGCTGGGATGTGTTGGGAGCATCGATATGTCTCGCCGGCGCTGCGATCATCCTTTTTGCGCCACGCGCGGCTTGAAAGGCTGCGGAGAGTTTCTGGAAAAGAAAGCACCGACCAACCTCTCAAGGCACGCGATTGTACTGCGAGCGCTTAGGCCCGCGGAAGAATTGATGCGCCTCGGCGTTCGCAACAGCCTTGCCGCAGAGTATCTCGCTTTGCCGAATCCCGAGCAGCATTTGCTTTCGAGCTCAATTCACCTTTCAAGTCAGTTCTCGCCTGCAAGCACGCAAAATGAAGGGCTGGCGCGAATATCAGCGCCAAAAGCCTCACGCGGAGTTTAAAAACTGACCCGAGCACCACCCACAATGCGCCGCGGGACCCCCGGACGCAGCCCGAAGGGGCGCCTGCTCACGGCGTATTGATTGTCGAGAACATTGTCGACGCGCGCAAACAGGGAGAACTTGTCAGTAAGCGCGTAACTTCCCGCAATATCGAAGACGATGCGATCATCGATCCTCTCGTTTTCAGCAACGGCTCCGCTTCCTGGATCGTCGCGCAACTCGGAAACGTAGTTGGCGCCAACGGTGGCTGCCGCGCGTCCCATGTTTACCCCCGCTTCGGCATAAAGCTGATGGCGAGCGATGTAAGGCAGGTCATCGCCTTCGTTCACATCGCCAAAGAATTCGCTGTCGAAGCTGCTGTCGAATTCTGCATCCGTAAACGTGTAGGCAAGCGACAGGGGGAATGAGATGGAATTGGAAAGGCGAGGTTCCGCAGCCGCCGACAGTTCCAAGCCTTTGACCGTAACCGCGCCGCCATTGAACTGATCGCCAATGTCACCGACGCTGCAGCCCACGGATTGAGTGCAGTTGCCCAGAAGGTTCGAGTAGTCGTTGTAGAAGCCGATCGCGGAGACCTGGACCTTGTCGCTCCGATAGCGGACCCCGGCTTCGTAGTTCCAGCTTTCCTCGGCCCGCGCATCAGGATTGCCGGGACCGGGAGGCGAGAAACCGCGCGACACACCTGCCAGCAATATGGCATCACCCAACTCGTAGGTGGCGCCAAGACCTGGCAACCACTGATCGATATTGGTCTGACGGACACGTGTAGGCCCATTCGAGCGATCCGGGTCCGACCCGGCATAGTCGAGCCGGGTCAGGTCAATCCCTTCATACCTCAAGCCGGGAGTCAGTGTCAGGGCACCGATCTCGATCCGGTCCTCGATATAGAACGCGATCGCCTTTGCTTTCGCTTCCCGGTTGGCTTGCTGACCAAGATCGGTCTGCCGTTCGAAGACGAGATCACCCCCGATCTGTGAGTAGAATTCCTCGTTTTGCAGCCTGTCTTCCTCATCCTCGTGGTAGCGGACCGATACGGCAAGGTTGTGCCTCGCGCCGCCAATTTCGAAGGGGCGCTCAAGCGAAATCTGAGCGCCTTCGCTGCGATAGACGCGGTTGTTGTTCCGTATGCGAACCGCGCCCTCGAAGCTATCCGCCCCGCGCAAGATGCTAAGCGCCCCGGCATTGTCCTCTGGATTAACGAAAACCGAGTTAATTGAATCGAAGCTGCCATCGCCGTCGAAGTCGATATCCTGGAGCTTGGACCAGCTGCGGGCAAAGTCGTTCCGGTACAGCGTAGCTGTGATCCTCGTTTCGTCAGAAAACGCCAAGCTGCCGGTAACGCGATATTGATCGTGCTCACCGGAAAAAGCGTCGCGCTGGCTTGCCGCATAGCGACGATAGGGCTCCGCCGCGAAATCGGTATCGGCCAGTCCAAGGTACGTCTCGTTGGCTTCAAGGTCCGATCGGCCATAGACGAATTCCAGTCGTGCCTCGACAGGCGCGTCCGGTGCTGTGTGAACAGCCAGGCGTCCACGGTAATCCTGTCGCTCGAAGCCGGTGTCGGCGTCGGAACGCCCGTCGATCGTCTTGAAGCCGTCGCTTCCCTGCTGGTAGGTTTCGAGCAACGCGCCGACGTAGTCCGTGTCTCCACCGACCCAGGCCTGTCCCTGATAATAGTCGCGCGACCCGTATTGCCCGGAGGCGAAGCCAGACAGCCCGTCGGTCGGAATGTCGGTCGACCGAAGATTGACCGCCCCGCCAATCGTACGGGGCCCATAGCGAATGGCTGCAGCGCCTTTTGTGACCTCGACCGCCTGCATGCGTCCGATGGCCGGGAAATAATACGCTGCCGGCGCGGCATAGGGAGCAGGCGCGATCAGCACGCCGTCTTCCATGAGCGTGATGTTGCTCGAACGTTCGACCGGACTGCCGCGCAGACCAATATTCGGGAACAAGCCGAACCCGTCTTCCTCCTGCGTATTGACGCCGGGGATTTGGCGCAGGACGCGATTTACATCCCCGTGATCGAACCGGCGCAGATCCTCGCTATCGATAATATCGGCCGATCCCGCGATACGATAGGGATCGATCCGGCCGCCGACCACAATGATCGATTCCACCGGATTCTCCCGGCGCTCGTCTGCAATCTGTTCGGCGCGCACCTCTCCGTTATCAGGCCCGGTAGCCTCTTGTGCCACGGCCGGTGCGGACAGAGCGATTGCGAGGGACGAGACGGCAGTACGATACATAAAAACTTCCTGTTCTCCGAGTGTAGAAATCGGGGCCCTAACCTTCTTGCGATTGCCTCGCAAGAGCAAAAAGGCTCAAGGAAGTTTGGCGGTGGCGCTAATGCGCATAGTCTTGAGATGCCGGACGCGGGATCTTGCGGCTACTATCTAGCGAGAATGAAGGCGCCTCACCTGAATTTGGAAGAACAAGTCTGACGGTCGGCGATCTCTCTTTTTATTCGGCCCGCCACATTGCATTTGCCACCACGCGTGGCGTCGGTCCCTCGAGCGTGATCATTGCCAGGCCCATGGCATGGCCGCACATTATCGCCGGTCTGACTTAGTTTTGTTTTTCATGCACTTATACACACCCGGACCTTGCAGCTGAACTTTGGCAAATCGGGTTTCGACTTTTCCAGCAAATTTCCAAGATCTGCCGCAGCCATCGGAACGAGCATACGGATTAGTGCTGATGGGGTCCGCCAACTTCATGCGGATGTGCGGTTTGATGCCCGGGAACGAGATCAGCTTCGCAGTCCGTTTCAAAGCACGCTTCGAATGTCGCATGCTCAATCTGAAACTCTTCTTTCAACATGGACCTAGCCCGGCCCTTCACTTTCTCGAATTGCTCAAGTGAAGCGCCTTCAGGGGTTACATGCGTTTCCAGCGCCCGGTGATGCTCGCCGATCGACCAGACATGAACATGATGTACTCCGTCGATCCCATCCAAATTTTCGAGTGCCGAAACGATCCGATCAAACTCCAGCTCGTCGGGAACCGCGCCCATCAAGAGCCGTACGGTCCTCGGCATCAGGGTCACCCCCTGCCAGATGACATAACCGGCGATGATCAGGGTGATGATCAGATCCGCGATGTAGAGATCGTATAGCAGGATCAGCGCGCCAGCGACGATCACACCGACCGACGCGAGAGCATCGGAGACGTTGTGCAGAAAGGCCGCCTTCATGTTGATGCTGTCATGCGAACCGCGATAGACGATGAAGGCAGTCACCAGATCGATGACCAGCGCTATGCCCGCCACGCCAATGACGGTCCAGCCCTCGACCGGCTGCGGATCGGCGAACCGGTTGATTGCCTCGACCAGCAGGTAGAAGCCGATGATGAGCAAGGTCGTGAGGTTGATGAGCGCGGCGACGACTTCGCCCTGCGCATAGCCAAAGGTCATCAGTTTATCGGCGGGACGCCGCCCGATCTTGCGCGCGAACCAGGCCAGGCCAAGCGCGGCCGCATCGCTGAAATTGTGCAAGGCATCAGCGATCAGCGCGAGCGAGCCCGACACGATCCCGCCGATGATCTGCGCTACCGTAAGCAGGACATTGATCGCTACTGCGAAGATTAGCTGGCGATCGCTCAGGTTCTCTTCGCCGTGATTATGTCCGGCGTGACCGTGGGAATGCCCCATTATTCGTGTCCCGTTGTTAGTGGTTCATTTGCTAAATGTGGCTGCCGCCGACTCTACGGGATGCTCCAAACCCGAGTTCGAAATATTCACCACGTCGGATAATTCGGCGAGCCCGGCAAAAATGAGTGCGAGAAGGGCGAACCCGACGAGAAAAGCAAGAAGCGATTTGAAGTGCCTCGTTGTGTGTGCCGCTTGATGAAGAAGCAAAGCTCTTACCGCCGCAGCCAGAAGCAACCCTGCAAAAACCGTGAGGAGCCAAGGCAAGCCGAAACTATCGACGCTGTGTACCATCCAGAATGCCAACAGCGCAGAACCGATGAAGGCCAGAGCGAGACCGACCTGTAGCGCGATGCGGTCCATTCGGCTTGAGTTGGCGGCTATGAGCCTGGAGCCAATCTGGCGACTAACCAAGATATTCGCCATGGCTAACCCTGCCGCGGTGACTTTTGCTAAAGTCACGGAAGCGGCTGCTGTAATACCAAGCACCAAACCATAGCCGATCAGATCGACGATTGAAAAAATGGACGATACAGCCATGTTGGACAAATCCTCGTCACGATCATGCTGTTTTCTTTTGCCATCCGCGAAACGATGCTTGAGATAACCGGCTGCCCTGCACAGAAGAACATAGGCTATTCCGCCGAGCAAAAAGAGCACAGGGATGGCCCAGCGATCGACTGTCGATTGTACGAACGGCGTGATCGCCAGCGCAACGGTTGCAAACAGAACGCCCGCAGCACCAGGATACAACAGATCGGACCGGCGCAATCCCGCCCCCACCCGTTCGACCCACAACGTCCCTACGACCAAGCCGGTGCTTGCGAATATCGCAAGAAGCAAAACATGCGATCGGCCTTGGGTCTCAAAGATAGTGTCGAAAAGGCTCATTAGCTTTTCAAACCCCGTACCGCCGGAAGTTCGTCTGCGACTTTATTCCGCGCGACAGGCAAATCTCCATCAAAATCTTTTCGGGGAGATGTCCTCATAAGCAAGGGCTGATCGTCATGATCCTCTTCGCGATGGCTATGGCCGCTCCGTTCACCCTGATCTTGGTTTTCATTGCTCATCCGGCTCCTCCGGAGACTTGCAAAGGCTGCACCCACAGGAATATTACGGCAATAAAAGCCGCATTTGCCGCCCAGAACGCGAAGATGTGCCATCGACCAAAGCCTCTTTTCTCTTCGTCTCCCAACGAAAGAAAGAGAGCGTATAGCGCGGCCATCAGCACGACGAACGCGAGACTGACCCAGAAGAGTTGAAAATTCTTGATCGGCGTTCCGATGATGGTGAGCGGGATGAAGGCGAGCGTCATGGTCACGACATGGTCGCCGATCACGCTTGTGCTGGCGGAGGTCACCTGACCGGAGCGCGCGACGCTCCAGGTAGTGAACACCTCGGGCAGCGATGCGACGGCGGCAGTGATGAAAAGACCGCCGACGATATTCGGGATGCCGAGTGCGCTCACGATCCTTTCGGTCGAGAATACGGTGAAGTAGGCCCCGACCGCCAGGGCGCCGACGCCCGCTATGGCCATCCATTTCTCCTTTCGGCTCCACTCTACCTGCTCTCCCTTCTCCCGGCCCCGAACGAGAGCCTGTACGAGATAGGCGAGATACGCGATGAGCAGCAGCCATCCATCGATCGGCTGCAACCCGCGCCAGGCGGCGGGAAGCGTCAGTAGAGCGAAGACCCCGAGGATCGCCAGGTAAGGCAGCGCCTGGACGGTAAGAGCTCCCTTATCGACCGCGACGTAATGATCGCGCCGATGCTTCTTGTGCTCCTTGTCAGCACCTTCAAGCGCCGCTTTACGGGTCGCCAGATAAGCGGTCGTCACGATCACCGGAATCACCAGAACGGTCGAACCCAGCATGGCGCCAAGGCCGATATCGGACACATCACGAGCAGCGCTCGTCACATTGATGCCCATCTCTGGCGAAGCGGCGGCTAGACCTAAAAAGGAGCCCCCCGCCGCGACGGAGAACCCCCATTGCTTGCGCAGTTTCTTGAGCGGTGCGGACAGGCGTTCCGCGCCCCAATGAGCGGCCCAGACGGCGGCGAGGAGAACCGCTGCCCAGACCGCGATCACTTGCGCCAGCCCTCGTGCTCTGTGCCCTCTTCCTCATGGATGTCCATATGCGCATCGCGCAGGATCTCGATGCCGCCGTAGATCGCTATGCAGGCCACACCGATCCCGACGACGAGATCGGGCCAGTTCGATCCGGTGAAAAACACTACGATACCCGCTATGATAATCCCGCCGTTCGAAACGAAATCATTCAAACTGAACGTGGTGGCTGCGCGTAAATTGACGTCCTTATTCTGCAAACGTTTCAGCAGGTAAAGGCACCAGAGGTTCACCGCACCGGCAACCAGCGCCATCACCATCATGACGCCGCCGATCGGATCCGAACCCTCCATGAAGCGCCGGATGGCATCGAGAATCACCCCGCCTGCGAACACAAGCAACATGACCCCGGAAAAACGCGCGGCTCCGCGCTTCCAGACCCGGGAGCGGGTGAGCGCAAGCAGGCTCAATGCATAGACAATCGCGTCCGACGAATTGTCGAGCCCATTGGCAATCAGCGCGTTGGAATCGCCGATTACCCCGGTGATGAAAAACCCTATCGCAATCGCCACATTGAGCCAGAAAACGATCCAGAGAGTGCGGCGCTTTTCGGCCGAATCGAGGTTGAGTTCGCCTTCGCCGCTCATGACGCATTCCTTCCTTCTCTCGCCCAGCTTTCGGCGGCAACCCGCTCGACAGGTGTGAAAAATCTCATCTCCGCGCGGAATAGCGGATCGAAAAGCTTGGTGCCCCACTCTTCCCAACTACTATCGGCGACCATCGCGATCCGGCCGAAGCTGTCCTTGTGCTTCGCATCGAATTTCAGGTCGCGCCAGAGACCGCCCATATCCCAGCCAGAAAAGTCGGGAGCGAGTTCGATAAGCATCGGAACCGTCCCAGGAACTCGCGCCGCGACGCGCTCGAAAAACGGAACGAAGCGGTCATAGTCGCTATCGGAAAGCGTTCCGTCCGCCCTGACGAGCAACAGACCACTATCTTCGATTGCGGTGAGCATATCGATTTCTCCTCTTTAATGTTCCGCGCGACCGTCGAGCGGCTTTGGGGCGTCCTCTGGACAGCGGTAAAAAATGCGCTCGAAACCTCGATCATGGCAGGTGATGAGCCGTCCCGGGCTACAATCTTCGATCGTAAGATGGCGCACTTGCATTGACCGCGCATGCCGTTCGAAGGGCTTATGGTCATGGTATATGCGATGACCTCACCCTCATCGCGCCAGATGCCGACAGCGGACAGATCACCGTCCGAAGGTTGCACCTCTGCGTAGAAGCCATCGGCGAAAAACACCCAGGCCGTGCCCGTATCGCAGCCGGGCGTTCTGCCGAGGCTCCGCGCGCCCGCAATTGAGTGCGATACCGGATCGCTTCGAGACTTGTCAGTCCCGAAGCGATCTGAGGCAGACAAATTGACCTAGCTAACTTCAATTAAGCCCTCCCCTTCAAGTAACATCCCGAAGTTCTTTACGTTCCTCAGGCGTGACGTTGCGACGCAGGCGGTCCCACCATCTTTGGCGCCAGCTTCGCTTCTCCTTGCCATCATCGAGTACCAGGCGAGCGATCGCTGGCAAAACGAACAGCGTGAGCGCAGTGGCTGTGATCAGCCCGCCGATCACTACCGTAGCCAGAGGGCGCTGCACCTCCGCGCCGGTGCCGGTTGCAATCGCCATCGGCACAAAACCCAGCGACGCCACCAACGCGGTCATGAGCACCGGTCGCAGTCGCGCCAGCGCGCCATCGGCAATCGCCTCATCGAGCGGCATCCCGCTGTCGAGCCGCTGCCGGATCGCGGTCATCATGACGAGCCCGTTGAGTACCGCCACGCCCGAAAGTGCGATAAAGCCGACCGCTGCAGACACCGAGAATGGCAAGCCTCGCAGCGCGAGCGCGAACACGCCCCCGGCCAGGGCCATCGGAATGGCGCTGAACACCGCCAGGGCCGGAACCCATCCGCCGAGCGCCATGAACAGCAACAACAGGACCAGCGCGAAGCACACGGGCACCACGATTGCCAGACGTGCCTGCGCCGCTTGGAGGTTCTGATACTGCCCGCCCCATTCGATGAAGGACGCTGGCGGCATATCGACCTGAGCCGAGACACCTTCCTGCGCTTCCTCGACAAAGGAGCCGAGATCGCGTTCGCGCACATTGGCCGATACGATCACGAGTCGGCGTCCCTGTTCACGTCGGACCTCGGCAAGGCCATCGACCACCTGGAAATCAGCCAGAGTTCGCAGGGGAACCGTGACACCGTTTTCAAGCACGATCGGGAGCGCGCCGAGCTGGTCGAAATCGTCGCGCGTCGCATCTTCGAGACGCACGACGACATCGAACCGGCGATCGCCTTCGAACACGAGCCCTGCCGGACGTCCACCAAGTGCGATGGCGACCGACTGGGCCACGTCTTCGACGGTCAGACCATAGCGCGCGATGGTCGGGCGGTCGAAGGCGATATCCATCGTCGGAAAGCCGGTCACCTGCTGCACCTTCACGTCCGCGGCGCCTTCGACACCTCGGAGCACGCTCGCGACCTGGCCCGCCGATTCAGTCAAGGCAGTGAGGTCATCGCCGTAGAGCTTGACGGCGACATCGCCGCGCACGCCTGCGATCAGCTCGTTAAAGCGCAATTCAATTGGTTGGCTGAATTCGTAGAGATTGCCAATCAAACCGCCGAGCGCAGTCTCCATCTCCTCTACCAGCTCATCCTTCGACAAATCCGGATCAGGCCATTCATCGCGAGGCTTCAGGATAACATAGGCGTCCGAAGCATTTGGCGGCATTGGATCGCTGGCGACTTCCGCCGTGCCGGTCCGCGAGAACACTAGATCCACTTGGGGAAACTCTTCGAGCCGGTCTTCGACCCGCCGCTGCATCGCCAGCGAGCGTTCGAGCGATGTCGAGGGGATGCGCAAGGATTGCACCGCGATGTCGCGTTCATCGAGCTGCGGCGTAAACTCGCTGCCCAGAAAGCCGAATACGAATACCGCTACTGTGAAGATACCAACCCCGGCACCAATCATCGGCCAGGGCCGCGCAATGGCCTTGCGCACGGCGGGACCGTAGCGCTCTTTGGTCCAGCGAATGGGCTTCACCTCCTTTTCGGTAAGCTTCTTGTTGAGCAGCACCGCGATCATCGCCGGGACGAAGGTCAGCGACAGCACAAAGGCCGAAGCCAGCGCGAGCATCATTGTGATCGCCATGGGCGAGAAGGTCTTGCCCTCGACCCCGGTAAAGGTGAGCAGCGGCGCGAAGACGAGGAAGATAATCGCCTGACCGTAGACGGTCGGTTTGATCATTTCTTGCGCTGCGAGACGCGTTTCGGTCAGTCGCTCGCCCAGAGTGAGCAAGCGGCCCTCGCGGTGCTGTCGGGCTGCAAGCCGCGCGACGCTGTTCTCGACAATGATGACCGCACCATCGACGATCAGGCCAAAGTCGAGCGCCCCCAAGCTCATCAGATTGCCCGAGACACCGAGCCGGTTCATGCCGACCGCTGCCATGAGCATCGATACGGGAATGACCAGCGCGGTGATGATCGCTGCACGAATGTTGCCCAGCAAAAGGAACAACACTGCAATTACCAGCAATGCGCCTTCGAGAAGATTTTTCTCAACCGTCGAAATCGTCGCATCGACCAGCGAGGACCGGTTATAAACGATCTCGGCCACAACGCCGTCGGGGAGCGATGCACGGACCTCGTCGAGCCGTTCGGCAGCACCGGCTGCGACGGTGCGGCTATTCTCGCCAGCGCGCATCAGCACGGTTCCCACCACCGCCTCTTCACCGTTCAGTGAAGCAGCACCGGTTCGCAGGTCGCCGCCGATCTCCACATCGGCCACATCGCCGATGCGGATGGGCACGTCCTCGCGGGTCGCAATGACGGCTTCTTCTATGTCGGCAATGCTGCCCAGCCTCGCATCGACGCGGACGAGCAGCGCTTCATCGGCACGGTCCACGAAGTTGGCACCGGCCGCGAGGTTGGCGGCCTCGAGCGCATCGATCAACGAATCGAACGACAGGCCATAGCCGGTCAAGCGCGCGGGATCGGGCTGAACCAGAAACTGCTTTTCGAACCCACCGATCGAATCCACGCCGGCCACGCCGTCGATAGAGCGCATCAGCGGTGCGACGACCCAATCCTGCACAGTGCGCAGATAGGCCGCCTTCGCCACTTCGCTTTCGAGGCGGTCACCACGTTCGGTGATGAAGCTGCCGTCGGACTGCCAGCCTGTGCGGCCACCAGTGGTCGCACCCTTGCCACCAGGGTGCTCATATTCGATCGTATACATCAGCACTTCGCCAAGGCCGGTGGAAATCGGACCCATGGTGGGCTCCGCCCCCTCTGGCAGCGAGGCTCCAATCGGTGCGAGCCGCTCGTTTACCTGCTGGCGGGCGAAGTATAGATCGGTGCCTTCCTCGAAGATCGCGGTCACCTGGCTGAAGCCGTTGCGCGAAATCGATCGTGTCATCTCCAGACCTTCGATTCCGGCGAGGCCGGTCTCGATCGGAAAGGTCACCTGCGTCTCCACTTGCGAAGGTGAGAGCGCAGCAGCGCTGGTGTTGATCTGGACCTGCGTGTTGGTGATGTCGGGAACCGCGTCGATCGGCAGGCGCACCAGATTGAACGCTCCGTAGATCGCTGCGAACACGGTCAGGACGATGATCGCCCAGCGGAAACGAACGGCGACATCGAGGATGACTCCGATCGGGCCGTGACGGTGGCTACCTTCGTCCGAAGACATGGGAGAAGATGCCGTGGTTCGATCAATGGCCATGTTCTGCGCCCTCCTTTTCGAGCTCGGACTTCAACAGGAAGGCATTGGCAGTCGCGATCCGCTGACCGGGCTCGAGCCCGGAGAGGATCGTCACCATTCCGGCAGACCGGCTGCCGGTCTCGACCTCCCGAGCCTGAAATCCGCGTCGTGTCCGCACGAAGACAACGTCGCGTCCTTCGAGCACCTGCACAGCATCTTCGGGTACCGCGATACGGCTCTGGTCCAATTCGCCCGAGGGGCGAATACGCGCCTGAAGGAACGAGCCGGGCTGCAGACCGGGAACGGCGCGCGTCAAGGTAAGAACCGCTGTCGCGCTACGGCTTTCGGCATCGAGCGAAGGCGTTACCGACCGGACGCGAGCGCCGATCTCCCTTCCATCGCCGAGGATTAACGCAGCCTCGTCGCCAGGCTGGATGCGTGAAGCATCTTCGGAAGGCAGCGCAACCTCGATCTGCAAGCCGCTGGGATTGACCACGCTGTAAAGCTCCTCCCCGGCGTCGACGAACGAGCCGAGCACGATTGGAGCGGCGGTCACACGGCCCGAAAGCGGACTGGTAACAGCGAGCGAGCGTCCATCGCCGCTCACGCCTGCCGCGGCGACGGCAGCCTGGGACCGGTTCAGTTCGGAACGGGCAACGTCAAGATTGGCGCGCGCCGCTTCGAGATCCTGGCGTGCGGTCACGTTGGCTTCGAATAGCCGGCGCTCCCGTTCATAGGCCGCCGAAAGCTCGGTCACGCGGGCGCGGGCGGCACTAAGCTGGGAAGCGAGTGCAGCCGCATCGGCGCTTTCGATCCGAGCGACGGTCTCGCCCTGCCGGACATAATCGCCAAGCGTCTTGCCAACGCTGCGCACGACACCGGAAGCCCGTGCATCGATGCGTGCGCTGGCGGTCGGACTTGCCGCAACCGTTGCAGGAAATACGAGTTCGACAGCGGCACCCGTCTGCACCGCTGCGACCTCAATCTCGGCGGTACGGATCTGCTCTTGCTCGATTAGCACGAGCCCCTCGGGCAGTTCTGTCTCCGCGACCTCTTCGTCCGCGTGGGTGTCGACCTGGCTGTCAGGCCAGAACATCAGCATCAAGGCCGAAAGGAGTATGACAATTCCGGCGATTATCGCCAGTCTTTTGCGATTCATTTGGATATTCCTCATTGTGCGGCCAGCCTGATGAGTTCGGCGGCAGCTTGTCCCCGGTCTTCTTGCGCAGCAATCAACGCCTCGCGGATGGCATCGCGCGCTTCGGCAGCGCTCAACACTTCGATCAACGGGAAACGGCCATTGCGATAGCCGATGCGGACCAACCGCAACGCCTCTTCGGCTTGGGGGAGCGATGTCGTGGAAAGCGTCTCGACGCGCGCTTCGGCGGCAAGATATTGCGATCGTGCGCGCGTCACGGCTTGCTCGAAATCGGCCAACGCTACAGCCTCGCGAGCATTGGCGGCGCGCAGCCTTGCTTCGGCTGCAGCGATATTGCCCTGATTACGATTCCAGAAGGGAAGCGGGATCGAGACACCGACCAGAAATGCGTTGTCATTGCTTTCTTCGAAGCGCCGGACACCCGCCGAAACGACCGGATCGGGGACGCGCAAGCTGCGCTCACGATCGATCTCGGCGGCGGCGGCGGTGCTTTCAGCACGCGCCACTCGCAATTGCAGACCGCTTGCTGTCGCCATTACAGCACCAGGCGGTTCGATCCCGGGGAACCTGCTCGGAACAAGCGGCGGCGCCCCCTGATCGCCCCATAGCGAGGCGAGGGCTGTTCGAGCTGCAAGACTTGTCGCTTCGGCGGCCTGAAGTTCGGCTTGCGCTTCCGCCAAGGCCGCTTCGGCCCGAAGAGCACGAAGCGGGGGCTCGCGCCCGACTTCTACGAGGAGTCCAGCAATGCGGGCGAGCTCTTCGTTTCGCTCAACCACATCGAGGGCAAGTTCGACGCGCGACGCTGCCGCAGCCGCTGCTACGTAGCGTTCACGGACAAGAAAGCCGAGTTCGGCCCCCGCCAGGTCAGCCCGCAGATCCGCCAGCTGCGCCTGCGCCCGGGCAGCCTCCACGCGTGTGCCGCGTTTACCTCCAAGTTCGAGCCGCTGTCCGACAGCAAGCGTATATTCGGTGGCGCTTAGCCCGGAGAAGGCCCCACTCCCGGCGATGTTCTCGACCTCGAGCGATATTTCAGGGTTGGGCCGCAACCGCGCCTGTCCGACAAGAGCCTGCGCCGCCTCGGCTTCCGCTTGAGGACCGACGATGCGCGGGTTTAACTCGGTGTTAGCGGGTTCGGCAACCACGCCTGTCCGGCCCAACGCCTCGTCGAGCGTCAGAAGCTCGCGCTCCTGCGCTGCCACAGGCGTGGCAACTGCGGCGAGGGTTAGCCCTGCAATCAGGACCCCTCGCCATTTGATGGCTGGCATTTTTCAAAACTCTCTCTGCTGACAATTCGAAATGCGCTGCGTCAAGCAGCGCAGTGAAGGTCGTCAGGAGCGAGGAGGGCGTTTGGGTAAATTGCTCGCATCGCCGAATAATTCTTCGGCCATATGCGACCCAACCGTGATGTTAAGCCGGTCGGGCATGTCGTTTAAAAGCTTCGATTTCAGTGCTGCGGCGACGTGATGGCAATGCCCGTGGGCGCATTCCTGCAGCTCCGGGCTTTCGTTTTGCGGGCTCTCGTCCGCATCAATGTCGAACATCTGGACCGAATAGGCTATTTCTGACAGCTCGTCCGCACATTGCGCTGCTTCGACCGCCGGAGACGCCATCAGCGCTGCGACCGCCAAAAGGGCGGCGACAATCCTGACGGGAATCAAGGCGTTCAGATCGAACATCCTGTGGCCCCTAACAAGGTGAAACGAAAGTTGAAACAAAAATCTTCTCGGTTGCTGTAATGTGATATTGTCACGAAGCGTCCGGACAATGAATATTGTTCGAGTAGTTTCTTTTTCGACCAAATTCCGTGGATTAGATGCAGCCTTCTTATAAGGCGAAAGCTGATTAATATTCAAATTGCCCAAGTTCCGTCATAATCAGCCATCCAATCCTAGATCACGACATCAGAATCTTGATTATCACGATGATAACGCTTCCAGCGACTGGAGGTGCAAGCACTTTTTTGCTGTCTGGGTTCGGTGCCCATAGTCCCATTATAGTTTTCGCGTCAGCGACCCGCGGAAGAGGCAGCTGGGTTTCGAGAAAGCGTTTCGATGATTTTGCATTCGGAAACCTCGCCGCCCGTGCAGGCCGCGACCACACTTCTCAGTTCGGAACGAAGCGCTTGTAGCCGACTGATGCGCTCGTCCACGGCTCGAAGGTGCCGCAAAGCGATGTCACCCGCCTCGTCACAGCTCTGATCCGGTCTCGCCTTCACGCTTAAAAGCGAGCGTGTTTCATCGATCGAAAACCCCAATTTTCGAGCATGCCGAATAAAGGAAAGGCGCTCGACGTCCTGCTCTTTGTAGGTTCGCTGCCCCGCTGCCGTACGCGCGGCTTCGGGCATCAGTCCGATATCCTCATAAAACCTGATCGTGTTGACCTTCGTGCCCGTGGCTTTCGCGATACCTCCGATAAGCATGAACTCATTCCTCTAATCCTGAAACCGCGAACCATTCGCAATTTCGGCTTGCCTCTACAGCAACTGTAGGTGTTATCTAACGCGTAATGTTGGAAAATGAAACATCGGGCTGTGGCTGCACCGGCGATACGCAAAGAGCAGGCGCAGACCCGGCCTATCGTCGCGCGCTTTGGATAGTAGTCGTACTCAATCTGGGGTTCGGTATTGTCGAGGCCTTCGGGGGGTTTCTGGCGGACAGCCAGGCGCTCAAGGCCGACGCTCTCGACTTTATCGGCGATGGATCGATCACGCTGATCGGCATCCTGGCGCTTGCATGGACCGCCCGCACACGCGCACGGGTCGCGCTGACACAGGGCCTGTTTCTCGGCGTGCTGGGTCTTGGAGTGATCGGTCTCGCAGTATGGCGCTCGCTTAATGCGGTCGCGCCGGAAGCCGGCTTGATGGGCGGGATCGCCGTCGCGGCCTTGATAGTCAACATCGCGGCTGCGCTTGTGCTCATGCGGTTTCGCGAAGGCGACGCACATGTATCCGCGATCTGGCTGTTCAGCCGCAATGACGCGATCGCCAATGTCGGAGTGATCATCGCTGCTGCCCTGGTCGCCTGGACCGGGCAAGCTTGGCCCGATCTGCTGGTCGCAGCGGTGATCGCCCTGATCTTCCTTCATTCGGCTTACCTCATTGTAAAACGCGCGACCGAAGAACTTCGCGCGCAACATGCTTCGGCTCTCGGAAAGGCCGCCTCCAAATGACGCTACGTGCTTTCGCGGTCCAATTGATCGCTTTCCTGTCCATCGCAGTCGCAATGCCCGCTGCTGCAGGCACGCATGACGCGGTTCAGACGACTTGGCGCCTGCTCGATTACATCGCCGTGGATTACACCGAAGCCGTTAGCGGCGGTGAAGTCACGAACGAGCTGGAATATACCGAAATGCAGGAATTTTCTGCCTCGGTAGCCGAACGCATGGCTGCCCTGCCCACGAACGCGCAACGTGCCCAGCTGGTTGCGGATGCAGAGGCTCTCGTCGAGTCAATCTCGGCGAAGGTGGAGCCTGCTGTCGTCGCGCGAGACGCGCGCAGATTGGCAAGCGAGCTGATCGCGGCGTTTCCCGTTCCGCTTGCGCCCGAGGCGGCACCCGACCTCGCGCGAGGTGCCGCACTGTACGCCCAGAACTGCGCAAGCTGTCATGGCCCAAGCGGTGGCGGCGACGGCCCTGCCGCAGAGGGACTCGATCCCCCGCCAATCGCTTTTGACGACGTCATCCGTGCCCGCGAGCGCAGCGCTTTCGCGCTCTATCAGGTCATCGGACAAGGGCTGGAAGGAACGGCCATGCCGGGCTTTTCCGATCTCCCGGCGGAAGATCGCTGGAGCCTTGCCTATTATTCAGGGTCGATCGCATTTGAGAATGTAGAGCGTGGCAGACGGATCTGGAACGACGATCCGAAAATCCGGGCGCGTATTCCTGACCTCGCCGCTCTATCCGGCCTTACCCCGGCAGCCCTTGGCGAGGCGATCGGCACCGAGCGTGCCGATGCCGTTATGGCCTATTTGCGGGCTCATCCCGAAGCCGTGGCCAGCGATACGACCGGCTCACTCGCTTTGGCACGCGAACGCTTGCAGCAAAGTCTTGCCGCTTACGAAGCGGGTAATAAGGCCGAAGCGCGCGAACTCGCGCTCTCGGCCTATCTCGATGGCTTCGAACCTTTGGAAGCCGTTTTAAGCACGCGCGATGCAGACCTGCTCGCATCTGTCGAAACCGGCATGGCCGAGCTTCGAGCGGCAATAGGTCGCGGGGATCCGGTGACCGCCGTCGCCCAAAGGGTGAATGCGCTCGACGTTCTTTTCTACCACGCCGAGACGGTTCTCGCCCCGGACAATGCCAGTGAGGCCTCGGCATTCGCAGGAGCCTTTGCGATCCTGTTGCGCGAAGGGCTCGAGGCGTTGCTGATCGTGATCGCGATGATCGCGTTCCTGCGCAAGGCCGAGAGAACCGAAGTTCTGCCCTTCGTCCATGGCGGATGGCTGTCGGCCCTTGTCGCCGGTGGCCTGACTTGGGTGGCAGCGACTTACCTGATCGGCATAAGTGGGGCAGGTCGCGAGCTGGTAGAGGGGTTCGGGTCGCTTTTTGCCGCTCTCGTACTGTTGTCGGTTGGCATTTGGATGCACGGCAAATCGCAGGCCGGCGAATGGCAACGCTATATCCAGAAGACCATGCAGCACGCTCTGTCGCGCAGGTCCGCATGGTTTCTGTTCGGGCTGGCGTTCCTCGTGGTTTACCGGGAGGTCTTCGAGACGATCCTGTTCTTCGCAGCGCTCTGGACCCAGGGTCATGCCGACGCGATTCTTGCTGGCGCTGCCGCCGCAATCGTGTTACTGGCGCTGATTGCCTGGGTGATGCTGCGCTACAGCCGTCGACTGCCGTTCGGAACCTTCTTCGCGTATAGTTCGGTCCTTATCGGCATTCTCGCCGTTGTTCTGGCCGGGAAGGGCATATCGGGCCTTCAGGAAGCCGGATTGCTGGGCATCACCCCGCTTCCGGGACTGCCCCGAATACCAATCCTTGGTGTGGCACCGGCGCTGGAGCCGGTGGTCGCGCAAATTCTCACGCTCGCCCTCATTGCGCTGGGATATTGGCGCAACAAAAGGAAGGGCATGCAAGTCCGGACACTGCATGCCGAAACCGGTTGATTGCGCCATGGGCGCAGGGAAGCGATATAATCGATAGACATTCTATCTTTGGGGCTGCGGTGCTTGGCGCCGATGCTTTGGGAACAGCCGCGTACGGCGGACGTGACCTGTTAACATGCAGGAGTGCGACGCTCGCTTCGGTAACGGAGCGCTGGCAACTTCGCATTCCTACACTCTGTTTAGACGAACGAGAAAGTGGCGAGCGGGTTTTTAATTTCAATCTGCGCGACGGTGTCTCGCAATTCTTCGAAGGCATCGAGAAGCCGACGATACGGGTCTGATGAATGCAAGCCGCACTTTTTCTGAACGGGCGATCAACCGATCGAACCGGGAAGCAGCTTGACCGTGCGATTCGCGGGGCAGCTCTTTGTTCTATCCCACAACGACCAGTGCCTGAAGTCTCGGAACAGGGGCTAGATGGAACGGTTGTCCTATATTCAGGCGAGGCCTTGCGGCTTCTTTTGCGGTTCGAGGACTACACCGACTTGAATTTGCCTTGCATGTACCGCTGATACACCTTCGAGCAAGGAGGCGGCGGAATGAGGCGGCAGTTTACCGGCACATCCTGAATCAGACGCAGAGCAAAGACTTGTCACACCAACGCGAGAACCATTCCATGAAAGCATCCGATCTTCTTGTCGCCGCGTTGGAAGCCGAGGGCGTCGAATATGTCTTCGCGGTGCCGGGCGAGGAAAACCTCGATCTCCTGGAGTCGCTGCGCACCTCGTCGATCCGTCTGATCGTTACCCGGCACGAGCAAGGGGCGGGTTTCATGGCGGCTACCTACGGTCGCCTTACCGGTAAAGCCGGCGTATGCCTTGCCACGCTTGGTCCCGGGGCAACAAACCTCACGACGCCCGCAGCTTATGCCGCTCTGGGCGCATTCCCGCTTGTCATGATAACCGGGCAAAAACCCATCAAGGTCTCGAAGCAGGCGCAGTTCCAGATCGTCGATGTCGTCTCGCTTTTTACTCCCTTGTGCAAGATGGCGAAGCAGATCGTGAACGGCGAACGCATTCCCTCGCTGGTGCGAGAAGGTTTCAGGAGGGCACAGGAAGAGCGTCCCGGTGCAGTTCTGCTGGAGCTGCCCGAAGACATTGCCGAGGAAGAAACCTCCGAACCGGTCGTGGCGCCCCACCCCCGCCAATATGCGGTGGCGGGAGATGCCGCGCTAGACGAAGCCGCCGAGCGTATTCTGGCCGCCGATCGCCCGCTGCTGCTGGTTGGTGCCGGGGCCAACCGACGTAGCGCCTGCAAGGCGCTCCGAAAGTTCGTCGACGATACACAATTTCCGTTTTTCAATACGCAAATGGGCAAGGGAGTGCTCGATGAGGCAAGTCCCCTATATCTTGGGACGGCGGCTCTATCGTCGGATGACTATGTTCATTGTGCCATCGATCGCGCAGACCTGATCGTCAATATCGGCCATGACGTGGTCGAGAAACCGCCCTTTTTCATGGAGCCTGACGGACGCACCGTTATCCATATAAATTACAAGGCCGCAGAGGTCGACCAGGTCTATTTTCCGCAGCTGGAAGTCATTGGCGATATTGCCGGATCTGTCGAGCGACTAGGAAACCGGCTGCGCGGCAAACACCCTAGTGACCCGTCCGCCTATGCTAATGTCCATGAGGACATCGCGGCGCACATCCGCCAAGGCAGCGACGATGGCCGCTTTCCGATGGTGCCCCAGCGCATCGTTGCAGATGTACGGGCGGTCATGGGCCGCGACGACATCGTCGCACTCGACAACGGCATCTACAAGATCTGGTTCGCCCGCAACTATATCGCGCATGAGCCGAACACGATTCTGCTCGACAACGCGCTGGCGACGATGGGAGCGGGTCTCCCCTCGGCGATGATGGCAGCGATGCTGTCGCCCGAGCGCCGCGTGCTCGCCGTATGCGGCGATGGCGGGTTCATGATGAATTCGCAGGAGGTGGAAACCGCGGTCAGGCTCGGCCTCAACCTCGTCGTACTCATCCTCAATGATTCCGCTTACGGTATGATCCGGTGGAAGCAGGAAGAACTTGGCTTTCCCGATTACGGTCTGAGCTTCGCCAACCCCGACTTCGTTACCTATGCGAAGAGTTATGGTGCGACGGGCCACCGGATCGAAAGCAGCGAAGCACTGGTACCGACCTTGAATGAAGCGTTTGAAAGCGGCGGCGTTCACCTCGTCGACTTGCCGGTGGATTACTCCGAGAACCGCAAAGTTCTGATCGATGAACTCAAGGCGATGGAGTGTCCCCAATGACGTGGCAGGTCCTCAATCCCTACGACCAGGAATGCATTGGCAGCGTTGAGCTGGTCGACTGGCCGCAAGTCGATCGTTGGCTCGACGAGGCGCGCGCGCTGCACGAAGACCGACAAGCGCGGCTCCCCGCGCATGAACGCATCGCCATCCTGCAGCGCGCCAGCGGGCTGATGCGCGAGCGCGCGGAGACACTGGCAATGCAGATTGCGCTCGAGGGCGGTAAACCCATCGTCGACGCGCGCGTGGAGACCAGTCGCGCCATTCAGAGCGTCGAATTGTGCATACACGAATTGTTTGCCAGCGGCGGGCGTGAAATCCCGATGGACCTGACGCAGGCGGGGGCAGGACGCAAAGCTTGTACTTTCCGTGAGCCGATCGGGCCGGTCGTGGCGATCTCCGCTTTCAATCACCCTCTGAACCTGATCGCCCATCAGGTGGGACCGGCGGTTGCAAGCGGATGCCCTGTATTGGTGAAACCGGCCAAGGACACGCCGCTTTCCTGCAAGAGCTTCGTCGAAATCCTTTATGAAGCCGGACTCGATGAAAGTTGGTGCCGTTTCGTGCCGTGCTCGGACGGGGTCGCCGAAAAAATGGTCACCGATCCGCGAACTGCATTCTTCTCCTTCATCGGTTCGGCCAGAGTTGGCTGGATGCTCCGCTCCAAACTGGCCCCTGGCACGCGCTTGGCGCTTGAACATGGGGGCGCGGCCCCGGTCATCGTCGATGACAGCGTTGCGCACGCCAAGGTAATTCCTCCTCTCCTGAAAGGCGGCTTTTATCATTCTGGTCAGGTCTGCGTCTCGGTGCAGCGGGTGTTCGTTCCGCGCGCCGAATTGCCGGACTTCGCTGCCGAGCTCGCTGCGGGAGCAGAGGCACTGACTGTGGGCGATCCGACCAAAGCGGAAACCCAATGCGGTCCGCTCATTCGTCCTGCCGAAGTCGACCGCGTCGCATCCTGGGTCGATGCAGCCGTTCAGGGCGGCGCCAGGCTCGCCGCAGGGGGTAAGCGCATGGGTTCCACCCTTTACCAGCCCACGGTCCTTGTCGATCCGCCGTGCGACGCCGATGTATCGCAGAAGGAAGTGTTCGGCCCTGTGGTCTGCATTTACGGATACGACGACGTCGATGCTGCGATCGGCCAAGCGAACGCGCTTCCCTACGCCTTTCAGGCGGCTGTGTTTACCGACCGAATGTCCTGGGCCGATTACTGCGTCGAAACGCTGGCCGCGTCAGCCGTAATGGTCAACGATCATACCGCATTTCGCGTCGACTGGATGCCGTTCGCAGGACGTCGGCAGTCGGGCCTCGGAACAGGCGGTATAGGTTACACGATGGCCGATATGAGCGAAGAAAAGATGGTGGTCGTGAATGCACCATCCAGCGTCCTATGACCTTGAGGGCGGTAAAACGGCTCGCGCCCCTCTTGATACTGGCCGCCTTCAGCCTCGATCAATTGTCGAAAACCTGGGCGCATTCTTTCGTTGGTTCGGGTAACGTGATCGCAGTATTCCCGGGCTTCAATCTAGTCGCCATCGCCAATAGCGGCGTGGCTTTCGGACTGGCCGGTGGAGCAGCCCCCGTGATCCTTATCGCGATCGGCGTTCTGCTTTCGGGCATGCTCGGGATTTGGCTAATCCGAACGCGATCCCCCATCCATGCGCTCGGCTTGAGCCTGGCGATTGGCGGAGCGCTCGGCAACGTTGCAGACAGGCTGATGTTCGGCGCCGTCAGGGATTTTATCGATCTGTACTGGGGCAATTTTCATTGGCCATCATTCAATCTGGCCGACGTCGCGATCGTAGTGGGACTGGGGCTTTTGGTCCTGGTGGGCGAAGACCAGCCTGAAACCAGCGCGAATACGAGCTGATTAAGAAGGGACGCAATGAGAAAAGACGAACGCTTCCGCATAGTGCGGAAGGTCGGGACGCCAGCGTGCTCGCAATGTCGTCCATCGCGCCATAACGCCGCTTCGTCTCGATCCCGCTTGCACCTACAGTAGCTGTAGCACCCATCTGCTCGTGTAGTTCGCGCTGCATTGGCGCTCACCACAGGAGATTTTCGATGACACTGCAACTTGGCGACACCGCACCCGATTTCGAGGCCGACACAACCGATGGCACAATTAAATTCCATGAATGGATGGGTGACGACTGGGCGGTGCTCTTCTCGCACCCTGCGGATTTCACTCCTGTTTGCACGACGGAACTCGGCGAGGTTGCCCGCCTCAAGCCCGAATTCGACAAACGCGGCGTCAAAGTGATCGGTCTCAGCGTCGATCCGCTCGAAGATCACCGAGCTTGGGCGGGCGACATTGCCGAAACCCAAGGCCATGCTCTCAACTTTCCGCTGGTCGCGGACCCGGATCGTAAAATCGCCGATCTCTACGGAATGATCCATCCGCAGGCCGACGACACTCTTACCGTGCGCTCGGTCTTCGTAGTCGGGTCCGACAAGAAAGTGAAACTTACGCTCACCTATCCCGCGAGCACGGGCCGCAATTTCGAAGAAATTTTGCGGGTCATCGATTCGCTGCAACTGACAGCGGATCACAGCGTAGCCACACCGGTGAACTGGCAGCAGGGCGAGGACGTCATCATCGTGCCATCGCTCAGCGATGAAGAAGCGCGTGAGAAATTTCCCAAAGGCTGGGAAACGGTAAAGCCTTATCTGCGCGTCACACCGCAGCCGCAGTATTGATCGCAACGTAAAGGGCAATGCGAGACCGATCGGCGGGAGCATAGTCTAAAGCGCGCCGGTTGGTTTTGCTGTGCCTAGCTTGGCACTGATGTGCCAAATCGAAAGGACGGTGTTGGGCAATGAATCGTTCCATAAAACAGAGCGGAAAGCCGATGCCGAAAGGGCCCATCGACAGCACGCTTCATTTCCTGCGCCGACCCTATGATTTCGTAAGCGCAGTCTGTTCGAGAAGCGGAAGCGATATGTTCGAAACGCGCCTGCTGCTCCGCCGAACCGTGTGCCTGCGCGGCGAAGCTGCTGCCGAGATGTTCTACGATAAAACGCGAATGTCGCGCGACGGCGCGATGCCGGAACCGGTTCGCGCGACCTTGACCGGCAAGGGCGGCGTCCAGGGTCTGGATGGCGAGCGGCATCTGCGGCGCAAGGAGATGTTCGTGTCGTTGCTGACGCAGGAGCGTGTCGAGGCTCTGGGACAGAAATTCGAAGAAGCGTGGTTGGCCCAGCTGCCGGAATGGACCCGGGCATCGCAGATAGTCTTCTACCAAGCGCTGCATCCCCTATTGGCCGAAGCAGTGTGCGACTGGGCCGGAGTGCCATTACCGGCCGAAGAGCGCATCAAGCGAACGCGTGACCTCGTTCTACTCTTCGACCGCGCCGCAGCGCTCGGCTTCGGCCATTTTAAGGCCCGGCGCGCGCGCAGCCGTTCCGAATCCTGGCTCGCTCGCGTCATCAGGGATGTGCGTGACCGCCGTCTGGACCCGTCTGCTGATTCAGCGCTCGCTGTCATTGCTGCGCACCGGGATGAGGATGGCGCGCTGCTAAGTCCCAGGATCGCCGCCGTGGAACTGCTGAACGTTCTGCGCCCAACCGTCGCGGCGTCCGTCTATATCACTCTCCTGGCGCATGCTCTCCATTCGTTTCCCGATGTGGCCCCGGCCCCTGCATCCGATCGCTCCGTATTGCGCCGTTTCGTGCAGGAAGTGCGCCGGTTCTACCCGTTCTTCCCCGCGGTCGCTGCCAGAAGCCGAAAGGACTTTCGCTGGCGAAACATCCGGTTTCCCGCCGGGCGACGTTTCCTGCTCGACTTGCACGCAACCAACACTGATCCTCACCTCTGGAAGGAGCCGGAAACCTTCGACCCGGAGCGCTTTCGCAAGGAAGACTTTTCCGCGTTCGCATTGATCCCTCAGGGCGGCGGCGATGTCTCCGCAAATCATCGCTGTCCCGGCGAGACAGTCGTACTCGAAGTCATGGAGCGCGCGTTGCGAATACTTCTTTGCGAAATGGAATGCCGGCTCCCCGCCCAGGACCTGCGCATTGATCGCTCCCGGATGCCGGCGCTGCCAGGCAGCAAGATCATTCTCGCGGATATCCGGCGCAGTGAGCGGTCTGTGAAAGAGACTTGAAGAGAACCGGGAACGCGTTGAGACCTGTCAGAAATGAACGTCCGATTGCACAACAGCTGAGGCGCAATCGCTCCTTGGGAAGCAACGACTCCTCATGGTCGGGCAGCATGATGCTCGGATTTGGCTGGGCACTTCTCGACGCCCGAACAGGAGAGAACCGGCCGCACAGTCATTTGGCACACCAGATCAGTCTTTCGCTGGGCGACTCTTGCAGCATCAGCGCTGACCGAGATCTTCGTTTGTCGCCCGGTGAAGCTGTTCTCATCCCTGCCACCACGGTTCACCGCTTGACGCCATCCGGTGCCATCCTGCGAAATTTGTATGTCGATCCGTTTTTCATGGGAACCCGTGACCTCAAAAAGAGTGTTGGGCTGGAACGGCTTTCGAACGCCGAAGCGAATGCATTGGCTCTGATTCGATCCGGGAACGAGGCACGCAAATGGATAGAGGGCTTTCTGAACCGGAAGAGTTCGAGCCAAATCGACCCGCGCCTCCGCTCTACTCTGCAACGGATCGAACCCGGGGCAACACCTTCGGAATTGGCCAAAGCCGTTGGCGTTTCCACCACGCGGCTGCGGGAGATTGCTGTTCGGGATTTTGGAGTGCCGACGGCCAAGCTCCTGCAATGGCTACAGGTTCAGCGTGCCATCGAAGGTTTTCACCAGTCTCACAGTGTCGCTGCCGCCGCGGTCGCAGGTGGGTTTTCCGATCAAGCGCATTTTACCCGTCGTTTGGTCGAATGGTTCGGCGTGACGCCATCACAGGGTCTTGCAAAAATCGAGATTGCCATCGTGCGTTAAGACACCAGCGAAACGTTCAAGACCGGTGGGCGACGGGAGCGTAAATGGATCCATCGTTTGATGGAGGCTCCAGTGGCCGTTTTTCGTTATCTCTATGCCCCGCTCTATTTTTTCGGCTTTGTCGGGGGAGCTACAGCGCTCGTGTCCTCGGGTAGTTCGCCAGCCTGGCTGTTCGTTCTGATCATCGCCGCGATTGGGACCTCGCTCGCCGCCGAGCGTATCGCGCCTTTTGAAAATCAGTGGAATTCGAGCCATGGGGATGGCCGACGGGACGTTTTGCATGCCCTTGTAAACGAAGGGTCTCTTGTGGCTATGGTGCTGCTTCTTCCGCTCATCGCAAGCCTTGTCCCCTGGGGATCGGCCTGGCCAACGACGCTGCCCTTATGGGCCGATGTGGCCATCGCGATCGTGCTTCTCGACGTAGGGATAACCCTTGCCCATTTCGCCAGTCACAGGGTTTCGTTTCTCTGGCGTTTTCATGCCGTGCATCATTCGGTACGCCGCATGTACGGCTTCAACGGTTTACTGAAGCATCCATTCCACCAGTTTATCGAGGTTTCCGCAGGTGCATTGCCCTGGCTTCTTCTGGGAATTCCTCTCGACGTCGCCACCGTGGCTTCCTTCGCTGTGCTGATCCAGCTCCAGTTGCAGCATTCGAATGTCGACATGCGGGTCGGGCCCTTGGCATATGTCTGGGCCGTCGCTCCTGTCCATCGGCACCATCACCTTGCGTCCCAGACGGACGGCGACGTCAATTTCGGCCTCTTCCTGACGCTATGGGACGTTCTGCTCGGCACTGCACGGTTCGGATCGAGCAATCATATCAAAGCCGGGACCATCGGCCTCGCTGGCATCGAAGATTATCCTAATGCGTACCTGGCGCAGTTGGCTGAACCATTTAGAACGCAGGCGTAGACTTGCCGGCGCTTGGCGCCCGAGCGAAGAATGGGCATGACGGACCAGCAACCATCCTTCGCATTACCGACCGGCTGCCGTGCCCTCGCTCCGCTCTTCGGCATGCCGGAAAAATCCAATATGTCGCCCAATGGCCGGACAGCGACGACGCAACCCAAAATTACCGTGGCAAGCGAACTGCTCATATAAGGCCTTCTCCCCACTGCGGAAGCATTGAGCGCTCAAGTTCCGCCACCGATTTCATGTGCCAAAGCCGTTGAGATCTGATCGCTCAATGTTGCGGTTCCGAGCAGCGTAATTCGCGATCGGCCTGGAAGGCCATCGGAGTGGAACTGGTTGGTTAGGGAAGTCGCCGGCATAAACGGGCACTCATGCGCCCCATACGCTCACACCGCTCCGTGCTCGCTGTAAACTCATCTAGCTGCGATCGTCAGGGGTCATCTTCACCCTCCCATCAGCAGGCCGATCGCGCCCAGCACCATCGAGGCCGATCCGAAGATGGTCTTTGCGAGGGACATCTTCCGAGCGACGGCACCTCGACAAATCCGCTTTCTGACCTTGTCCAGGCCGGTTCTGAGGCCTGCCGTTCCGTCCCAGACATCGATCATTCCCCAGGTGAGGAGAGCGCCGGCGACGAGACAGGCGTAGCTGTCGATCTCGAGACGACGCATGGCGAACGATATGGTCGCGCCTACCATCACGGGCAGCATAATGATCTTGGCGACGTCTATCGCGCTCAGAACCGACCGATAATATCGCGAGGAGATGAAAGGGAGCAGGAAAAGGGGCCGCGCGCAAAGCGTGCAGGTTTTGCCGAAATAGCGCGACATCCATCCCGGCATAAGACCCCTGCAGAAGGGGCATCGGACCTGCGGCTCGTCGATGATCACGGCCCATCCTCCCAAGCTCATGCCATCTTTTGGCATTTCGCTTTCCGGCAATCATTCCGAACGTCGCATTTCGCCTGATCGCCGCAGTCCTGCTTTTCCTGCTTGCAGTCGTGACATTTGACGATTTCATTCAGCGACATATGGCGCTTCTTGCGCTCGACACTGCCCTCGAGCATCGCTTTCGCCCTCGCTTCCCGGGCGACAAGATCGAGCATCTGCCGGGCAACATTGCCGGTGGTCGGATCCACCCCATCGGCGATCGTCTTCGTGGCGGCAGCGTATTCGTGCATTTCATCCGCCGGTGCGGCGTCCTGTGCTGCTGCCGGTACGGCCATGAAAACTCCTGCCAGTGCGACGGCGGCCATCATTTTCTTCAACATTGCCAGTTCCTTCTTTTTTCCGGTTGCCCGGACTGGTTGATGCGCCGGTGGCGCGTGATGCTCCTTTCGGAGCGGTTTCGCGGAAGGTGAATTCCTCCCGGACCTGTCTGGCGCTCGCGCGCCCTCATGGCGTCATCGCCAGAAGCCGTCGCGCCTCTCGCCGCTGCGGTTGTCGTACTTTTCCCTGTCGTCGTATCCGCTCTTGCGAATGCCGACCTCGACGCGATCGTCTCCGGCATTGCGAATGTGGAGATCGCGCAGGTCCACCTTGTTGCGGTGCGCCCAGTCCTCGGCGGCTCGCTTGCTGCCGAATGTGCCTACGTCTTCGTAATCGAACGCCATCGTGATCATCCTTCAGGTTTGAGGAGCTTCCCAGGGTAATTGGGTTCGGTGGGCTGAGCCGATCCGGGCGCGTTCTCGATGTGGCGCTCGAGGCTCGTCCGGATCGGCCGCTCTCCAGCGGGAAGACGCAAATTGATCTGAATCCCGCCCGGGAGCGCATCGATCATGTCGCCTTCTCCCGCCGGACTTCGTTCAGCCGACGCGGGACAATCGCGTAAACACGGTTCACGCCGAGCGGCGCTGCGAACGTCGTCACGAGATTGACGAAAGCCACGGCAATCGATCCCACCATCACCGCGGCGAAAATCGCGAGGCCGATGGCGACACATTCGGCCATCATCTGCTGGTTCGCGACCATCTCGCGCATGTCGGCGCATCCCTGGACGCCGTGAAGCTCCAGGTCGCACACCACAAAATTATCCCCCTCCACCATATTCGCCACTTCCTGCAGCCCCGCCTGCTTCACGAAACTGGTAAGGGTCGGCTGTTGCGACAGGACCCCCATGAGACTGTCGCTCTGCGGGTTTCCAGCATCCAGACTGGCTTGATATTCGGGCATGATCCGTCTCCTATCGGGTGCGTTCGATATTGCGTTCGGGCAGGTCGATCTGCGGCACCGCGCGCAGACTCTCCCGATCGACCGAAGGCAGTCGGCCAGCGCTCGCCTCCCCGACCTTGAGGTGCTCCGGGATCCTCGGATTGAAGCGATCCGCCGCCGGCTCTCTGCGGCTGCTCTCGATCTTCTTCTCGCCGAGCGTCTCGAGCGCGCTGGTCTTGTCTCCGGGGTTGCGACCGATCTGGGCGAGCAACCGGTCCTTATCGTTCGTGACGATGGTGATGTCGTCGCGCACGCGCGTCATCATCACGAGCGCGAGGCGCTGGTTGGAGAGATGGCGGGCGGAGGAGTGCATCTCGCCGATCGCCATGTCGCGCGTATCGCCCTGCGCCTGATGCATGTTGATCGCGTAGGCGAGGCCCATGCGCTCGAGCATCTTGTCGTTCGGCTTGAGTTCGACCGTTTCGCCATGCCGGTTCTCGACCGAGACGACGCCGTCCTTGATCCCGAGGATCTTCGCTTCCTCGGATTTCATCAGCTTGCGGGCATCGTCCTTCTCGGTCCAACGGACCTTGTCGCCTTCGTGGATCGTCTCGCTGGTCCTTTCCGAGAGGCGCAGCGCGTCGCGCTTGTCGGCCGGATCGATGCGCGAGGGATCGAAACGCTTCAGTCTGCCGTTCTCGTCGCGCAAGAGCACCCTGCCCTTCTCGTCGACGCCCTCGACGTCGTAGCGGCCGCGTGAGAGGCCTCCCGGAGCCTTTTGACGCATGACCTCGAGCAGCTGACCCCTGGCATAGGTCCCGGCGAACCGAAGCTCCTCGCGCGTCGCATGGGCCGGTCTGAGGGTATCGACCTCGAGCCCCTCGCCTTTGATCGCCCCTTCGGCGCGCAGGCCGTCCTGGATCATTCGATTGAGGGTGGCACGCGCGTCGCGGCCGGAGGAATAGATCGCGGTCCGCTCCCGGTCTTCCGGCGAGAGATCGAGCCATGTCTTCGCCGCGACCTCGAGATGATCCTTCCCCGCCTCGACCAGCTTGTCGCCGAGCGATGCGAAACTCTCGCGGAACCTGCCCGCGCGGGCGAGGCCAGCGGCTTCCTTCATATGATCGGTGCGCTGCCGCAGGCTCGTATCGAGCCGCGCGAGAGCGGGATTGTCCGCCTGGATCAGCGCGAAGCTCTTGCCCGCCTCGATCGGCTGCAGCTGGGCCTTGTCACCGATCAGCACCAGCTTCTCGACGCCCAGGCGATTGGCGATCGTGAGGAGGTCGTTCATCGGCTTGTTCGCGACCAGCGAGGATTCGTCGAGAACGAGGATCTTGCCCTGCAGCGCCGCGCGCGAGGCTTCGAAGGTCGGTCCTCGCCCGTGGAGCGCGCCCTTCAAATGCTGGTTGACGAACGAGGAGACGGTCTTCGCCTCGATTTCGCCTTTCGCCTGCTCGCCGTTGGATGTGCGCAGTTCGGTCTCGTTGCGAAGGTCGTTGACCATCTTGTTCGCGAAGGCGAGGCCGATCACCGCCCTTCCCTCTTCGCGCGCGACGCTCGCAATCGCGGAAATGAGAGTTGTCTTGCCGGCGCCCGCGACGCCCTGGATGACGACGGTCCGGTCGTCGCTCGACAGCGCCAGCGTACCGGCGGCGATCTGTTCGGCATTGAGGTCGTGTTCGCCGGCCACGGCGCGCAAGCGACCAGGAGCATCGCCTGCCGCGATCATCGCGGCGCTTGCGCCCCTGCCCGCCGCTACGTTGGCGAGAGTGGCGCGTTCGATCGCCGCATGTTCGGGCGTTGTGTATTTCTCGATCGCACCGTCGAGCCGTCCGCTCTTGCCCGGGAGCATCTGGCGCTTATCGAGAAGTGCTTCCATGCGCGCCTCGACGCCCTCGGCCGTCACGCCCTCGATGCCGAGGTCGAGCGCGGTCTTAACCAGCTCGCCCTTCGTCCAGGACGTCTCCCGCTCCCCGAGGACACGCACGGCGGACGCCGTCGCAAGTTCGGATCGCAGCTGCGTCGGCGTCAGCGCCGCGCGCTGGAGGCCGTTCGTGGTGAGTTCGTCCGCCGGGCGGGTGTAGAGCTTCGCCGTCTCCTGGATCGATGCGATCACCGTGCGGACCCGTTCGACATTGCCCAAGGGCGCTTCGCGTCCGTCGACCGCACGCAACCGCGCCTGCTCGACCATCGCCTTCGCGTCGAAACCCAGCCCTTCGGCGCGCTTCGCCCATTCGAGGCGAAGCGCCTGTTTGTCGTCCGGATTGAGTTTGGGGTCGCGGGTGTTCCTGGTGACACCGCGCAGGAACTCGGCATCGCGGGCACTCCGGCCAAGCTTCTCGGCGGTTGCCAGTATGTCCAGACGGCGCTGGCTGAAGGCTTCGATGACCTCGCGCGAGACACCCTTGATCTCGAACTGCCCGTGCTTGCCGGTGAGTTCCGTCCGGTAGCCCAGCTTCTCAAGATTGGTGCGCAGAGCCGCGTTGTAGATCGAGCCAAGAACCGAATTGTTCTTCCAGATTTCGCCGTTCCAGAGCGCTTTCCAGTTGCCCGCCTTGTCCTGCGTCATCGCGGCGATGACGGCGTGGGTGTGGTTCTGGGGATCGAGCTTGCGGCTCGTATCGTGCTGGAACAGGGCGTAGAGCAACTTGCCGGTCCGGACGGCTTCGCCGTTCGGGTTGCGGGAATAGTCGCGCGCCTCGGCGAAATGCTTCTCGAGATAGGCCATCGTCGCCTTCACCGCATGGTCCTGCGCAAGCAGGACCCGCTTGTCCCCGCCGAGCTGCGCCATGAGGCTCGCGGACTTCGGCATCGAGAATGTCAGGTCGATTCCGGCTCTACGGTTCTCGTTTCCGTTGACCACAGTGCCATCCGGCAGCTTCCCATCCAGAACCCTCTCGAAGTCCTCCTTCGTCACCGGTCCGCTCAGGCCCAGCGCCTCGGCACCCTTGCCGCCCCATTCGCTGAGCTCGGCCGGTCCATCGCCGACGTAATAGTCGTCCTTGGCGAAGTAGTTCGCAGCGCCCCCTGCGGACGAAACGGATGCCACCGACAACATCAGGCCGGCCCGATCCTAAACGGAGCGGGGGTTCGCTTTTCGAAGAACATCGACCGATCTCCAGCTCCCGCAAGGAGGCCGAGCCCGTATTCACCGCAAACGCGCGCAATATCGCCCCGCGTCCTGCCGGATGCGGTCCGCACACAGCACAGCCGCTGGCCGATCGCCGGGCGGCGGCCGTCCCGACAGAAAAGGATGCAACGCGAGACGGTCATCGGCCCAGCTCCTGATCCTCGTCGATCGAGACGTCCGCGCGCTCGTCCCTCTCGCGGCCGAACCCCTGGCGGTTCTCGCGCTCCAGGACGCTCTCCTGCCCGTCTTCGCGCCCCCTCGACTGGCGCACCTGTGCGAGGGCGTTGCGATTGGTCGCGTCGCGCTCTTCAACGTCGCGTTGTGCCAGGCGCTGGCGCTCGCGCTCGTCGCGCTTGCCGGTGTGCTTGAACTTCGACAGGTCGTCATGATCGCGCTGGTCGCTGGTTCCGTCGACTACGTCCCTGGCATCCGTCCTGTGCTGCAGTTCGGCCGTGGTCTGCTCCACCGAACGGTCGAGCGAACCCTCCACCTCCTCGCGCAACCTTTCCGCTTCGAGTTCCGCCTGGCTGAGCACGACATCGACTCCACCGCGGCTGTCCTTCGGCAGATTGTCCGGCCCCTCCCCCTCGCGCCCATCGACACCCATTTCCGCGGCTTCTTCATCAGTCGGCACGTATTGCGCCGCGCGCATGTCGGTAACGCGTTGGAAGCCCTCGGCACGCTCGGGATAATCCTTCCAGCTCAGCCGGATTCTGGCCGCGGGGAAACCATCCGGAAATTTGATGAAGCCACTGAGGCTCGGAAGGTTGCCGATATCGTCGGGCATGACGAGTTCCTTGACGTCCGTGCGCGGCGTGATCGTCGAGGCATCGCGGCTGTTGTTGTAGCCGTAGGAATAGGCTTCATCCATCTGGCGAACCTCGCGGCTGCCGATGAATTCTGAGCATCGCCGCGAAGTTTCCGGATCCGCCGTCTTGAGGATCAGCTTGGTGCCGGCGAGCGAAGCGAGATTGGTCGCGCCGTGCTCGCCGTAGGTCTCTTCAAGCTTATCGAAGGAATGCATTCCGAGGACGAAGGCACCGCCAAATGCGCGGGCGGTCTGAAGACCGTGATCGATCGCGGGAAGACGATGGAGCGCATGAACCTCGTCGATGAGGAACCAAGTGCGCAGGTTGCGGCTGCGGCCCATCCTGAACACCGCGTTCACCGCCAGGTCCATCCACAGCGTCAGCAGCGGGCGATTGAGAACGAGATCGGGGTGGGTGGAGGTGATGAAGAGGATCGAGCCTTCCTTCACATCCTCGGTCATCCATTTCCTGATCGAAAAGCTGTCCTCGCCGGGTTTTGGTTCAGGAAGAAAGCGGAAGGCATTGGCGTTGGCGATGAAGGTAGTGCGGATCGATTCCGCCATCTTCGCGGCGGAAGGCGACATCATCGGACCGGCGACCGTGCCCTCGAGCTGCGCGTGGATCGCTTTGAGGTTCGACATCATGAGAAAGTACGCGAGACCGCCATTCGACCGGACGCCCATCCCGAGCATCTTCACGCACATTTCGACCATCAGCGTGCGGGCCGACTTCTGCCAGAAATCGTCTTCGACGCTTTGACCGCTGGGAACCAGCGCCGTGGCAGCGCTCATGAACTCGGCATAGTTGTCGCAGTCGTTGAAAATGGACCAGGGCTTGCAGCGCTTGTCCATCGGGTTGAGGATCACGTCGGTGTCCTCGTCGTAGAAGCTTTCGACGAACGTTCCGGTGAGGTCGAAGATGACGCAGCGATGGCCGCGCTCGCGCGCCTGCATGACCAGTTTTTTCAGTTCGGTGGTCTTGCCCGCGCCGGTCGTGCCGATGAACATGGCGTGGCTCTGTTCGAGGCGCCATGGATAGGGCAGTCCGGCAAGACGATACGGGTGATGCAGACCACGCCGGATGCGATCCTTCAGCGGCTCCTTCAGAACGGCTTTCGGATCCTCGGGCGGATTGCGGGACAGGCATTCCTTCCGATGCTCGCACCAATTGTGAGCGAGGATCGAATTTTTGAGTGTCGGACGCTCGACGAGGACCGCGCCGCGCTCATGCCGTTCGGTCAGGATATCGGATCCCCGCTTGCGCGAAAAGTCGATGAACCAGACCGTGAGCGGAACGCAGATGAATGCCGCTCCGAGCATCGATGAAACGGTGACCTGAACAGCGCGCGACCACGCCGCTTCGACGGCGGGATGGTGAGGAACCATCGCCATCGTTCCCTGCACGATCCGGCCCGAGGGAAGCGTCAGGTTGATCGCTTTCATTGGGTCCAGCGACATCCATTCCCAGACCGATGAAAGGAGCTTCATCAAAACGAGATGAACCTCGTGATTTTCGAACGTGAAATAGCCGAGCACGACGAGGAGCAGAGTGGTGGTCCCGATCCACGTATAGAGCGGAATCCTGATACCCGCCCATGTCATCAGGATCTCGTGATGGAAGAGCTGCGATCCGCGGGTGAAATTGCCTGCGTTTCGCTTCACTTTTCCGCGCGCCGAAGCGTGCGTCAGAGTGATCGCTTGCTTGTTGTATCGGATATCCTCACGCATGGTGCTCTCGCACATTGCGCATGGCCGCGCGGATCAGTTCGTCGCTGTCTTCCGGATATTGCCGTTCGACCAGTAGCGAGAGAGCAAGCTGGGTATGCTCGAGGATGGTAAGGGCGCGTTGCCCATTGAGCGCAATGCCCAGCTTGAGCATGGGGAGCCCAATGCTAACGGCAGTGCGGATCGCCTCTGCGCGGGTTATGCCTTGAGCATCCGCGTAAGCGTCGAGGGCTTCGAGAGCATCGGGGGAAAAACCCACTCCGATGCCTTTGTAAGTACTGGCCATGCAAACCTCTGACGGGTTGTGCATGGTTTCTCTATCGCGAGACCGTTATAGGCGCGCCGAAATCGAAAGGGAAGCGGCATTGCATCCGAAAGATATTTCGGCGGTAAGGTTTTGATTTATCAGCCAAACGATCCGCGACCGACCCAATGGGTCTTTTCCCGAAATATCTTTCGGCGCACGGATATCCTTCCAAGCCATTGCTTTTACGTCTCTCTTGGCCAGAAAGCACCTACGGCGCAGCCGTGTTCGGTGTGCTTAGTCAATAGGGACTAGCATTCATTTGAACGATGCCGCCACGAACCACCCCAGTCGGCTGATTCTTAGAGATTTAGTTGGTTAAAACAAGGCCGCGCGGCCGTGAGCAAATAGCTATCACTGCGTCGCCTTTTCTTGCTTTGTTCCGAAATGGGGACCAAATAGCCATCAGCAGCTATCAAACTGTCCCGGTGCTTGAAGCAGGCGAAGATTGCGGGCGAAGACAAAAGCGAGAGAATCAGAATTGCGCTCAATCTGGTCGCGGATTGCAAAGGAAAAGGCCCCGTCGCAGTGCGACGAGGCCTCACAAGAGTTGGCAATATTTGAGCTCGCTCAGTCTTCGCCTGAGCCCCTCCCGCGCGATAGGAAGTCGACCTTGTCAGCGAGGATTTCGGTGCCGTAGCGGGTGACGCCATCGGCATCGTCCCACTGCGTGTAATGAATGCGGCCCTGAACCGAAACGAGCTGGCCTTTGGAGCAATGATCCGCAACGGTTTTGGACAGGCCGTTGAAGCAAGTCACACGGTGAAACTCGCTTTCCTTGGCGGTGTATCCGTTCTCATCTTTGTAGGTCTTGCCCTCGGCGTTTCGGGCCGGGCGATCGGTGACGACGGTGATCGCGGT
>NZ_BTGS01000016.1:0-57925 GCF_042851395.1 Altererythrobacter sp. MTPC7 | reverse complement strand
CATAAGTGAACGTCGTTCACGAAAACTATACAAAACTCCCCCGTATATTCGCGACTACAACGCGGGTCCCTTTTTTAGATAAAAATTCGGCCTCGCTTCCCACCGACGCCGACAAGGTTCGGATCAGGCGAACGCCCAGGCTTCTGGCCTGCGCCTCGATCGGATCGAAATCGTCCGGAAGACCGACGCCGTTGTCCGACACCATCAAGGTCGCGGTTTCGCCTGTTCTCTCCAATTTGATCTCGATAGTTCCGTGGCCGCCATCGGGATATGCATACTTGATAGCGTTTGTCACAGCCTCGGTCACGAGAAGAGCGATCGACGTGGCTGCTGAGGTCCTCACTAGGAAAGAAGCGATATCACAGTGGATTTCGTGGTCCGGCGCCTGTTCGTCGAGTTGATGGCAAAGTTGGGGGAGCAATTCCGACAGGTCGACGCTTTCCGCCTCCTCTTGGCGCCAGACATGATCATGCGTTGCTGCCACTGCGAGGATGCGATCGGACGCGTCGCCCAGCGCGGTCGCGGTTTCGTCGGTCCGTGCACTGCGGGCCTGCATTTTCATCAGGCTCGACAGCATGGCCAAGCTGTTCTTCACGCGGTGACTCGCTTCCTTCACCAGTATCTGTTGGTGTTCGACCGATTGGCGCAGCTGCTCTTCCATGCAAATACGATCGGAAGCGACGCCGACCAGGTTTGCCAGCCCCTGAAGAAAGGCAAGATCGGCGGCTTCGAATTCGCCCGCATTGGAACTGTCGACCTCGAGCACGCCCCACGGTCCCCTGACACGAGCGATAACGACGTTGATCGCGCGCCGGACACCGTGCCGGGCCATCACCTCCGGCGTCCGAAAGCGCTCCTCTTCTTCGAGGTGGTTGGAAATGACCGGCGAGCCGCTCTGAAACGCGTACCCGGCTGGTGACTCGGCGTCGGCTCCGATCGATACATTCCCGATCACTCCGTTCTGCCAGCCCACGCCGGCGCGGATCAGCAGATCTGCCCGGTCCGGTCGATATTCTAGGATTTTCGCCAAGCTCGTCCTCATGCCTTTGGCAGCGCTACGTGCGGCATCATTGAAAAGATCATCGAGCGTCGACTGCTGGAGCGCGCGAAGGCCGAAATCGGAAAGGATCGCCTGCTGGGTCAGGCGATAGCCCAGCACTGAACCCTCGCCGACTTGCGCCACAGCTTCCTCGAAGCTGCCTGCTTCTGACCGATGCGTGGATTCTACCATTTCGGGTGAGCGTTCCCTGGCAAACGCCGTCGGGGTACTCCCATCGGCTAGCGGGGAGCCGGAGTTCTCAGTCATAAATTACAGCTTTCCTAGGGGTATCTTAGTTCAACGCCGAAGATGAAACTCCGAAGTTCGCAATTGGTTGCGCGACGAACTGCCAGTGCGGCAACAAGCAGGACCGCATCGACAGCCACACGCTCGCCGCGTTCGCTTCCGGTCTGAAGAAAAAGCTTACTGATCCCGATAACCTAGCACTGCGCAAAAATTACGTGCGGGCGTTCGTCAGTGAGGTGGTGATGACCAAGAAGCAGCTTACCGTTCGTGGCCCGGTGGCCAACCTGGTTCAGGCGGTAAGCACGCCCGGTGCCGATACGACACCGGTGCGCACTTCCATGGTAAACTGGCGCGCCCGGCAGGACTCGAACCTGCTGCCTCAAGATTAGAAGTCTCGCGCTCTATCCAGATGAGCTACGGGCGCGCGCCGCGGGCGGCGATAGCGTGCTTTGCGGTCCGCGAAAACCGCGTTAGTCGCGTGGATCATGGATAAGCGGCCAATCACCCAACATACCGCCGGCACTGCAGGGCTGCGCTTTCGCTATTACGACTTCGTGATGGCGGCCTTCGTCACGATCCTGCTGCTGTCGAACCTGATCGGCGCATCGAAGCCGAGCTACGTCATCCTGCCAGGCGGCGAGACGTGGTCGTTCGGGGCCGGAGTGCTGTTCTTCCCCGTCAGCTACATCATCGGCGACATCCTGACAGAGGTCTACGGCTATGCCCGGGCGCGCCGGGTCATCTGGACAGGGTTTGCCGCCCTGCTTTTCATGGCATTCATGGCGTGGGCGGTCGTGTCCCTGCCCGCTGCCGATGGCTGGGACGGACAGGACGCCTATGAAAAGGTGTTCGGGAATACCTGGCGCATCGTCGCGGCCAGCATCATCGCCTTCTGGGCGGGCGAGTTTGCCAATTCGCTGGTGCAGGAGTTCACGGTTTGCAGCTTTAGGATTGGGCACGCCTAATGCGACAGGAAGGAGTTGAAAAGCTAGAGGCATCGAAGCTTCAGGCAAGGCCGCTCCGCTATTTCGATTTCGTGATGGCAGCATTCGTCACCGTACTGCTTTTGTCGAATGTACTTGGTGCGGGAAAAGTAGCGACAGTGAATTTGCCCGGCATTGGGGATTGGCCGTTCGGTGCAGGCGTCCTATTTTTCCCATTGGGCTATGTCATTGGAGACATACTCACCGAGGTTTACGGTTACGCTCGTGCGCGGCGCTGTATCTGGGCAGGAACGGCTGCCCTCCTCTTCATGGCGTTCATGGCTTGGGTGGTTGTCGCCCTACCTCCAGCTGAAGATTGGGGAAATCAGGAAGCCTACGAAGCCGTATTCGGCCAAGTGCCTAGGATTGTCTTCGCTTCAATCGTCGCATTTTGGGCTGGCGAACTCGTGAACGCGGCAGTTCTCGCAAAAATGAAAATCTGGACTTCTGGCAAGCATCTTTGGACGAGGACGATTGGCAGCACGGTTGCTGGTCAAGGCGTGGATAGTGCAATTTTCTATCCCCTCGCGCTCCTCGGTGCGACGGGATGGACCACCGACCTTGTGATAGTAGTGGCGCTCACGCAATGGGCGCTCAAAGTCGGTTGGGAAGCCGCGCTGACACCAGTGACCTATTTCGTGATAAATCGCTTAAAGCAGCGCGAAGGAATTGATGTTTACGACGAGGGGACGGATTTCACTCCGTTCAAGGCGAAGGTTTAAATCCCTGTTCTCAGCGTCACTTTTTTATGTGGGTCACGGCTGCCGATAATTCTTCAATTAAAGCAAGGGGGTTCGCACCGCCTATTGCTATAATTAGGATGGCCAGCCCAAACAATACGGCACGAATACAGGCAGCTAAGTCTACGTGAAATGTGGACCGTTCGATTAGCCTCTCAAACCACGTCAGATTCGCATTCAGCGCAATCTTTTCTTCATCGTCCGAAGGATTGAGATTTCGGCCCGACACTGCCTTTAGCTACCAAACGTCTCTGTCGCCTGCGCGACAAATGCCACTGGAACATCTTTGGCTACTCGCTTCGCGAGAGCGTCAAAAAGAAAAACACGTTTCCCGTCCGCCAGCTTATCTCGCTGCAGAAGTCCTTTCTCCTCAAGTGCCTTGGTCGACCGCTGCACAGTTCTCTTCGTCACCCCCATGCGCTTCGCTATTGTCGATGAACGCGGATAAACTGGCGAAGAAGGCTCCCACCAGTGACCTAGAAGATTGATGAGAACGACCATATCAGTCGCAGACAATTCATACTTCGATTGAAGGCGTAGCAGCGCCATCGGCACGGCCACGAAACCGGAGCCTTCATTCACCGCACCCTGCCATTTCTCCTTCACCGTAATCTTGGTGCCGTCATCGATGGCGACGTCATTCGGTAGAGGCTTGCCTTCCTGATTTTCGGTCATGTCCATTTACAGACATGTAGGCGACTTTATGTAACATGGAAAGGGGTCTATTACATAGGTGACGCACATGACGCTTTTTTTGACCTGCTTCAGGGGTGAGGCGCTCGTTGAAGCTTTCCTGACCGGCGAAAAAAGTTTGCCAACTGCTAGGGTCCCGAAAAAGCCGCAATCTAATAACGTGCTGTTTTATAGTATATTTCTATATTTTTCAGTTTGTCCCATCTTTCGTGCTGGCGCGGATGAAGGTCTGGATGCAGGGCCGGATGCTGTGGGCACGCACCATCGGATCGACTGTTATCGGGCAGGGGCTGGACAGCCTGATCTTCTATCCGCTCGCCTTCTGGGGCATCGCCGGCTGGCCGCCTGAATTGCTATGGCAGGTCGTCCTGTCGCAATGGCTGATCAAGACTGCTTGGGAAGCGCTGCTGACGCCTGTCACCTACATCGTGATCGGCTGGCTGAAGCGGCGCGAAGGTGTGGACGTCTATGACACGCAGACGGACTTCTCGCCTTTCGCGCGGGAAAAACCGGACGAGGCGGCCTAGTCCCTCGGGTCCGGCATCAGCGAGTCGATCGTCTCCACCACTTCCATCCGGGCGTCCAGTTTGAGCCGGTCGGCCAGCAGGACGAGATCCTTCTCGTTCGGCACCCCGAACAGCGCGGCCCGGTCGCGGCGCAGGCGCAGGACGAGCGAGTCGCCTTCCAGCTTCAGATTGCTGGCCTCCAGCGAAGTGCGCGAACGTCCGCCCAGCCTGCGGCACAGCCGCGTCGCAAGGCCCCAGCACAGCGCCTCTTCCAGCCGGTCCTCGTCGGCCAGCGCATGAAGTTCGTCCGGCAGCGCTGGCTCGTTGCCGTTGCCGCAGATCGCAGCTGCCAGCATGGCGCGGCCCACGGGATCGATCGCAATCCACCTCTTGTGCAATGCCCATTCGACGCCCTGGCGCAAGCGGAGGTTCGGTTCGATCTGCATCGCGGCCAGTGACAGCATCGTTGCCGCCAGCCGTACCCTTTCCGTCCCCCGTGTTGCCGCCGGCAGCGCACCCACCGTCCAGCTGGCAACCCGCGTGGCGAGAACCGGCGGCGCGCCGCGCTGGGCTGCGAAATGCGACACACCGGCCAGCAGTGGATCGCGGCGGCGTGCATGGTCGGGCAGTTCGCTGAACAACAACCCTTCGCGCAGGCCCCAGGCGGAAACGATCACACGCTCCGGCTTCGATCGTTTGAGCAGGGCGGCCATCAGCACCGCTGCATCGGGGAGCATTCCCGCCCGCATGCTGGATATGCGGGGCATCGCGCGCAGTTCGTCCTCGGAAACATCGGTCAGCCGCTGAGCGAGGGCCAGCGCATCGTCGTAAGCGAGGCTGAGGCCGTGCGGGTCGGTCAGCGGCGTGCCCGCCTTCTCCATGGCGTAGACTGCCATCGCGCGCAGGGTCCCGCCGACGAGGTAGAGAGAGCCGTCCGCCTTGCCGATGTCCGCCTTCTTCAAAATCTTGTCGAGCGCTTTTCTCAAACCCGCCCTGTCGCCCGCCAGTCCGGGCAGGCGCAGCGTTCCGATGGGCAAGCTGATCGCACTGCCCGGCCTGTCGTCACCAATTTCGACGAGTTCAAGACTGCCACCGCCAAGGTCCGCGACCATGCCGCGTGCGCCCGGAAATGCGCCCAGCACCCCCCATGCGCTGGTGGTCGCCTCTTCCTCGCCGCTCAATATGCGGGGCGAGAAGCCGAGAGCGCGCAGATGATCGATGAAGTCCTGACCGTTTGCTGCTTCGCGCACGGCAGCGGTCGCCATCACATCGACCCTGGTGATCCCCAGATCGGCGAGGACGAGGGCGTATCGCTCCATCCCCCGGTTGGCGAGGTCGACGGCCTCCTGCGCCAGTTCGCCGCTCGATGCTATGTCGCGTCCGAGCCGGGCCGCCACCTTCTCGTTCAGGAGGACACGCGGGGCCCGTGTCGAGCCGCCATACAGCACCAGCCGGACGGTGTTGGACCCGATGTCGATAATAGCCCGTTCGGGTGTCTCACCCGAGAACAGCCCGCCGGGATCGCCGTTTCGTCCGCGCAAGCTCAATTCGCGGCGCCGATCGGAGCATCATTGCGGTCCGCGTCCCCATCGGGCCTGCGGCGGGCGGGCCGGCGTAGCGACAATTTGGGCACCCCGCCCGCTTCCAGCGCGCCGCCGCGCCCCGACAGCGACGGGTTGGTCATGAAATAGCGATGACAGTTGAAGGGCTTGTCGCCCTCCGGCACGCGGTCATATGTCCCGTCGGGCTGCAATTCCCAGCTCTGTTCGGTGTCCAGCAGGTTGGCCAGCAACACCTGGTCGAGGATTTGGTTGTGGACCGTCGGGTTCTCGATCGGGACCAGCTGCTCGACCCGCCGGTCGAGATTGCGGCCCATGAGGTCGGCGGAAGAGATGAACAGCGATGTCTCCGGGCTGGGCATCGGGTGGCCATTCCCGAAGGCGTAGATGCGGCTGTGTTCGAGGAAACGCCCGATGATCGATTTGACGCGGATGTTCTGCGACATTCCCTCCACACCCGGACGCAGATTGCAGATGCCGCGCACGACAAGCTGGATCTCGACCCCTTCGCTGCTCGCCTCGTACAGCCTGTCGATCATCCCGCTGTCGGACAGCTGGTTCATTTTCATCCAGATATTGGCCGGACGCCCGGCGCGTGCGTGCTCGATCTCGCGCTCTATCCGCGCGTAGAGCTCCTCGCGCAGGTCGATGGGCGAGACCGACAGCATTTCCAGCCGCCGCGGTTCGACATAGCCGGTGACGAAATTGAACAGCTTGGCTGCATCACGGCCCAGCCGCGGATCGGCAGTGAAATAGCTGAGATCGGTATAGATCTTCGCCGTTACCGGGTGATAATTCCCGGTCCCGAAATGGCAGTAGGTGCGAAAGCCACTTTCCTCCCGCCGGACGACCATCGCGACCTTGGCATGGGTCTTCCAGTCCACGAAGCCGTAGATGACCTGCACACCCGCCCGCTCCAGCTTGCTGGCCCAGTAGAGGTTCTGTTCCTCGTCGAAGCGGGCTTTCAGTTCGACGACGGCGGTGACCGACTTGCCGTTTTCCGCCGCCTCGACCAGCGCCTCGATCACTTCGGACTGCGTGCCAGCGCGGTAGAGCGCCTGCTTGATCGCCACGACATGGGGATCGACGGCCGCCTGCCGGATGAAATCGACCACCACGTCGAAGCTTTCATACGGGTGGTGGATGACGATGTCCTTCTCGCGGATGGCGGAAAACAGGTCGCCGTCATGCTCCAGCACGCGTTCGGGATAGCGCGGGGAGTAACTGGCGAATTTCAGGTCCGGGCGATCCTCGTCGACGATGCCCGACAGGCCTTCGATGCCCAACATCCCCTCGGTCTTCACGATCGTCGCACCCGGCGTATCGAGCCGGTCGCGCAGCAGGACTTCCGCTGTCGGACAGAAATCGTCCTCCAGTTCCAGCTGGATCACCTGCCCGCGCCGCCGCCGCTGGATCGCCGTGCGGAACGTGCGCACGAGGTCCTCCGCTTCCTCCTCGATCTCGATATCGCTGTCACGCAGGACGCGGAACGCGCCGTCGCCGACGATGTCGAACCCGGGGAACAGATACTGCGCGAAGCGGGTGATCAGGCTCTCGATACTGATATAGAGCGCATCGTCGCTGCCCGTGCCCGGTACGCGCAGGAAGCGGGGGAGCGCGGTGGGGATAAGGATCATCTCCACCAGTTCCTGATCCCCCTTGTGAAGGGTGAACAGGAGCCCCAGCCCCTCGTTCTGGATGAACGGGAACGGATGTGCCGGGTCGAGTGCCTGGGGCGTGATCACCGGCATGATCTCGTCGAGGAAATACCGTTTGAGCCACTGGTAGGCCTGTTCGTCAACGCGTTCCTCGTCCGCCACATGGATTCCGCTGTCGGCGAGAAGGCGGCGCAATTCGCGCCAGGTGCTCTGCTGCTTGTCGCTCAGCCGGTCGAGCCGGGCGTGGATTTCGCTCAATTGCTGCGATGGCGAGCGCCCGTCGCTCGATATGCGGTCGATGCCGCGCTGAACCTGCCCGACCAGCCCGGCCACGCGGATCATCAGGAATTCGTCGAGATTGCTGCCTGAAATAGACAGGAACCGCACTCTTTCCAGCAGCGGATAGGCGGGGTTGCGGGCCTCTTCCAGGACGCGGTCGTTGAATTCCAACCAGCTCAGCTCACGGTTGAAATAGGCATCGCCTTCATGCTGCCCCTGATCGTCGTCCATGGACGCCGCCAATGCGGGGCGTGCCCTCGGCGAAACCGGCGTTACAGGATCGTCGTCATTGCTGGCCGGGCTGTCCATGGGCTCGCATTCCTTGCAAGGCGGCGTTGTTCGGGTTGTCCTATGCAAATGCACAGGCAAGGGCAATGTGCCTTTGGAGAGCGTTGAAGGTGAGCCCGCTTTCGCTTGACCCGGTGCGATGCGGCAAGGCACGAACGGCGATGAAAACGCGAATAAGCCGGGGCGCGCGCGGCGTGACCCTGCGACAGGGAGCAGGACAAGCATGGTCGAACGCACAGTCGAACGCACACTGGCAGGAATGCAGGCTTCGCTTCGCAAGGACAGCGAAGCGCACTGGCTGGCTCAGGCGAAGCGGCTCGACTGGGACAATTTTCCGACGCGGGCAGACGAGAGCTCTTTCGACAAGGCAGATTTCGGGATCAGGTGGTTCGGCGACGGGCGGCTCAACGCCAGCGTCAACTGCCTCGACCGGCATCTGGATATGCGCGGCGACCGGACTGCCATCGTGTTCGAGGGCGACGAGCCCGGGGAAGGCCGCCGGCTGACCTACCGCGAGGTCCATGAAGAGGTCTGCCGCTTCGCCAACGTCCTGAAGGCGCGCGGCATCGGCAAGGGCGACCGTGTCATTATCTATATGCCGAACATTCCCGAAGCCGCCTTCGCCATGCTGGCCTGTGCCCGCGTCGGGGCAGTGCATTCGGTGGTTTTCGGCGGCTTCTCCCCCGACAGCCTCGCCGACCGCATCCTGGATTGCGAAGCCGTGGCGCTCGTCACCGCCGACGAAGGCGTACGCGGTGGCAAGCGCATTCCGCTCAAGGCCAATAGCGACGAGGCGCTCAAACGCTGCCCGGGCGTGCATACGGTCGTCATGGTCGAGCGTACCGGCGGCGAGGTTTCGGTGACAGAGGGCCGCGATGTCTGGTGGCACGAGGCCCGCGCTACGGTCGAACCGGATTGCGCGCCGGAAGCAATGGAAGCGGAGGACCCGCTCTTCATCCTCTATACCAGCGGCTCCACCGGCAAGCCCAAGGGCGTGCTGCATACGACAGGCGGCTATCTGCTTTGGGTCACCCTGACCTACGACCTGCTGTTCGGCCCTGCCGAGGGCCAGGAAACGGACGACCTGTTCTGGTGCACCGCCGATGTGGGCTGGATCACCGGGCACAGCTATCTCGTCTACGGTCCGCTTTCCAACGGCGCGCAGACGGTGATGTTCGACGGTGTGCCGAACTATCCCGATCCGGGCCGCTTCTGGGAAACCTGCCAGCGGCTGGGCGTCACCGTCTTCTATACCGCGCCGACCGCGATCCGTGCCCTGATGCGCGAGGGCGAGGCGTGGCCTGCGAAATACGACCTGTCGAAGCTGCGCCTGCTGGGCACGGTGGGCGAGCCGATCAATCCGGAGGCTTGGAACTGGTATCACCGCGTAATCGGTGGGGGCCGCTGCCCGGTCGTCGATACCTGGTGGCAGACGGAAACGGGCGGCGCCCTGATCGCACCTGTTCCCGGCGTGGTCGAAACAAAGCCGGGCAGCGCGACAAAGCCCCTCCCCGGCGTCCATCCGCTGCTGGTCAATACAGAGGGTGAGGTGCTAGACGGCGCGGCCGAGGGAAATTTGTGCCTGGCGCAAAGCTGGCCCGGCCAGATGCGCAGCGTTTACGGCGATCACCAGCGCTTCTTCGACACCTATTTCAGCACCTATCCGGGACGCTACTTCACCGGCGACGGCTGCCGCCGGGACGAAGACGGCTACTACTGGATTACTGGCCGGGTCGATGACGTCATCAACGTATCGGGCCACCGCATGGGCACCGCCGAAGTGGAAAGCGCGCTGGTCGCGCATGACAGCGTCGCGGAGGCGGCCGTGGTCGGAATGCCGCACGACATCAAGGGACAGGGCATCTACGCCTATGTCACACTGATTGCAGGCGTGGACGAGAGCGAGGACCTGCGAGAGGAATTGCGCCAGTGGGTTCGCAAGGAGATCGGCCCGATCGCGACCCCCGATGCGCTGCAATTCGCCCCTGCCCTGCCCAAGACCCGCAGCGGCAAGATCATGCGCCGCATCCTGCGCAAGATTGCCGAGGGACAGCCCGACCAGGTGGGCGACGTTTCCACATTGGCGGACCCAGCCGTGGTGGACGACCTGGTCGCGAACCGCATCGCGCCATGATTGCACTGGAAGAGGCGCGCCGCCTGCTGGCCGCGAATTGCCAACCGCTGGGCCAATCTATGAGCAGCGAACCCGTCTCGCTGGCAGACGCAGCGGGGCGGATCTGTGCGAGCGATATAGCGGCGATGGTCTCTGTCCCTCCGGCAGACCTGTCGGCGATGGACGGCTACGCGGTGCGCCGCGCGGATTGCGCCATGGGTTCGCGCCTCCAAATCGTCGGTGAAAGCCGGGCCGGCACACCCTTTCCGGGCCGCATCAGAGCGGGCGAGGCAACGCTCGTTTCTACCGGCGCGCATATTCCACGCGGGGCAGACCACGTCCTGATCCTGGAAGATGCGTCCCGCAGTGACAGCACGGTCGTGACCAAGCAGGAGCAGTCGGGGACAGGCCATATCAGGCGTGCCGGCATCGATTTCGCGCGCGGCGATGCGCTGGTGAAAGCAGGCGAACGACTGACTGCGGCACGCCTCGCCCTGCTGGCCGCCGCGGGTCATGGAACCGCCAGCGTTTTCAAGAAGCCCCGTGTCGCCATCCTGACCAATGGCGACGAATTGCTGGACCCGGGAAGCGAGCCGGGCAATACCAGTATCTATGACAGCAATTCGGTCGCCCTCGCCGCGCAGTTCACGGCGTTTGGCGCCGATGCATCCTGGATCGGGCGCGCAGGCGACAGCGCGGACGAGGTTGCCGACATGCTGGCACGGGGCGACGGGTCCGACCTCCTGGTCATCGCCGGAGGGGCATCTGTCGGTCCGCACGACCTGGTCAAGGCGGCGTTTGGCGCTCTGGGCGGCGAAATCCTGTTCAGCAAGGTCGCCGTGCGTCCGGGAAAGCCGGTCTGGTTTGGACGCCTGCCATCGGGCACCTTTGTCCTCGGCCTGCCCGGTAATCCGGCGTCGAGCTATGTGACAGCTCTTCTGTTCGGAAAGCTGGCGGTGGAGACGCTTGCCGGACTGGCGCCCCCTGCCTCGCTCGAGCATGCCCTGCGACACGCAGCCGTGTCCCACGATCTCGAGGCCAACGGTCCGCGTGAGACGTTCCAGCGCGCCGCATTAACGCACGGCACTGACGGGGCGACGCGGATCGCGCTTACCGGCGCGCAGGACAGCAGCCTGCTGCGCCCGCTCGCCGCTGCCAATGCGCTGCTTTTCAGAAAGGCAAACGCCCCGGCCGCAGGGGCCGGGGCGATTGTTCCCTACCTGCCGCTCTAGGCAGGCGGACGGTGCTCAGACCGCCGCGTTCTTCTTCAGCATGATGACCTGCGGGTATGTGAATTCCAGCAAGCCTTCCTTGCCGTATTCCGCGCCGAAGCCGGACTGCTTGTGCCCGGCAAACGGCGTGTGCGGCGTCAGCTTGAGGAACTGGTTGATCCAGACCGTGCCTGTCTCGAGCTGCTCGGCGATCTCCACGCCCTTGTCCTCGTCCTTCGTCCAGACCGCGCCGGCAAGGCCGTATTCGGAGGCATTGGCACGCTCGATAACTTCTTCTTCGGTAGAGAACTTCATCAGTGGCATGACCGGTCCGAACTGTTCCTCTGCCACGATCCGTGCGTCTTCCGGCGGATTGTCGAGGATGGTCAGCGGCACGAAATAGCCCGTGCCGCTCGGGTCGGTATCGCCGCCGGTCAGGAACTTGTATCCCTTGTCCTTGGCATCCTGGATCAGTTCGAGCACCCGCTCGTACTGCTTCCTGTTCTGGATCGGTCCGACGCCCGTTCCCTGCTGCGAACCGTCGCCGACGGTCACGCCCTTCGCGTATTCGGCAATCGCCGCGCTCAGATCGTCGTAGATATCCTCGTGGATATAGACCCGCTTGGCCGCGATGCAGATCTGGCCTGCATTGGTGAAGCTGGCCCAGAACAGCTGCTCGGCCACTTTCTCCACGTCCGCATCGGGCATCACGATGCTGGCATCGTTCCCGCCCAGTTCCAGCGTGATGCGCTTCAGGTCGCCTGCCGCGCCTTCCATGATCTTCTTGCCCGTGGCGGTGGAGCCGGTGAAGGTGATCTTGTCGATATCGGGATGCTCGGTGATGAGCGGCCCGAGGCTGTCTTCGCCGGTGATGATGTTGACGACGCCCGCAGGCACCTTGTCAGCGATCAGTTCGGCCAGCCTCAGCGTGGTCAGCGGCGTGAAGGGAGAGGGTTTCAGAACGATGGTGCAGCCCGACAGCATGGCGGGCACGATCTTCTGGATCGCCATCGACACCGGGAAATTCCACGGCACGATGCCGCCGACCACGCCGACGGGAACGCGGCGGGTGCGGATCGATTCCTTCTCGTTGTCCTGCACCAGCTCGTCTTCCAGATCGAGTTCGGCCTGGGTCGCGGCCATGTAGGCTGCGCCCATGATCTCGCCCTTGGCCTGCTGGTGCGGCTTGCCCTGCTCTGCCGTCAGCAGGCGGTAAAGCTCTTCGGAGTTCTCGTTGATGGCCCCTGCGATTGCCTTGATGGCATTCCGGCGCTCGTCCATCGACGTCTTGCGCCAGGTTTTGAACGCGCGGCGCGCGGCCGCGACGGCCTGGTCCAGCTCGTCCTTGCCGCAGGCCGGGACCAGTCCGATGACTTCCTCCGTCGCGGGATTGACCACTTCGAAAGTCGAGCCTGCATCGATCATCTTGCCGTCGACGAGGTTCTTGTACTGCGTTGCCATGGGCGCTTCTCTCCTGATGAACGTTCTTGCTTGCCCCGCAACATGGGCGCTGCCTCTGCCAGGCGCAATCGCTTTCCAGAGAGCCGGTCCATGAAAGGCGCCGGTTCCTCGCCTCGCTCCCCTGTTCGCATTTGCCTGCAGGACGGGAATGTCTATGCGGACACAAAGAGGAGAGCTTTCATGACCGACCACACTGCCGATTTCGTAATCTATGGCAGCCCCGTATCCCCCTTCGCTCGCAAGGTAGCCGCCTTCTGCATCGAGAAAGGCGTCGACTTCGAATTCGAGAGCGTGGACATATTCAATCCGCCCGAATGGTTCCTCGAGATCAGCCCGATGAAACGCATCCCGGTTCTGCGGGATCGCTCCGTGGCGGAAACCGGCGTGGACGGGACCATTCCCGACAGCAGCGCGATCTGCGGCTATATCGAGAAGAAGCACCCGCAGACGCCGCTCTATCCCGAAGCCGCTTCCGATTACGGCAATGCGCTGTTTATCGAGGAATTCGCCGACACGAATCTCGCCGCTGCCGCCGGGCTGGGGATATTCCGTCCGCTGTTCTTCTCCATCATCGGCGGGAAAGAGCCCGACATTGCCCGCGCACAGGAAACATGGGGCGGCCAGATGCCTGCAGTGCTCGATGTGCTGGAGCGCAGGTTGGGCGAGGCGGAATGGTTTGCGGGGCCGACCATCTCGATCGCCGATTTCGCGGTCACGACATGCCTGATGCAGGCCTCGCTCGTCGCGCAATTCGACCTGTCACCATGGCCCGCCCTGGCGGCTCATTTCGAGCGCATGACCGCCCGCGAATCCATCGCCGCGCCTTACGCGAAGGCCGACCGTTTCGTGCGCAAGGCAATGCCGGAACGGATCGAACTGGGCTGAGCCTCGGTTCCCGTCCGCCCGCGGACCATTGCTGCCTTTTTAGCTGGGCCGTGGGCCGTTCTTGAAGCCGCCACCCTTGCGGTGCGGTTTCTTGCCGCCCTTGGCAGCAGACTTTCCGGCGAATTTCCCGCCGGGCCTGCTGCCGGGTTTGCCACCGGGTTTTCCGGGGCCGCCACCCTTGCGGAATGGCGGTTTGGGTCCACGTGCCGCGCCGAAATCCCCGTCGTCGCGGCCCCGGCGATGGCCGCGAGCCGCTTCGCGCGGGCCTTCGGATGGTTCGATGACCAGGCGGTCCTGTTCATCGTCGCCCTGCGCGGTACGCGCCACGGCATCGTCGAATTTCGCGGCAACGGCGCGCGGGATCTGGAAATGCGTTTCGTTCGCGCCGATGCGGATGGCGCCGACTTCGTTGCGCGTGATGTGTCCGCGGCGGCACAGCAGCGGCAGGACCCAGCGCGGGTCGGCATTGTGGCGCCGCCCGATGTCGATGCGGTACCAGACGGTGTCGTCGAACCCGTCGCGCCGCCGATCCTGCTTGTCTGCATTGCGAGCCTCGGGCGTGTTGGCAATCAGTTCTTCGGGCCGGGGCATTTTCGACCGGTGCGCAGCGACCAGCGCCGCGGCAATATCCTCGGCTGAACGTTCGGCCATCAGGCGCTGCGCCAGCTTGCGGTCTTCCTTGTCGTATTCCGCAGGTTCCAGCAGCATTTCCATCAGCCGCTCGCGGTCGGCGTGGCGGATGTCCTTCGGCGTCGGGGCGTCGATCCAGTCCGCCTCGATCCGCGCACCGCGCAGCATGGACTGCACGCGGCGCCGGCGCGGATAGGGAACGACCAGCACGGCGGTCCCCTTCTTGCCTGCACGTCCGGTCCGCCCCGAACGATGCTGCAATGTCTCCGCATCGCGCGGGATCTCGACATGGACGACAAGGCTGAGGCTGGGCAGGTCGATCCCGCGTGCCGCCACATCCGTGGCGACGCAGACCCGTGCCCGCTTGTCCCGCAGCGCCTGCATCGCGTGGTTGCGCTCGCTCTGCGAATGCTCGCCCGACAGGGCGACGACGGCAAAGCCGCGGTTCTGCAGCATGGCGTGGAAGCGGCGGACCTTGTCCCGGGTGGCGCAGAACAGGATCGCGGTTTCCGCCTCGTGGAAGCGAAGCAGGTTGACCACCGCGGCCTCGATTTCCGCCGGCGCGACGGTCACGGCCTGGTAGGCGATATCGCCATGCCCCCGCTCGTCCCCGACGGTGGAGATACGCAGCGCGTCGTTCTGGTACCGGCGGGCGAGCGCCTCGATGGGCTTGGGCATGGTGGCCGAGAACAGCAGCGTGCGCCGACCCTCCGGCGTCGCGTCGAGGATTTCTTCCAGGTCTTCGCGGAAGCCCATGTCCAGCATCTCGTCCGCCTCGTCGAGAACGGCTGCGCGCAGCGACGACAGGTCCAGCGCTCCGCGCTCGAGGTGATCGCGCAGGCGGCCCGGTGTGCCTACGACGATATGCGCGCCGTGCTTCAGCGCGCGGCGTTCCTTCGATGCGTCCATGCCGCCCACGCAGGTGGCGATGCGGGCATGGGCTGCGCCATACAGCCAGCCCAGTTCGCGGCTGACCTGCAGCGCCAGTTCGCGCGTCGGTGCGATGATGAGTGCCAGAGGACTGGCTGCGAAGGGAAGCGCGCCTTCCTCGCTCAGCATCTCGTCCGCGATGGCAAGGCCGAAGGCCACGGTCTTGCCCGATCCGGTCTGCGCGGACACCACGAGGTCGCGGCCCCTCGCATCGGGCGCGGTGACGGCCGCCTGCACCGCGGTCGGTGCTTCGTAGCCCTGGCCGGACAGCGCCTCGGCAAGGATCGGGGGAAGGTCGGAAAAGGACATGACAGCTCTCGAATTACAGGCCGGGCCGCGTTCGAAGAGCGCAAGGCGGGGCGAAGGGCGTCTCAGGGCGAGGCATGATGCCGGCGCCCGGAAACCGGAAACGGCAAATCGCCACCGCACGGGTGAGGGATCGCCGGGAAAATTGACAGAAAGGGAGTGCGACGGGCAGCCTGAACGGCGCGCCGTGCTCACCTTGCGCTTGGCCCTTTACCTGCAATCATGCTGCAATGCACCAAAATTCGGCGCAGCCCAGATTGGCCCGGGGCAGGTTCGGTACCTAGAACTCCACGACACTCCGGATGCTCTCGCCCGCATGCATCAGGTCGAAGGCCTTGTTTATGTCCTCCAGCGGCATCTTGTGCGTGATCAAGCTGTCGATGTCGATCCGGCCTTCCATGTACATGTCCACGATGCCGGGCACATCGGTCCGTCCGCGCGCGCCGCCGAAGGCCGAACCGCGCCATACGCGGCCCGTCACCAGCTGGAACGGCCGCGTCTGGATCTCCGCACCGGCAGGCGCAACGCCGATGATGACGCTTTCGCCCCACCCCTTGTGGCAACATTCCAGCGCGGTCCGCATCACGTCGACATTGCCGATGCATTCGAACGAGTAATCCGCCCCGCCGCCCGTCAGCTCGACGAGGTGGCCGACCAGGTCGCCCTTCACTTCCTTCGGGTTGACGAAGTCGGTCATGCCGAACTGCCGGGCCATCTGCTCTTTCGAAGGATTTGTATCGACCCCCACGATCTGCCGCGCGCCGACCAGCTTCAGCCCCTGGATGACGTTCAGCCCGATCCCGCCCAGGCCGAAGACCACCGCCGTGGCATTGGGCTCCACCTTGGCGGTGAACATCACAGCGCCGATCCCGGTGGTGACGCCGCAGCCGATGTAGCAGACCTTGTCGAACGGCGCGTCCTTGCGGATTTTCGCCAGCGAGATTTCCGGCAGGACCGTGAAGTTCGAGAAGGTGGACGTGCCCATGTAATGCAGGATCTTCTCCCCCTTGTAGGAGAAGCGCGACGTGCCGTCCGGCATCACCCCCTGCCCCTGCGTCGCGCGCACGCGCTGGCACAGGTTGGTCTTGGGGTTCAGGCAGTATTCGCAGGTCCGGCATTCGGCGGTGTAGAGCGGGATCACGTGGTCACCGACCTCCAGGTCGGTCACGCCGGGCCCGATTTCGCGCACGATGCCGGCGCCCTCATGCCCCAGGATCGCGGGAAACGCACCTTCCGGATCGGCCCCCGACAGCGTGAACTCGTCCGTATGGCACACACCGGTCGCCATGATTTCGACCAGCACCTCGCCCGCCTTGGGCCCTTCCAGATCGACTTCCACGATTTCGAGGGGCTTTCCTGCTTCGAAAGCGACAGCGGCGCGGGTCTTCATGGGCGATCCTCGAGTTCTTGTACTGTGGGGTTGCGCTAGCGCCCTAACCGAAAACGTCATGAGGGGAAATGGCGGAGACGGTGGGATTCGAACCCACGATACGGGGTTACCGTATACACACTTTCCAGGCGTGCGCCTTCGACCACTCGGCCACGTCTCCGCATTCCCGCCGCGCGGCTGGTTCGCTGGTCGTATGTGCGAAACCTGCGGGGCGGGAAGGCGCGCGTCTAGCCAGCTTCACATTGCACTGCAAGCTCTGCGGTCGTAGCGAGGCGCATATGACCCGCATAATCGGATTGCCGTGCTCGCTCGAAGAGATGGAAGCGATGGCCCGCACCGCGATGGCACGGCTGCCACAGGCGTTCCGCGACCGGATGCACGACATCGTTTTCGAGGTACAGGATTTCGCCACCGAGGAGGTGCTGGACGATCTCGGCATCGACAATCCTTTCGCGCTGACGGGCCTTTACGAGGGCGAAGCGCTGACGGAGCGCAGTATCGAGCATTCGGGGCGGATGCCTCCGCGGGTTTTCCTCTATCGCCGGGCGATCCTGGACGAATGGGCGGAACGCGGGGACGAAACGCTGGAGCACCTGGTCGCCCATGTGATGATCCACGAGATCGGCCATCATTTCGGGCTGAGCGACGACGACATGCACGCGCTGGAGGATATGGTTTAGCCTGTCTTGCGAACCCGCCTCCGCGGGTTCTTGCTCGGTGTTTTTTTGACCCTGCGGGCGGGGCGCGTCCGCGCCCCTTGCTTCCTCGCTCATGCGCCCTGACGGACAATCGCTGCGGACGGCCGGTCGGCCTTGCGGGGCCTGTTGGCCCCGAGCCATCCCAAGGCATCGGCCTTGTCGCGGAGCTCGGCGCGAGACTAGCGCGCCGCAAGGGCGACTGCCCGCCCGTAGCGCCGAAGGCGCGAGGATTTCGCACGCCGGATGGCGTGCGGACAACAAAAGACTCCCTCACCCCTAGGCGCAGCCCGGCTACCATGACAAAAAGCCACCCATGATACGCCTTCTCCTCGCCGCCACCGCCGCTTTCGCACTCGCCACGTCCGCCACGGCGCAGGAGAAAGCGGAGGGCACTCTCTCTCCGAACGAGATAGTCGCGCAGGCGGAGGCGTCCGACTGGGTCGCGATCCCCGCCGAGGACCTGCTGGTGATGACGCTCGCGCCCCCGGATCGGGGTCCGGGGCAGGCCTCCAGCGCCGGCAACGAGTGGCAGGTCGTCATACAGCTCATGCCACCGCCTATCTCCGAAGGCTGGGTAGAAAACATCCGCACCCTCGCCCGTGCCGGCTGGTACGACGGCGTCAGCATCAACCGCGTGCAGGACAATTACGTGGTGCAGTGGGGCGATCCCAATGTCGACAATCCGGAAGCCGAGGGCGAGGCCAAGCTGCTGCCGGAGGGGCTGCGAGTGATGGCGGAGAGCGAATACCTGACCTCTGTCGACGATATCGGCAACGTCGACCATCATTACCCGGCGACCCCCATCGATCCGGAAGTGGCCGCAGAGCAAGCCAGAAAGGTTGCGGAAGCTAACACGCAGCTAGAAAGAGCATTCAGCAATCCTGACGCCACAGAAGCCGATCACGAAACGGCAGTGGAATCTTTTATGCAAGCCGTGGGTCTCACCCGTTCTGATGGAGTGACGGAAGGCGACCGGATCGACATGATATCAATCAGCACGACCCAAACACCACGATCGGTTTTCGGTTGGCACGAGCGCGATAGCTATGCCGAATGGGTTGAGATTTACCATGGTTGGCCTTTGGCCAATCGCGAAGTGGGCCAGTGGTATGACGAAGACGAGAAGCCGGTGGAGGACCCGCGCCTCCTTCGCCACGTGGCAATTGAACAGGGCTTCTACAAGGACGTCGAAATCAGCGAATTTTGGCCCGTCCACTGCTACGGCATGGTCGGTGTCGGACGAGGCTACTCCCCCGATACCGGTTCGGGCGCCGAGCTTTACACCGTGATTGGCCATGCGCCGCGTCATCTTGACCGGAACATCGCGCTGGTCGGGCGGGTGGTCGAGGGGATCGAGCACCTCTCCTCGCTGCCGCGCGGCAAGGGGGCGCTGGGGTTCTACGAGGACCCAAGCAAGCGCGTGCCGATCGAGAGCATTCGCGTGGCGAGCGACTTGCCTGCCGCAGAACAGCCCCGCTTCGAATACCTCTCCACCGATAGCGAAGTCTTCGCCCGTTACGCCGACGCCCGTGCCAACCGGCGCGATCCCTTCTTCATTGAGCCTGCGGGCGGCGCGGATATCTGCAACATCCCCGTCCCCGTGAGGCGGGTCATCGCCGAGTGACGATCAGGCCCGCCCGCCGCGAGGACGCAGAAGCCATCGCGGCTCTACATGCCGCGAACTGGCGGCAGGGATACGCCGGTATTTTGCCCGGCGACTATCTCGCGCAAGAGGTGGAGGCCGACCGCCTTACGGTCTGGCAAGACCGGCTCTCCACGTCCGACGACGGGCGCGAAACACTGGTCTCGCTGGACGCAGCTGGTGCATTGGCGGGGTTTTCCTGTGTCTATCACGGCCACGACCCGGTCCACGGCGCCTTCCTCGACAACCTCCACGCGAGCGCCGCACACCGCGGCCAGGGGCACGGAATTGCCCTGTTCCGGGAGATTGCAAGGCTGGTCGCAGCGCGCGACCCTGACAGCGGACTGTATCTGTGGGTATTCGAGAAAAACGAGGACGCCCGCGCATTCTACCGCAAACTCGGCGCGAGAGAAGTCGAACGGACCGACACCCAATGGGCCCTCGCAATGGGAGAATGGCGCCTGCGCTGTCGCTGGACAGCCGAGGAACTGAACGCCGCGGCCGCAGGCTAGAGGCGCTGCATCAATTCGACGCGATTGCCGAAAGGGTTGTGCGCGAAGAAGCGCATGTCGCCCCCTATCCCCTGTCGGCTTGCGCCACCGCGTCGCTGGCCCTCAGTGCGCTCAAGATTCGGGTGAGGTGCGCCAGGTCCTGGACCTCAAGCTCGATCTCGTAGCTGGTGAAGGGGTGGTCCAGCTGGGTCTGTTTCAGGCTGCGGACATTGACGTGGTTCTTGGCGAAGATGCCGGCCATTTCCGCCAGCGTCCCGGTCCGGTCGTACAGCGTCACCTTCAGCCGGCCGACCGCGCCCTGGCTGCGCTTGTCCCATTGCAGGTCCAGCCAGTCGTTATCGATGCCGCTGGCCAGCGTCAGGCAGTCGATGGCATGGACCTCCACGCTCTTGTTCGGATGGCGCAGGCCCACGATCCGGTCGCCGGGGACGGGATGGCAGCAGGTGGCGAGGCGGAAGCCGACGCCCGGCGTCAGTCCGCGGATCGAGATCGCCCGCTCGCGCCTGATCCAGTCGGGGTCCCCGCCCTCGATCTCGGCGGTGCAGCCCGGCACAAGCGCCTCCATCACGTCGCGGTCGTCGATCTTTGCCGCGCCGACGGCGAAGTACAGATCGTCCTCGTCTTCCAGTTCCAGCCGCTTGACCGCGGCACGAATGGCTTTCTTCCCGATCTTGGCAGGCACGCGGTCGGCGATGTCGTCGAACAGCTTGTGCCCCAGCGCCTCGATCTCGTCGCGTTCCTTCAGCCGCACGGCCCGGCGGATGGAGGCGCGTGCCTTGCCTGTCACGACGAACCCCAGCCACGACATCTGCGGTTCGGCATCCTTGCCCTTGATGATCTCCACCACGTCGCCATTCGCCAGCTGCGTGCGCAGCGGCATGTGCCGGCCATTGACCTTGGCCCCGACCGTCTGCGCGCCCAGATCGGTATGCACCGCAAAGGCGAAGTCGACCGGCGTCGCCCCCTTGGGCAGCTGGAACAATGCCCCCTTCGGCGTGAAGGCGAAGATACGGTCCTGGTAGATCGCCATGCGCGCGTGTTCGAGCAGTTCTTCGGCATCGTGGCTGGCATCGACGATCTCGATCAGGTCGCGCAGCCACGCCACCTGTCCATCGTGCGAATCCTGCTGCTTGTAGGCCCAATGTGCTGCCAGACCGAAGCCGTTGGTCCGGTGCATGTCGTGGCTGCGTATCTGCACCTCCACCCGCATCGACTTGTCGAAGATGAGCGAGGTGTGGAGCGAGCGATACCCGTTGTTTTTCGGCGTGGAGATGTAATCCTTGAACCGGCCGGGAATGAACTGCCACGTCGTGTGCAGCAGGCCCATCGCGCGGTAGCAATCCTCCACGCTGTCCGTCAGCACGCGGAAGGCGAAGATGTCGGTGATCGCATCGAAGCTGACATGCCGCTCCGCCATCTTGCGCCAGATGGAATAGGGCTGTTTCTCGCGGCCATGCACCTCGACCTGCAGGCCCGCCTCTGCCAGCGCCTGCTTGATGGCGAGCGCAATGGCATCGACCTGGCCGCCATCGCTTTCGCGGATCTGAGTCAGGCGGCCCGTAATGGTCTCGTACGCCTCCGGCTCCAGGTGCCGGAACGCCAGCGCTTGCATCTCGCGCATGTATTCGTACATGCCGATGCGCTCTGCCAGCGGGGCATAGATATCCAGCGTCTCGCGGGCGATGCGGCGGCGCTTCTCCTCCTTCTTGATGAAATGGAGCGTGCGCATATTGTGCAGCCGGTCGCCCAGCTTCACCAGCAGGACGCGGATATCCTCGCTCATCGCCAGCAGGAATTTGCGCAGATTTTCCGCCGCGCGCTCGTTCTCCGGCATCTGCTCGATTTTGCTGAGCTTGGTCACGCCATCGACCAGCCGGGCGACATCCTTGCCGAAATTCTTCTCGATATCGTCGATCGTTGCCAGCGTATCCTCGACCGTGTCGTGGAGCAGCGCGGTCATGACCGTCGCCTGGTCCAGCTTAAGGTCGGTCATCAGCCCGGCGACTTCTACCGGATGGCTGAAATAGGGATCGCCGCTGGCGCGCTTCTGCGTGCCGTGTTTCTGCACGGTGTAGACATAGGCGCGGTTGAGCATCGCCTCGTCGGCGTCGGGGTCGTATTCCTTGACCCGTTCAACAAGTTCGTACTGGCGCAGCATCGCATCCCATGATGTGACGCCGCGCCCCGATATTGCAATGCAAAACGTGCAGGCAAAGGCGCGAAAAGGCGGGAGCGGGCGCTATTCCCCCGCCGCCAGCACGCGGTCGACGCCTGCCCGTGTGACCGAGTGATAGCTCGCCCGCGTGCGATCGTAGATGCGGGAGGCGATGGGCCGACCCCAATCGCCCTCGTTCCACAGCGTCTCGAACAGCGGGCGGACGAATTTCGCGCGGCCGACGCGGGCCAGGAATTCCTCGGCCTGCGGCACGGCAGGTTCGAAGCGATTGTCCAGAGCCAGTTCGAGCCACAGGAAGCGGATCTCGTTATTGCCGGTCTGCGACAGGCCCAGCGCATCGTCCAGAGCCGCAAGCTGGGCGGCGCTGCGCGCGCCCTCGATACCGTGCAGGAATCGCATCTGCTCCGCCGCGGTCCAGCCGGACCAGCCTGCCGGAATGACATCATTGTACGCATAAGAGGTGACGGCGGCATCGACCTCGGCAAAGGCGGCGGGGTCCGGGCGCTTCACATTGGACGGCAGGCCGGGTTCGAAGATCCATTCGCGCAGCATCAGCGCCTCGCGTTCGGCATCGCTTGCCACGAGGTTTTCCAGCATGTCGGCATGGAACATCTCGCTCGTCGCAGGCTGGAAGGCGTGGTTGTCGAACCACTGGCGCAGCCATGCATCGAAGCGCTCGCGCCCGACGATACTTTCCACCGTCATCAGGAAGAACGCGCCCTTGTCATAGGCGATCGCGCTGCCGAGTTCATATCCGCCTTCCGTGCTGAGCGCAGTGCCGGGCGCATCCATGCCGACCTCGGCCAGCGTTTCCTCGATATTGGCGAACATCAACGCGGCTTCCTGCGCCGCGCGCTGCTCCCCGTAGACTTCCTCAACGATCCGGTTCTCGAAATAGGTGGTCACGCCCTCGTTCAGCCAGCTGTCGCCCCAGACGGCATTGGTGACGAGATTGCCTGACCAGCTATGCGCCAACTCGTGCGCGACAAGGCCGTTGTTGGACCGGTCCCCGGCGATGAATGTCGGCGTGAGGAAAGTCATCACCGGGTTCTCCATGCCGCCATACGGGAAGGCAGGCGGCAGGACGATCATGTCGTAGCGGCCCCAGCGATAATCGCCGTAAAGGGCCTCCGCCGCCTCGACCATGGCCTCGGTATCGCCCACTTCGCGCGCAGCGCGCGGCAGCACGGACGGCTCCGCCCACACTCCGGTGCGCGGGCCCGTGGCGGCGAAGTCGATATCGCCCGCCGCGATGGCAATGAGATAGGGTGGGACCGGCTTGTCCATCACGAAGGTGAAGGCGCGGCGTCCGTTGCCGAGATTTTCGGGCTCGCCCTGGCGCACCCCGCTCATCACCACGTCGAGCGGCTTTGGCGCGGTGATGCGCGCCTGCCACGTCTGGCGGATGCCGGGGCTGTCCTGCGTCGGAATCCATGTCCGGTTGAGGATCGCCTGACCCTGGCTGAAGAGGAAGGGATGCTCGCCCCCTGAGGTTTGTTCCGGCGTCAGCCATTGCAGGGCTGCGGCATCGGGGGCGGCCTTGTAGGTAATCTCGACCTGCCGCGCAGCGCCGATGGAGATGGTCAGCGGCGCGCCCTTCCCCTCGACCGCGTCGCCGATGACGAAGTCCAGCGGATTTCCGGCGCCGTCGGTCACCTGCTCGATGACCAGCCCGTTGCTGTCGAGCACGATCTCGTCCGCATCGTCCCGCGCATTGAGGACGAGGCCGGCCGTCCCGCCAATCGCCTTGCCGTCGAAATCGAGCGCCAGGTCGAGGGCGACATGGACCACCCGCGCGACCTGAGGCTGGGCGAAGGTCAGCGTGTCGACCGCTTCCGGCGAAGTCAGGATCGGCGCGGTGGTCATGGGCCTGATACCCATCGGGTCGCTACCGACCGCAGTGGACGGCACAGAGGTGCAAGCGGTCGCTGCTGTGGCGAGGAGGGCGGCAAGGATGGGGCGGTGCATGAAAAACTCCGGGAAAAACGATTGCCTCGGGGCTAGCGGGGCCCGTGATAAGCTGGCCTGAACAGCTCCGAACGGGGCTGGGAAGTCTCGTCAGCTCCACTCAGCGCGGGGCGGCAGGCTCATCAGGATGGCGTCAATATTGCCGCCGGTCTTCAGACCGAACAGCGTGCCGCGATCGTAAACGAGGTTGAATTCGGCATAGCGCCCGCGCCATTCGAGCTGCTGGCGTTCTTCATCGGGCGTGAATTCCAGCTCCATCCGGCCGCGAACGAGCTGCGGATAGATGTCGAGGAACGCTTCGCCCACATCGCGGGTAAAGGCGAAGTGACGCTCGAAATCGGCGTCGTTGTCGCATTCCAGGTGGTCGTAGAAGATGCCCCCGACGCCGCGGTGGCACTGGCGGTGGGGGATGTAGAAATACTCCTCCGCCCATTTGCTGAACCGGTCGTAATAGGTCGGGTTGTGCGCTGCGCAGGCGGCGCGCATCCGTGCGTGGAAAGCCTGCGTATCCTGCTCGTAGGGGATCGGCGGGTTGAGATCGGCCCCGCCGCCGAACCATGCCTTCCCCGTGGTCAGGAAGCGCGTGTTCATATGCACTGCGGGCACGTGCGGATTGGCCATATGCGCGACCAAGCTGATGCCGGTCGCCGTGAAGACCGGATTGTCCGGATCGACACCGTTCATCGTCTTGGCAAAGTCGGATGCGAAGCTGCCCTGCACGGTCGAGACATTGACGCCGACCTTCTCGAACACGCGGCCCTTCATCACGCCGCGCACCCCGCCGCCGGGGTCCGCATTGCCCTCTTCCACGCGGTTCCACGGGGTATATTCGAAGCCTGCATCGGAGCCTGCCTCCCGCTCGATCGCCTCGAATTCGGTGCAGATGCGGGTGCGAAGATCCTCGAACCAGGCGCGGGCCTGTCCGGAATGGGTCGTCCAGTCGTTCATGGCGCCCTCTTGCCAAGCTGCCGCCATCGCGGCAATAGCGGTGCATGGTTCCCGTTTCGTTCGCTGATACAGAGCTGCTGCTCACGAAAGGCCGCGCGTTGTTCTGGCCGCGCGAGAATGCGCTGCTGGTGGCCGACCTGCATCTCGAAAAGGCGAGCTTCTATGCCCGGCATGGCCAGATGCTGCCGCCCTACGACACGCGCGAGACCTTGGAACGGGTGGCGAAGGAAGTGCGCGAGACAGGGGCGAGGCGCGTCATCACGCTGGGCGACAATTTCCATGATGCCGATGGCGCGACGCGGCTGGACGATCACGATTGCGCGTTGCTGGAATCGCTGACCGGCTCGCTCGACTGGATCTGGATCACCGGCAATCACGATACGCGCCGGGACGGCAGCGTCGCGGAGGCGCGTTGCGGCGGGACCTTGGTCGAGGAGATGGAGCTTGGCGGCGTGATCCTGCGGCACGAGGCAAAACGGGGGGAGACCCGCCCGGAAATCTCGGGCCATTACCATCCCAAGCTGACGGTCAGCGTGCAGCGCCGCCGCATCAGCCGGCCCTGCGCCGTGCTGGCGGATACGGGCGCGGGAACGCACCGGATAATCGCGCCTGCCTTCGGCGCGTTCACCGGCGGGATGCCGGCAGGCGACCGCGCCATCCTGAAAGCTTTGCAACCCGCCCGTTCGATAGAGGCCATCCTTCCGGCCGGGGGGCGTCTCGCCCGCTTCCCGCTGTGGCGGGAGGGGGCACGGGTCGCGGCATGAGGCGGACAAAAGGCGCGCATCCTTCTCAATCCACCTAGCAAAAGTCGCGATTTGGCCTTATGTGAAGGCTCCAACGAAACAAGACAAAGGAATCGCCCCATAGCTCGTCCACCCCGTCGTTCCCTGCAGCCGCCGACCAAGAGCGGCCCTCGCTACGACCAGTTCATCCAGTCCGAGAAAGTCCGCGTCATCGATGATGAAGGCGAAAATCTCGGTGTCATGTACACCAATGAAGCGATCGAACAGGCGGCCGAAGCCGGCCTGAATCTCGTCGAGGTGTCGCCGAATGCGAATCCGCCGGTCTGCAAGTTCCTCGATGTGGGCAAGCACCGGTTCGAAGCGCAGAAAAAGGCCAATCTGCAGCGCAAGACGCAGAAGACGCAGGACATCAAAGAGGTCAAGATGCGTCCGAACATCGATACGCACGACTACGATGTCAAAATGCGCAACGTGAACAAGTTCATCGACAATGGCGACAAGGTGAAGGTGACCCTGCGGTTCCGCGGGCGCGAGATGGCGCACCAGAACCTGGGCATGGACCTGCTGAACCGTGTCCGCGACGACATGGAAGAAACCGCCAAGGTCGAGGCTTTCCCGCGGCTCGAAGGTCGCCAGATGCTGATGGTCCTCGCGCCGAAGTGACGGTGCAGGCTTGAGCGGGCCGGAACCGTTCCGGAAACCTTTCTTCCGCCGCCGAAAGAGGAGCGAGGCCGGGTGGTTCGCGCGGTTCGGCCAATGGCTGGACCGGGGTTCGCCAGGCAAACCGCCGCGCGATAAGCGTCCGCCGGATAAAGGACCGGAAAGCGGAGGGGGACCGGAAAGCGGAACGCCTGTCATCCCGACAGGGCCCGGCGGGTCCGGACTATCGGGCGGCGCGGCCGCCCCCCCTCGATGAGGACGCGCGCCTCCACTCCGGCGATTGAGGCCTACTCGGTCCGGAAATCCAGCACGGTAAACCGCGCAGGGCCGGTGGCATAGACGCCGTGCCCTCGTCCGCCCTTGCCGCCCAGCGTAAAGCCGATGCGCGCGGCGTTTTCCAGCGACCGGCGAAATTCGCCCGGTGCGCGGTCGCGGGTAAAGGCTGTCACCGCAGCCCAGTTGTCGTCCAGATCGATACTGACCGTATGCGTTCCGGGTCGCAGGCGGACAACCTTGTCCGCGGGCGAATACCAGCGGGCGAATCGGTACTGGTCTCGCCCGCTCCAATTGTCCCCACGCACCTGGAAATACAGGGACAGGGTCGCAGGCGTCCCGGGATATTCCTGGGGATGGAACTGCGTGCCCGGCGCCGCGTCGATGCGATAGGTCATCGTGATGCGCCTTGCATCCGCAAGGTCCACCTGCATCGCGGAGGCAGGTGCGGTCACGTAATGAACGTGCCCTGCCTGCGGGCGCGGGTAGGGAAAATCGAAGCTCCACCCGCCAGCATTGGCCGATCCTTGCTGCGTCGGCCTCAGCGGCATTCCGGGCGAACGGCTTTTCCCGCGTATGACGGGTCCGATTTCCCAATTTGAAGCATTCGCAGCCGGCCCGCTGAAGGCCGCTTGTACGGGTGCCTGCAAGCGGTAGCGTTCGGGCGTCCCTGCCCCAGTTGTCCCGCGAGACCTGACCGGCGCGGAGGTTTCTACCTTCGCGGGAACGGGCGCGCGCACGGCAGGCGTATCGACGCCGGGATAGGGCCGCGCCTGCCTGTATTCCTGGCCCATCGCCGTCGCTGCAAACGCAGTAGCCGCAAGCCCGCTCGCAGCGATCGAACAGGTGGCAATAAGGGAAGCTGTCTTCATGCGTTTCATACTGCCATGAAGCGACCCAACCGGACCTGACGTTCCCGTTCACGTGCGCGAAAGTGCCCTTCCCCTGCCCGCCAAGCTGTGGTTGAACCGGCGACGGAGGGGAATTCGAGGATGACTGCACGAACAATCGGGCTGCTGGTCGGCGCGCTGGCCCTGGCATTCGGCGTTTTCGCGCCGCCACCTGCCGGGATGAGCCGGGAGGCGTTCATCGTGGCGGGGCTGGTCGTCCTGATGGCGGCGTGGTGGATGACGGAAGCCCTGCCGCTGACCGCAACCGCGCTGATGCCATTCATCGTCCTGCCCTTCGCCGGGGTCAGCGACGCGCGGACAACGGCCAGCACCTATTATTCCCCGATCCTGTTCCTCCTGCTGGGCGGCGCGTTCATCGCTCTCGCCATCGAACGCACGGGGCTGCACAAGCGACTGGCGACGGCGATCCTGAATGCGCTGGGACAGCGCGGCGGGCAGGCAGGACTGCTCATTGCCTTCATGGCGAGCGCGGCGATCCTGAGTATGCTCATTTCCAATACCTCCACCACGCTCATCATGATGCCGATGGCGCTTGCCGTCCTGGCCGGGGGAGGAAGCGTGGAAGACACGGCGGACGGTCTTTACGGCGCCTTGCCGATGGGGATCGCCTTTGCCGCCAGCATCGGCGGGCTGGGCACGCTGGTCGGGTCCCCCACCAATGCGATTGCGGTGGGCCTGTTGGAGACTTCCATCGGCGTGCAGATCAGCTTTGCGGAGTGGATGCTGTACGGCCTCCCCGTCGTGCTGATCGGCGTGCCCGCAGCGGCGTTAGTCATCGCGCGGGTGCAGCGGGTCGCCGCGCACCCCTTCGATGTGGCCAAGGCGCGAGACGCCATCGCCCAAGATGCGCCTCTCGGCACGCCGCAGAAGCGGGTCATGGCAGTGGTGGCCATCACGTTCCTGGCCTGGATGACCAGGCTGCTGGTCGCGCCCTACCTCCCCGCTGGCAGCTGGACGGACGGGACGATCGCCATCATCGCCAGCCTCGCGCTGTTCCTGCTGCCAGACGGCACGGGCCGCCCGCTGCTGACCTGGCAGGAAGCCGACCGCGCGCCATGGGGCGTCATCATGATGTTCGGCGGCGGGCTGGCCCTCGCCGCGGGCATGGGCGCGAGCGGGCTTGCCGACTGGCTTGGCAATGCGCTGCTGGTGCTGGAAACCGTGCCGCTGCTGCTGGTCGCGCTGGCACTGGTGGCGATGGTCGTCCTGATTACCGAGTTCGCCAGCAATGTCGCCACTGCCAGCGCGATCATCCCGGTCGTCGCCAGCCTGGTCGTCGCGCTGGGGGCCGACCCGGTGCTGCTTGCCATGCCGGCCGCTCTCGCCGCCAGCTGGGGCTTCATGCTGCCGGCCGGAACCGGACCCAATGCCATCGCGTGGGCGACGGGCCGGATCAGGATAGAACGCATGGTGAAGGCGGGCCTGATCCTCGACCTGCTCGGCATCGGCCTGATCGTCGGCGCGGTCTGGCTGGTGGCTGCTGTGTTCGCTTGAAGCGGACGGGCGGACACGATAATCGCCGCCCTATCACGACGCGCCCGGTGGAGATGCGCTCCTGCGGAGGTTAGGAGCGGGCCGCCCCGACGGTGCAGATCACGGCTCCTGCCTTCCTGGGAGCATATGTAACAGGAAGCCTGTCCCAATGACCGATACGCCCAGCACCGCCGATTCCGCAACCGAGCAGCCGACCCCGCGCCGCAATCCCAAGCCAGAGGTCACGACCATCGGCGGACGCGAACTGAAGCCTGCAACCCTGATGATGGGCCACGGCTTCGACCCCGCCCTGTCCGAAGGTTCGCTGAAAAGTCCCGTTTTCCTTACCAGCACCTTCGCCTTCGAGAGCGCGGCGGCGGGCAAGCGTCACTTTGAAGGCATTACCGGCCAGCGCCCGGGCGGCGCAGACGGCCTCGTCTATTCACGCTTCAACGGCCCGAACCAGGAAATCCTGGAGGATCGCCTCGCGATCTGGGACGGCGCGGAAGAAGCGCTCAGCTTCTCCAGCGGCATGACCGCTATCGCCATCCTGATGCTGGCCGCGTGCAAGGCGGGTGACGTGATCGTCCATTCCGGACCGCTATACGCCGCCTCGGAAGGCTTCGTCGCCAAGACCATGGCGAAATACGGCGTGACCTATATCGACTTCCCCGCCGGCGCGAGCGCCGAGAAACTGGACGAGGTAATGAAGGCGGCGAAGGCCAAGGCCGAGGAACAGGGCGGCGAGGTTCCGCTGATCTACCTCGAAAGCCCGGGCAACCCGACCAATGCGCTGGTCGATATCGAGGCGGTAAAGGTAGCGCGCGATGCGCATTTCGATCCCGACCGCTGTCCTATTGCGATCGACAACACCTTTCTCGGCCCCCTGTGGCAGCGTCCGCTGGAGCACGGCGCGGACTTGGTGGTCTACAGCCTGACCAAATATGTCGGCGGCCATTCCGACCTCGTGGCGGGCAGCGTTGCCGGGCCGAAGCGGTTCATCGATGCCATTCGCGCGCTCAGGAACACGATGGGCGGCATTGCCGATCCCAACACTGCGTGGATGCTGTGCCGCAGCCTCGAGACCGTGGAACTGCGCATGCAGCGCGCCGGCGAGAACGCTGCCAGGGTCTGCGAATTCCTGAAACAGCATCCCAAGGTCGACGGCCTGGGCTATCTCGGCATGATCGAGGACGAGCGTCAGAAGGACATCTACGACCGGCATTGTCTGGGCGCAGGCAGCACCTTCTCGCTGTTCCTGAAAGGCGGCGAAGAGGAATGCTTCCGCTTCCTCGACAATCTGAAAGTCGCCAAGCTGGCCGTCAGCCTCGGCGGGACGGAGACACTCGCCAGCCACCCGGCCAGCATGACCCACCTCTCGGTCGCCCATGGCCGCCGGCAGGAACTCGGCATCACCGACAGCCTGGTGCGTATCAGCATCGGGATCGAGGACGCGGACGACCTGATCGCCGACTTCGAGCAGGCGCTGGAAGCGGTCTGATCCGATGAGCGTGCCCAGCCCCGTCTGTCTCGTCATCGGAGCCGGTGCCGGGATCGGCGGGCACGTGGCGCAGCGCTTCGCCGGGGGCGGCTATCATGCCGTCCTTGCCCGGCGGTCGGACGAGGCGGGGCTGGCGAAGCTGGTCCGGCAAATCGAGGATGCAGGAGGCGAGGCGAGCGGCACGCTTCTGGATGCCGCTGCGGACGGCACGATCGAAGATCTGGTGGGATGGGTCGAAAGCGATATCGGCCCGATCTCCTGCGCGCTCTACAATCTGGGCGCGCAGATCGGGAACCGGGTACTGGGCGACACACCGCACCGGACCTTCGAACTGGGTTGGCGGCTGGGCACGTTCGGCCTCTTCCGGCTCGCCCACATCCTTGCCCCGCGCATGGTCGAGCGCGGGGCCGGAACGATCCTCGTCACCAGCGCTACCGCGGCCGTGCGTGGCAATGCCGGGCAGCATAGCCACGCTGCGGCGATGGGCGGGCGGCGGATGCTGTGCCAGACCCTGAATGCCGAACTGGCACCGCAGGGTGTCCATGTGGCGCACGTGGTGGTCGATGGGCCTGTCGATGCGCCGGATACGCTGGGCAGGATGCTGGGCGAGAATTTCGAGGCGTACAAACTGGCACAGGGCGAGGACGGCATGATCGACCCCGCTGCGATCGCCGAAACCTACTGGCACCTGGCGCACCAGCCGCGCAATTGCTGGAGCCACGAAGTGGATATCCGGCCCTTCTCCAACACCGCGTGGTGGAACGACAGTCCGCCGCCCGGGCTTTCTGCGAAAGACGTGACCTGATGGCGTTCACTGCGAAGATCCTGCTCCTCGGCTCCGGCGAACTGGGGCGCGAATTCGTTATCTCGGCAAAGCGGCTGGGCGCGTATGTCGTCGCTTGCGACAGCTATGCTGACGCGCCGGCAACGCAGGTGGCGGACGAGAGCGAGGTCTTCTCCATGCTCGACGGCGAGGCCTTGCGCAGCGTCGCCCAGCGGCACGAACCCGATTACGTCGTGCCCGAGGTCGAGGCGATCCGGACCGAGGTGCTGGCCGATCTCGAAGCGTCCGGGTTCAATATCGTGCCCAGCGCACGCGCGACACAGATGACCATGAACCGCGACGCCATCCGCGATCTGGCGGCGCAGGAACTGGGGATTACCACCAGCACCTATCGCTATGCCGAAAGCCTGGACGAGGTGCGCGCTGCGGCCGAGGTGACGGGTTTTCCCTGCGTCATCAAGCCGGTCATGTCCTCCTCCGGCAAAGGCCAGAGCACCGTGCATTCGGAGGGGGAGTTTGAGGCTGCATGGGACTACGCCTGCGCCGGTATGCGCGGCGACCGGGCGCGTGTCATCGTCGAAGGCTTCATCGATTTCGACTATGAAATCACGCTACTGACGGTGCGTCACAAGGACGGCGTGACCTTCTGCCCGCCCATCGGCCATCGGCAGGAACGCGGGGACTACCGCGAAAGCTGGCAACCGGTCGCCATGGCGGACGGCGCCATCGCGGCGGCGCAGGACATGGCCCGCCGGGTCGTGGATGCGCTGGCATCAGGCGGGGCGGGCTACGGCCTGTTTGGCGTCGAGTTCTTCGTGCGGGGGGAGGAGGTCATCTTCTCCGAACTCAGCCCCCGGCCCCACGATACGGGTATGGTCACGCTGGCGAGCCAGAACCTGTCGGAATTCGACCTTCACGCACGGGCGATCATGGGCCTGCCCATCCCGCAGGAAATCCGCGCGCGCCCGTCGGCAAGTGCCGTTATCCTGGCCGACCGGGAAAGCGAGGACTTTCGCTATGAAGGTATGGCGGACGCCATGACAGGCGGCGCGGACGTGCGCATCTTCGGCAAACCCGTGACCCGCCCATATCGCCGGATGGGTGTCGCACTCGCCTCGGCGGTGGATACCGATACCGCTCGCCGTGTTGCAGGCGAAGCGGCATCGGCGATCACGATTTCCTACGAATGAAGCGCGTTCAGCCTTGCGGCTCCATGTCCTGCCGGGCGAGTGCGGTTTTCACGCCCTCATCCGCCTCCATCCGGTCACGGTGCGGGGATAGCGACGGGTAATCCCCCAGCGACAGCGGCGTCTGGTCGAGCCAGCGCACGAGGACATAGAGGAACGCGTCGGCAAAGCTCTTCTCGCCCAGGTACCATTCGCCGCCGGCATTGGAGAGTTTCTTCTCCATCCGTTCGTAATGGCCGCGAAGCGTATCGTAGGCGGCCTGCTTCACTTCTTCCTGTGCCGACTCGCTTTCGGCGAAGTTCTGCGCTGCAAAATGCGGGCCGTAGGAGGCATGGACTTCGCTCGTCATGTAGGAAAGTGCCTCCGCCTCGCGGCGGCCCAGCGTGGTGTCGCGCGCATAGCGGTCCTTGCCATGCTCCGCCCCCAGCCAGCCGAGGATCGCCGAAAGCTCGGTCAGCACATCGCCATCGGCAAAACGGATCGCGGGCACCTTCCCCTTCGGATTGATCTTCAGATAGGCGTCCTTCTTGTGGTCGCCATAGTCCATGTTCGCGACCGCAACCGGCGCATCCAGCCACGCGACCGCGATGTTGGCGGCGAGCGAGCAGGTGCCGGGCATGGTGTAGAGGGTATCCTGGTTATCGGGCATCGTTTTTCTCCTTTGCGTGACTTACGCACTGGAGAGCAGGAAGGTCCGATGGTGGGTGGTTGGTGGACATTACTGCCAAGGGCAGCCGCCATATCCGTCAAAGCAGTATGCGAGCCCAAACAATGTGTCCCAGATAGGGGGCCAGCCAAGCATTGTTGCGATAATGAACACGATGACGACGCCTACACACCCCACGCTGAAGTTCCGGGCTTTTCGTTTCATCTCCCAAGTTTCGGGTTCGCCACCAGGGTCCGTAATCGGGTCGACAACTGACTTCGAAGGCTAAGGCCCTACCCCTTCCAGCTGCGACGGTCCTCGCCGTTTTTCAGGACTTCGTAGGCGACCTGAATCTTCTGGAATTCCTTCGCCGCTTCCTCGTCGCCCGGTTTCACATCCGGGTGCACCGCCTTCGCGCGGATGCGATACGCTTTCTTGATCGTCTCGAAATCGGCGTCGGTTTCCAATTCCAGCACTTCCAGCGCCAGCAGCTCGTCGGCGGTCCAGGTGCCGTCCCCGCTGCCGGCCCAGCCGTAATGCTGCGCCTCGGCATAGGCGTTTGCATCGCGCTGCTCGGTCCGCTTGCGTTCGGCGGCCTGTTCCTTGTCCAGCCCTTCGAAGTAATCCCAGCCCTTGTTGTATTCCGCCGCGTGCTTCTGGCAGAAATGCCAGCGGTCGGGGCTGTTGGGCGACTTGGGCGCAGGACACAGCCCGGCTTCCGTGCAGCCGTGCCGGTCGCATTCCCGTTGGGCCACGGTTTCGCGGCTGGAGCCATAGGGACGCCAGCGGGGAAAGCCCCAGTCGTTGGAACGGCCCGCCCTAGGCAAAACGCAGTCTCGAAGTCGCTCGTCGGAGGATCATGGCGATAGTCTAGGGATTGTTGCGCGCAGAAGGAAGGCGTGGGAACCCGCTGGGCCATGAAATGTTTTCTTCGGTGCCGCCCTGCAACGAAGCCTTCACAGGTCGGCATTACCAGCATTTTCACGATCAGGCCGGACCGGGACCGATGAGCAAGCAATTGTCCGTATCAGTAATCGCAAGCGTGGTCGCCATGGCGCTGTTCGCTGTGTCGACGGGTCCTGCTGGCGACCGGTCCGGCGACCGCTCCAGCCCGGGCATGGCACTGTCACCGGTCGTAATGTTCGACTGAACGAAAAAGGGCCCCGCCTAATCGGCAGGGCCCCCTTGTCGAACAGTGCAGTCCGCACCGCGGCTTAGTTGACGACGATCGTCACCGCACGGCGGTTCTGTGCCCACGCCTCGGGATTGGATGCCAGCGCAACCGGGCGTTCCTCGCCATAGCTGACGACGGAGATGCGATTGGCTGCCACACCGATCGACGTCAGGTAGTTCTTCGCCGCATTCGCGCGCCGCTCGCCCAGAGCGAGGTTGTATTCACGCGTTCCGCGTTCATCGGCATGGCCCTCGATCGTGACCGAGACACTGGGATACTGGGCGAGATACTGCGCCTGCGTCTGCAGGGCGGCGGCATCGGCGCTGTCGATATTGTAGCGGTCGGTGTCGAAATAGATGATGTTCTGGCCGTTGACCCCGGCAACGAAATGCTCGTTCGTCCCGACGCCCGGGGTAGCCGGTCCGGCCTGCTGGTTCGACCCGGCATTCGGATCGATCGGCGGCGGAGGCAGGTCTTCCGGTGCGTCCTTCTTGCACGCGCCAAGGGCGAGCGTGCCGGCGAGCAGCATTGTGGTGGCGATACGGTACGTCATAAGTAACTCCTCAGGTCCAAGAGGGATGGAACGCGACCATCATCCGGGTCGTCCGGGTTTTCGCCCCGGTATCCCGGCCCTGATGCAGCGCCGGTTCCGGGGTTATCTGCTAAGACAACGCAATCAGGGAAGGATCGGTCCCCATGCCGGGTCCGACGCGTTCACCGGGGTGGGCAGGCGGCGTTCGTTCTCGCCCGTCAGGTCCACCTGGTAGATCGACGTCTTGCCCGAATTGCGCTCTGTCCGGAAGAACTGGATGATGCGGCCATTGGGCGACCAGGTCGGCGCCTCGTCCTGCCACGCATTCGTCAGCTTGCGGAAATTGCGGCCATTGGGGCTCATCACGGCGATGTTGAAGTCGCCCGGGATATACGTGAAGGCAATCTGGTCGCCGCGCGGGCTCCATTCCGGCGTAGCGGCGCGGCCGCCGAAGAAGGACAGGCGGCGCTGGTTGCCGCCGTTCGAATCCATCACATAGATTTGCTGGCTACCCGAACGGTCGCTTTCGAACACGATCTGGCTGGCATCGGGGGAATAGGAGCCGCCGATATCGATGCCCGGTGCATCGGTCAGGCGGACGCTGGGGCCCCCTTCGGCGCTGACGCGGTAGATGTCGGTATTGCCGTTGACGGCCATGGAATAGAGGATCCACTTGCCATCCGGGCTCCAGCGCGGGGCGAAGGTCGGGTTGCTGTTCTGGGTGACCAGTTGCTGGCGACCGCTACCGATATCGTAGATGTAGATCCGCGGATTGCCATCGACATAGCTGAGATAGAGCAGGCGGCGGTAATCGGGGGAATAACGCGGGGTGAGCGCAGTCGAGCCGCCCAGCGTCAGGAAGCGGTGATTGGCCCCGTCGCTGTCCATGACGGCCAGCCGCTTGGTCCGGTTATCCTTCGGCCCCGTTTCCGCGATATAGGCGATGCGGCTGTCGAAGAACGGATCTTCGCCAGTCAGCCGCGAATAGACGAGATCGGCGCACTTATGGGCGGCACGGCGCCAGTCGGAGGGCGGGACGATCCAGCCGGAACGGGCCAGTTCGTCCTGCAGCGCCATGTCGTAGAGATAGCAGCCCACCACCAGCCGCCCGTCGCCCTGCGCACGGACATAGCCCTGGACCAGCATTTCCGCACCGCGGTTGGACCACGTGCTCCACTGGGGATCCGTGATCTGCGGATAAGTCGGTCGCGGCAGTGCGTCCGGCCCGGTCGGCTTGAACAGGCCGTTATTCTTGAGGTCCGACGTGATGACCCGTGCCAGTTCCAGCCCCAGCGCTGCCGTGCCGGCCGAATTCGCGGCTGTGGGCACGTCGCGGTCGGCGGCAAAGGCCGGGATGGCAATTCCAAGATCGTCGAAATCGATACGGTCGACGACGCTGCCGCCTGTCAGGCCGCCTTCCTCGTCATCCTCGATCTGGACGACTTCGCCGTCCGCCGGGGCAGGCGCGGCAAGATCCTGTGCAAGGACGGGAGAGGAGAAAACCACCGCAAGGCCGAAAAGGAAGGAAATACGCATCACAGTTCACCGCTGAATTCGAAGTTTCTGACCGACTTCCACGCGTTGTAATACTGATCGGGCAAGTCGAAAGGGGCGGAAAGACGAACCGCCCTGATGGCAAGCTCGCAGTGCCGGTCGGCCTGCGGGCGATTGGAATCGGTAATGCCGCGGGTCGTTCCGCACGAAGGGCTGCCCTGCAGCGCCCCGCTTTCGGACAATCGCCAGCTGACGGGCGTTACCAGCAATTCGGCATCGACGCCGTTGGGCGCATTCCAGTGCGGGCGCAATTCGCGGGTAATGGCTGCGAGCAGGCTTGCCTTCGCACTGCCGCCGATCTGCGATGCGGGAATGCGGGTTTCGGCGCTGGACGCGCTTTCCCCGCTACCGGGCAGGAAGTCGCTGCCGATCCGGCTGGCACCGGAGGTTGCGCGCGGAGACGGAGCGGGTGCCGGTGCAGGACTGGGCCGCGCAGCGCGGGTCGGTGCCGGAGACGGTCTCGCCGCACGCGTCGGGGTCGGCCGCGGGGCGCTGGTGGGCGCAGGACGCGGACGTGCCTGGGTCGGCGGCGTGGGACGCGGCGGGACCGTTCGCGGCGTGTCCTGCGGCGGCGTCACCTGCACCGGTGTCGGCGGCGGAGGTGCGGCCAGTTCGGAGAATGTCGGGGCCTGCGGAGCGCGGCTTTCCGCCACTGGGTCCGGCGCGGTGGAGGTCAGCCCGACTTCTTCCGACAGGCTGACGACGACACGTTCCGGCTCCGGCGCGGGTGCGCGGTCGTCCGGTTGCAGCAGCAGGACGCCGATCAGCGCTGCATGCAGGACCGCAGCCACTGCCAGGGCGGATGCTTCATCGCGGCGAAGGGCGGTTGCAGCCATGCGCAGCAGCTATGGCGCTTCGACTGAACCGTTGGTGACCAGCGAGATCGAATTGAAACCGGCACGGTTCAGTTCGCCCATCACGCCCATCACGAGGCCATAGTCGAGCGTCCGGTCCGCACGCAGCGTGACCTCGGGCCGGTCGCCCACGGCGCCCAGCGCCTCCAGTTCCTGCGCAAAGCTGCCGGGGACGAGCGGCTGTTCGCCGAGATAGATCGTACCGTCCTGCAGGATCGACACGGTGACCTGCTCGCTTTCCTGCGGCAGCGCATTCGCCCGGCTTTCCGGCAGGTCGACCGGCACGCCCGCTGTCAGCAGCGGCGCTGTCACCATGAAGATGATGAGCAGCACCAGCATCACGTCCACGAACGGCGTGACGTTGATTTCCGCCATCGGGGCCCGGCGCGAACCCCGGCCGCGGCGAGACGTGTTGTGGAGGCCCATCGCCATGTCAGACGCGCTCTAGTTCCCGGCTTAGATTGGCATGGAACCGGTCGGCAAAGCGCTGGAGCCGCCCCTCGAATGCGTTTACCGCGCCCGAGAAGCGGTTATAGGCGATCACTGCGGGAATGGCTGCGAACAGGCCGATAGCGGTGGCGAACAGCGCTTCCGAAATACCCGGCGCGACCACGGCGAGCGAAGAGCTTTCCTGGGCCCCGATCTGGAAGAAGCTGTTCATGATGCCCCAGACCGTGCCGAACAGGCCCACGAACGGCGCGACGGAGCCGGTCGTGGCCAGGAAGCCGAGGCGGTCGGACAGATCGTCGGCCTCGGTCGCGACCTGACTCTCCATCGCACTGGCGATTCTCTGCCGCGCGCCGTCGCGATCCTTCAGCCCGCCCTTGGTCGAACGCTTCCATTCCAGCATCGCTGCATTGGCAACGCGGGCGGCCGGCACGTTTTTCTTCTGGTGGTCGCGCATGACGCTGTCGAAATCGTCCGCCTGCCAGAACTCGGCCTCGAACGCCTTGGACCGGCGACGCGCCCCACCAAGCCGGGTGGCGAAGCTGATGATGATCATCCAGCTCCAGACCGAGGCGATCAGCAGGCCGATCATGACCGCCTGAACGACGATGTCGGCATCCAGGAACAGCTCGAGCGGATTGAGGCGGGTCGGGGCCGCAGCTGCGACGGCGAGCACATTCATGAAACGGGTTCCTCGGTCAAAACAGTCTTGAAAGCATTGCGCCACGCCTCGGGCTGGCGGCGGGGCCGTCCGTCGGGGGCCAGGAAGCCGACGCGCAACTGCGCCGTACACAGCAATTCGTCGCCCCGCATCGCTCGCTGGTTCATCCTGACGGACGCCGCACGGATATCGGTACAGCGAGTGTGGATCACGACATCGTCGTCCAGCTTCGCAGGCCGCAGGTATCGCAGAGCCACATCGGCCACCGCATAGGCGCCTTCACCGGCCTCGATCGCCTCGCGCTGGTCGATCTGCAGCATGCGCAGCACGTCGGACCGTGCGCGTTCGAACCAGCGCAGGTAGTTGGCGTGATAGGTGATGCCGGACAGGTCCGTATCCTCGTAATACACGCGCACGGCGTAGAGGTGAACCGGGCCATCGAAGATGCCACCGGGAGGAGTGGGGGAGACTGTCATGGTGCGCCCGCTGCTTTAGCGGAGGGGCGAGTCGCCTAGCAAGCGACATCGACGAACCGATTCCGTAATGCGACGAAAGGAGAGCTGCTTCGTCCTGAGCGAAGAAAGCCCGTCAGCGGGCGATCATCGGGCCGAGCGGCTGGCCCCCGAAGATATGGACATGGAGATGCGGCACTTCCTGCCCGCCATGCGCGCCGATATTCGCCATCAGCCGGTAGCCGGGTTCGACCAACCCCTTTGACCGCGCGACTTCCCCGACGGCCCGGACGAAACCGCCGATCTCCGCATCGGAAGCGCGGGCGGAAAAATCGTCCCAGCTTACATATCGACCCTTGGGGATGACGAGCGTGTGGATTTCCGCCTGCGGATTGATGTCCTCGAACGCGAAGGCCCAGTCGTCCTCGTAAACCTTTTTCGCCGGAATTTCGCCGCGCAGTATCTTCGCGAAGATATTGTCGTCGTCATAGGGCTTCGTCGGGTCGATCGGCATTACTCGCTCCTGCTGGCTTTCTCGTCGAGGCCGGACACGCCTTCGCGGCGGTCGAGTTCGGCCAGCACATCGTCCAGCGGAATACCCCTGTCGGCAAGAAGCACCATGAGATGGAACAGGACGTCGGCCGCCTCCCCCACCATTTCCGCGTCATCGCCGGTGAGCGAGGCGATGGTCGCCTCGACCGCTTCCTCTCCCAGCTTGCGCGCCATGACGGGGCGTCCGCGAGAGGTCAGCTGCGCGACATAGCTGCTGCCGGGATCGGCACTGCGGCGCTGTGCGATGGTCTGTTCGAGGCGGTGCAGCGTTTCCATGCATGGCACCATGGCGCTGCCACGCCGCCCGCGTCAAGCGGGCCGCGGCAACGAAGAGCCTATTCCTCGCTGTCGGACCGGCGCTTTGCCACCTGGCGGCCGATCACCAGTCCGGCCAGCCCCATCCCGAACAGGGCTAGATTGGACGGCTCCGGAATGGCCGTGCCGGCCTGCGCCGCAGCGGGGAACGCCCATGCGGACGTAAGCAGGATGGCGACGCTGGAACGGAGAACCGAAGATGGGGCCTTGCTCATGGGGAAGGCAGAACATCAAATGTTGCACCTGCACAAGGCGGGAAAAAGCGGCGTCCCGCTTTGAAACCGATGGTTACCGAGTCGCTAACCCTTGCGGGTCAGACAATCGCGGAACGCACCGGAAGTCCGGCGGCGCGCAGGGCATCATGCGCCTGCGACACGGTGTGCTGCCCGAAATGGAAGATCGAGGCCGCCAGCACCGCGCTCGCATGACCTCGGGTCACGCCTTCGACCAGGTGATCCAGCGTGCCCACACCGCCGCTGGCGATAACCGGCACATCCACCGAATCGGCGATGGTCCGGGTCAATTCGAGGTCGTATCCTGCCTTCGTTCCGTCCCCGTCCATCGAGGTAGCCAGCAGTTCGCCTGCGCCGAGACCGGCCAGTCTGCGCGCGTGCTCGACAGCATCGACGCCCGTCGCCTTTCGGCCGCCATGGGTAAAGATTTCCCATCGGCCCTCGCCTGTCCGGCGAGCATCGACGCTGGCGACGACACACTGGCTGCCCATCCTCTCGGCAATGTCGGATACGAGTTCAGGCCGCTTCACCGCCGCGCTGTTGACCGCGACCTTGTCCGCCCCTGCCAGCAGCAGCGCGCGCGCGTCCTCCACGCTGGCGACCCCGCCGCCCACGGTCAGCGGCATGAAACACACTTTGGCGGTGCGGCGGACCATGTCCAGCAGCGTACCCCGCCCCTCATGCGTGGCGGATATGTCGAGGAAGCACAGCTCGTCCGCCCCCGCAGCATCGTAAGCCTGCGCCTGCTCGACCGGGTCGCCGGCATCCTTCAGGTCGACGAAATTGACGCCCTTCACCACGCGGCCATCGGCGACGTCGAGGCAGGGAATGACGCGAACGCAGACGGTCATGTGCCGGCCGCCCCGATCGCTTCGGCAAGGTCGAGCCGACCTTCGTAAAGTGCGCGGCCGGTGATGACGCCCTCGATGCCCTCGCCCGCATGGGCGGCAAGCGCGTGAATATCCTCCATACCCGCAACCCCGCCGCTGGCGATCACCGGCAAGTCGGTCGCCCGGGCGAGGTCCAGCGTCGCTGCAACATTGCAACCTTTCAGCAGGCCGTCGCGGCCGATATCGGTGAACAGCAGGCTGGCAACGCCCGCATCCTCGAACCGGCGCGCCATGTCGGCGACGGGCACGTCGGAGACCTCCGCCCAGCCCTCGGTCGCGACCATGCCGTCGCGCGCGTCGACGGCCACCACGATACACTGCGGATTGGCGCGCGCGGCTTCCTTCACGAAGTCCGGATTCTTGAGCGCGGCCGATCCGATCACGATCCGGTCGACGCCGAGCGCCAGCCAGCCCTCGACCGCGATCCGGTCCCGGATGCCGCCGCCCAGTTGCATCTTGCCGGGGAAGGCTTTCAAGATTCCTTCGACCGCGTCCCGGTTACGGCTCTCGCCCGCGAAAGCTCCGTCGAGATCCACCACATGGAGATGGCTCGCCCCTGCCCCGGCGAACAGCATCGCCTGCGCTGCAGGATTGTCGCCGTAGACCGTCGCCCGGTCCATGTCGCCTTCCGCCAGGCGGACAACTTCGCCGTTTTTCAGGTCGATTGCGGGAAATACGATCACGCCGGAATCCTTTTCAAGGCCGCCATTCGAGGAAGCGGGAAAGCAGGTCGAGCCCGTAGCGCTGGCTCTTTTCAGGATGGAACTGGACGCCCAGCGCCGTGCCGGTCTGGACTGCGGCCACGACCGGCCCGCCGTGATCGGTCGCCGCACAGACGGAGACCTGCCCCTCGCCCGCATAGCGAAGCGCGTAGGAATGGAGGAAATACGCCTCCCCCGGCTCGACAAGCGAGGGTTCGCCGACTGGTTCGACGCGGTTCCAGCCCATATGCGGGACCTTCACGTCGGCACTCGCCTGCAGGGGCGCGACATCGCCGCCAACCCAGCCAAGGCCCTGATGCGCGCCATGCTCCAGCCCGCGTGTCGCCATCAATTGCATGCCGACACAGATGCCGAGAAAGGGTGTCCCTTTCGAAAGCACGCGTTCTGCCAGCGTTTCCGTCATGTCGGGAATGGCCGACAGTCCCTTCATGCAGGCGGCGTAGGAGCCAACGCCCGGCAGCACGATCCGGGAAGCAGACGCCACCGCGCCGGCATCCGCCGTGACCAGGACATCTGCCCCGACTGCCTTCAGCGCGTTCTCTACCGAATGAAGGTTCCCGGCCCCGTAATCGATCAGGGCGACCGTTTCAGCCACCCAGCTGCCCCTTGGTGCTGGGAATGGCCCCGCCCTTACGCGGATCGAGTTCGACCGCGCTGCGCATCGCCCGAGCAAATCCCTTGTAGATGGCCTCGCAGATGTGGTGGTTGTTGGTTCCGTAGAGCAGCTCGACATGGAGCGTCAGCCCAGCCGTCTGCGAGACGGAATGGAACCAGTGCTCGATCAGTTCGGTGTCCCATTCGCCCAGCTTTTCCTGCGTGAAGCCGGCTTTCCAGACGAGGTAGGGGCGTCCCGAAATGTCCAGCGCCACACGCGCCAGCGTCTCGTCCATGGGCGAATGCGCCGTTCCGTATCGTCCTATGCCGCCCTTGTCCCCCAGCGCAGCTGCCAAGGCCTGCCCCAGCGCGAGCGCGCTGTCCTCGGTGGTGTGGTGCTGGTCGACATGCAGGTCGCCATCCACCTTCATCGTGACGTCGATAAGCGAGTGGCGGCTGAACTGTTCCACCATGTGATCGAGAAAACCGATGCCGGTCGAGACATCGTATGTGCCGGTCCCGTCGAGATCGACCTCGACCAAGATCTTCGTTTCGGCGGTGTCGCGGGTGATTGTGCCTGTTCGCATAACGAGCGCGCTATAGGCCCTCACCACAGGCAGGCAAGCTTTCCGGCTTGACCCGCGCGCCTGCCGACGCCACGAGTTGCCGCGATATGAGCGACAACACACCAGACAGCCTGATCCCCTATGACGAGATCGTGCAGGAGGCCTTGCGCGCAGTCGTCGGCCGCGTGCTCGGGGAAATTGCCCGGGGCCCCAACGAGCTGCCAGGCGAACATCATTTCTACATCACGTTCAAGACGCAGGCTCCCGGCGTGAACATCCCGCCCCATCTGCGCGAGCGGTTTCCGGACGAGATGACCATCGTCCTGCAGAACAAGTTCTGGGACCTGGTGGTAACGGATGATGGCTTCAGCGTGGGGCTCAGCTTCAACCAGATGCCGGCGAAGCTGGACATTCCCTATGCCGCGATCACCGCTTTCGTCGATCCGGCTGTCGATTTCGGGCTGCAGTTCCAGGCCACCGTCGCCGACATGACCCCGGAAGAACACGAGGCACCCGAAAACGACGAGGCGGAACAGGCAGGCACCGCGCCCGTTACAGAGAGCGAAGACGGCTCGAACGTCGTCACGGTGGATTTCGGCCGCAAGAGCTAGGCGCGCCTCCCTTCTTCGGACCGGGGCGGCACAGGCAGCGGTCCGGGCAACAGGAGGGTCATATGGTCAAGCATGTCGAGGAATACGGGGCAGAGGCGGTAGACAAGGTGCGCAGGCGCACACGGGGCCGCCGTCGGCGCGTGCCCGGCCCGTCCGTCAATCCGGCCACGAATGTCATCATGGCCGATGTTGCCATGCGAGCAGGGTCGTACCTGCTGCGCGGCGCGGTCGAGAAGGGTTTCCTGAAAGGCCGGTATGGCAGCGAGACCGCGTCGGAAATCGTCGCCAATCGCTCCTTGAAGAAAACGGTCGCCAGCTTCGCACTTGCCAAGCTTGCTACGCGATCGCTGCCCGGTGCGGTCATCGTCAGCGGCGGTCTGGTCGCAAAAACCCTGTTCGACCGGGGCCGCGCCCGAAAGGCCCGGCTGGAAGGCGACCGCGAATTGCTGGAACAGGCGCGGGACGACTGACCGGGCGCAAGCTGCGCCGGCCGTAGACCTCCGGGATTGCAGATCGTCTGACAGCAGCGCTTGATTTCCCTGCGCGCGTGGGGGCAAGAGCCACCATGACCAAGGCAAACGGCATTCCAGACTCGCAGTCCGACACGCTCCATCGCCGGGGCCTGATGTTCATCCTGTCGTCTCCCTCGGGCGCCGGGAAAACGACGATTGCGCGCAAACTCCTGACCGCGGATAACGAGATCAAGCTTTCCGTCAGTGCCACCACCCGTGCCCCGCGCGAAGGCGAGGTGGACGGTGTGCATTATCATTTCGTGCCCGATGCCGAATTCGACCGGATGGTGGATGACGACGACTTCTACGAATGGGCGCACGTCTTCGGCAACCGGTACGGCACGCCGAAGGGGCATATCCGCAACGCGCTGAAGGAAGGGCAGGATTTCCTGTTCGACATCGACTGGCAGGGCACGCAGCAACTTTACCAGAAGGACCAGCAGGACACGGTCAGCGTGTTCATCCTGCCGCCCAGTATCGCGGCCCTGCGCGAGCGGCTGGAAGGGCGCGGAACCGACGCACCGGACATCATCGATGCGCGGATGGAACGCGCCAAGGCCGAAATCAGCCACTGGGCCGAATACGACTACGTCGTCATCAATGACGATCTTGACGACTGCTTCCACAAGGTCAGCGAAATCCTGCACGCGGAGCGCATGCGCCGCACACGCCAGACGGGACTGATCCCGTTCGTGCGCGAACTGACCGAATAAGAATTTAGCCGAAAGGGGGAACCCCGGGCGTCAGTCGCCCGAGGGATCCACGAAGTTACCTGCACCGATATTGGCGTTCACCACGCCGCCATCGATGGGAATGGTCGTGCCGACGACATAGTCGCCAGCGCGGCTGAGGAGGTAGATTGCGCCTGCCGCCATGTCTTCCGTCACACCGACCCGGCGCGAGGGGATGCCTTTTTCCACCATGTCGGCATTGTCGCGCGCGGCACGGTTCATGGCGCTGGGGAATGCGCCGGGGCCGATGCCGTTGACGATGATGTTGTGTCCGACCAGTTCGGCAGCCATCCGCCGCGTCAGGTGGATAAGGCCCGCTTTCGATGCCTGGTAGGGGTAGGTCGGCCACGGATTGCTCTTCATCCCGTCGATGCTGGCGATCATCAGAACCTTGGCCGGGCGATCCTTCGTGCCGGCGGCCTTCAGCAGGGGAAGCAGCTTCTGCGTCAGGAAGAACGGGGTCTTCACATTGAGGTCCATCGTGCGGTCCCAGCCCGCTTCGGTGAAATCCTCGAAAGGCTCGCCCCAGGCAGCGCCCGCATTGTTGACCAGCAGGTCAAGCTTGTCCTCGCGGCTTGCGAGGTCGTCCGCCAGCGCCTTGATACCGTCCATCTGCGACAGGTCGCCGGTCAGGCCGATGACCTTCTCGCCCAGTTCCGCGCTGGTTTCGTCGACCTGCTCCTTCTTGCGGGCGACGATGTAGACTTTCGCACAGCCGGCCTCGAGCAGGCCTTCCACGATCATCTTGCCGATTCCGCGGCTGCCGCCGGTAACCAGCGCGATCTTGCCTTCCAGCCCGAACAGTTCGTTCAATTTCATCATCGGATCGTCTCCCTCAATAACCGCTGAGCTGCGCGACGCGGTTGGCGTGGAAATACTGGTCGCCCAGGAATTCCTGCAATGCGCGGTCGCGCTTCATGTAAAGGCCGATGTCGTATTCGTCGGTCATGCCGATGCCGCCATGCATCTGGACGCCTTCCTTGACCGAGAGACCGGCAGCCTTGGCAACCTTCGCCTTTGCCACCGACACCATCAGCGATGCATTTTCGGACGCGCCGTCCAGCAATTGCTGCGCCTTGATCGTCACGGCCCGTGCGATCTCGACTTCGGAATACAGGTGGCTGGCCCGGTGCTGCAGGGCCTGGAATTCCCCGATCAGCTGGCCGAACTGCTTGCGCTGCTTCAGGTAGTCGACCGTCATGTCGAACGCCCCGCGTGCTACCCCGCAGCCTTCCGCAGCGGAGCCGGCACGGCCCGCATCCAGCATCGCGTTCAGGATTTCACGTCCGCCATCGACTTCGCCGATCACCGCATCGCCATCCAGCTCGACACCGTCGAAAGTCGTGTGGGTGGCCATGGAGCTGTCGACGAGGCGCACGGCCTCGTGGTTCATGCCTGCCGCGTCCTTCGGCACGGCGAACAGGGTGATGCCGTCCTGGTCCGCGTCCCCGCCGGAAGTGCGCGCTGCGACCACCAGCATGTCGGCGCTGCCGCCATAGACGACGTAGTCCTTCTTGCCCGACAGCTTGAAGCCGTTGCCCGACTTCTCCGCCTTGCAGGCAATGTGATCGGGGTTGTGCTTCGCGCCCTCGTCGATCGCGACGGCGAACACGCTTTCGCCGGCGACCAGGCCGGGCAGATACCGACCCTTCACGTCCGAACCGCCATGTTTCAGCGCCGTGGCAGCGAGGACCGAGCTGAAGAGGAACGGCGACGGCGTCAGGTTCCGGCCGATTTCCTCCAGCACGATGCCGGCCTCGACATGGCCCATACCCAGCCCGCCATCGTCCTCATCCACAAGGATGCCGGTAAAACCCATTTCGCCGAACTGCTTCCACAAGCCGTGGCCGAAGCCATCCTTGCAATCGCGGTCCCGCCAGTGGCGCAGCTGTTTCTTGATCGCGCCTTCTTCGGCCATGAACTGGCTGGCACTGTCGGCCAGCATGGCCTGATCGTCGTCGTGGTAAAGTGGCATCGTTCTCTCCGCTCGCGAGGGGTCTGCCACCCCCCGCGCCAAAAATTCTCAGACATCCGCCGGTGCATGGACCGGCAGCATGATGGCGTGGCTCAAGCCCCCGGCAGTTCGAGGATACGCTTGGAAATCACGTTCAGCATGACCTCGCTGGTTCCGCCCTCGATCGAGTTTGCCTTCGTACGCAGCCAGTTGCGAGCCGGCTTGCCGCCGCTGGTTTCCTCGCTGTCCCATTCCAGCGCCGTGCTGCCGCCCGCCGACATCATCAGCTCGTGGCGACGCTTGTTCAGTTCGGTCCCGACATATTTCATCATGTTTGGCTGGGCGGGATGCGCCTTGCCGACCTTGATCTCGTCGAGGAATTTCTCGCCCATTGCGGCATAGGCCAGCGCGTCGACATCGAACATCGCCAGTTCCGCGCGCAGTACCGGATCGAGCGGGGCGCCATCCTTGTTCGCCCGGCGCATCATCGCGGCACCGATCGTGCTGGTGTGGCCACCGCCGCCTGCGCCGGAAATCATCTCGCGTTCGTGACCCAGCAGGTATTTCGCCACGTCCCAGCCGCGATTGATTTCGCCGACATAGCCGGGGCAATCCTCGCCATAGGACTTGGGGACCTTCACATCGTCGAAGAAGGTTTCGCAGAACGGGCTGTTGCCGCTGATCAGCAGGATGGGCTTCGTCGACACGCCCTCGCTGGCCATGTCGAACAGCATGAAGGTGATGCCCTGGTACTTGTTTTCCTTGTCCGTGCGGACGAGGCAGAAGATCCAGTCCGCTTCATCGGCATAGGAGGTCCAGATCTTCTGGCCGTTGACGACCCAGTGGTCGCCCTTGTCCTCGCCGAAGGTCTGCATGGACACGAGATCGGATCCACTGCCCGGCTCGCTATAGCCCTGGCACCAGCGGATTTCGCCGCGGGCGATCTCGTTGAGGAAGCGCTTCTTCTGACCTTCGGTGCCGAATTGCAGCAGCGCCGGGCCGAGCATCCAGATGCCGAAACTGCTGAGCGGCGGCCGGGCATTGATGCGGCCCATTTCCTCCCGCAGCACCTTGGCTTCTGTCGGGCTCAGGCCAGCACCGCCATATTCCTTCGGCCAGGCGGGAACCGTATAGCCTTTTTCCACGCAGGCATCGAACCAGGCTTTCTGCGCGTCGGACTTGAATGTCGCCTTGCGGCCGCCCCAGTAGACATCCTGGTCGTCGCGGACAGGCTCGCGCATTTCGGCGGGGCAGTTCGCCTCCAGCCAGTCTCGGGTTTCGCTGCGGAACGCTTCCAGGTCGGACATGAACTCTCTCCAGTGATACTTGCGCAATATGTCGCCATTTGCGGCGCGGGGGATGGAAACGGGGCGCGGATCGCCCTCTCTTTAACGTAAGCGTTAAGCGCATTGGGCGTCCCGCTGCAAGGGCAGGCTTGGGCGATAATTCTCCGCGATGCTGCAGGCCTGCCGTGCCGTAGCGTAAGGCATTCGCGCGTTGACGGACGCGTTAACTTGCCTACGCTTAAAGGCATGGGAGAGAGCTTGAAACGAGGCGGAGTCGCGCCCCTTGTGCGGCCTTCTGCGGAATGCAGATGAGCGGTGCGGCGTCACGGATTCCGCACCCGCTTCCCCTGCGGCTGAAGCTGATCCACGGGTCAGGTGCGATCGCGTTCGGGGTGAAGGACCTGGGCTTCAGCTTCTTCCTCCTGCCCTATTACAATCTTGTCCTGGGAGTCGAAGCGTGGCTGGTCGGCGCTGCACTGGCGACCGCGCTCATCATCGATGCCTTCGTCGATCCGATGATCGGACACCTGTCGGACCGGACCTACACACGCTGGGGCCGCCGCCTCCCGTGGCTGTATCTAGCACCGATCCCGCTGGCGCTCATGTGGGTCCTGATGTGGTCGCCGCCCGTCACCGGCACGCCGACATTCTGGGAAATCGTTGCGCTCGCGGTCGGGGTAAGGCTGCTCCTTTCGGCCTGCGAGGTTCCCTCGATCAGCCTGGTCCCTGAAATCACCGACGATTACGACGAGCGAACGACGCTGTTCCGCTTCCGCTTCCTGTCCGGATGGCTGGGCGGGATGGTCATGATGGTCCTGGCCTTTACGGTCTTCCTGCCGACGCCCCAATCCCAGCTGGAGCCGGAAGGCTATGCGACGATGGGCATATTCGGCGCGGCGCTTATCTTCCTGTCGGTCGCAGGCTCCGCCGCCGGCCAGCACCGCTATGTTGCCGGATACCCTCCTTCCCGGCCCGAAGCGTTCTCGCTCTCCGGCGCTTTCTCCGAAATCGGCGACGCCTTCCGTGAAAAAGCCTTCCTGATCTTCGCCGCAGGCGGTCTGGCCGCTTACGTGGCGCAGGGGATGAATTTCTCCGTCACCCAGTACGTGAACAACTACATCTGGAAGTTCGACGAGACGGCTTTCCAGATCTATCCGGCGGTGCTGGCGGTATCCGTTTTCATCATGTTCGCCATCGTCGGCCCGCTCCATCGCCGGTTCGGCAAGCCGCGGTCCGCAGCGATGGGGGCGATTGTCTCGCTTGTCTTCTATTTCTCGCCCTATGTCGCGTTTCTGCTGGGGGCCTGGCCGGAAACCGGGACGACCGCTTCCACCGCGCCGCTTCTCGCGATGCTGGTGGTGGCCAATACCGGCTCCATCGTCAGCATCATCTCGGCCACTTCGATGGTCGCGGAAATCGTCGAGGCGCATGAAGAGCGGACCGGCAAGCGGGCAGAGGCGACTTTCTATTCCGGCAACTGGCTGGTGCAGAAATGCGCCACCGGCGTCGGCATCCTTGGTAACCAGCCTGATCATCCAGTCGCTCGGCATCGAACAGGGCACGCCGCAGGACGCAGTTGCCGCCGACGCGGTCGGCAAACTTGCCCTGATCTATCTCGCCGCCGGGGTTGCCCTCGGCCTTCTCGCCGCATTCTGGCTGGCGCGTTTCCCGATCAGCCGAGCAGACCACGAAGCGCGGATCGCTGCGCGCGAAAGCGGGCGCTCCACATCCGATCCGGCAGCCCAGCCCCCACCACTGGACCAGGCGGTCCGCGCCGACCCCGATGGACATGCGATAACGCCATGAACCCCTGAATTCACGCCTTGGCGCGACCGCACGGCTCTGCCACGGTCGCTCCACACGAACGATAAAACGACTCACAAAGAAGGATGCTTTCCCATGGATTTCGAACCCACAGACCGCCAGCGCCACTGGCGCGACCGCGTGAAGGATTTCATTGAATCCCACGTTCGCCCGGCCGTGCCGACCTATCTCGAACAGGACGCCGAAGGCGACCGGTGGAAAGTCATCCCGGTGGTCGAGGAACTGAAGGAAAAGGCCAAGGCGCAGGGCATCTGGAACCTGTTCATGCCGCCGCGCAATGACGGTCACCACCACGTCGAAGAGACCTACGAATTCGAAGGTCCGGGCCTCACCAATCTCGAATATGCCATGTGCGCCGAGGAAATGGGCCGCATCGGTTTCGCCTCCGAAGTCTTCAACTGCTCCGCGCCCGACACCGGCAATATGGAGGTGTTCCACCGCTACGGCACGCGTGAACAGAAGGACCAGTGGCTGACCCCGCTGATGAATGGCGAGATCCGCTCCGCCTTCCTGATGACCGAGCCGTTCACCGCGTCCTCCGACGCAACGAACATCGAGACCCGGATCGAACGCGATGGCGACGAATACGTCATCAATGGCCGTAAATGGTGGTCCAGCGGCCTCGGCGACCCGCGCTGCAAGGTCGCGATCGTCATGGGCAAGACCGATCCCAATGCGGGTCGCCACGCCCAGCAGTCGATGATCCTGATGCCGACCGATGCCGAAGGGGTGAATGTCATCCGGCACCTGCCCGTCTTCGGCTATGACGATGCGCCGCACGGCCACATGGAAGTCGAGCTGAAGGATGTGCGCGTCCCTGCGACCAACATGCTGCTGGGCGAGGGGCGCGGCTTCGAGATCGCGCAAGGGCGCCTCGGGCCGGGCCGCATCCACCACTGCATGCGCACGATCGGCGTTGCCGAGGAAGCGCTGGAGAAGATGTGCAAGCGGCTGCAGGAGCGCGAGGCGTTCGGCAAGCCGATCTACAAGCACTCGGTCTGGGAAGAGCGCGTCGCGCGTGCCCGCATCGACATCGACATGACCCGCCTCCTCTGCCTGAAAGCCGCCGACATGATGGACAAAGTCGGCAACAAGTCGGCCAAGCAGGAAATCGCCATGATCAAGGTGCAGGCACCGAACATGGCCCTGCGGATCATCGACGATGCCATCCAGGCCCATGGCGGCGGCGGCGTGTCGAACGATTACGGCCTTGCCAACGCCTATGCCCACCAGCGCACGCTGCGCCTTGCCGACGGCCCGGACGAAGTCCACGCCCGCTCCATCGCGCGCATGGAATTCGGCAAGCACGTGCCGCAGGAAAGCGAAACCGCCAATGCCCTTCGCGGCGGCAATGCCCATGCTGCCAGTGCGGGCAGCGCAGGTGCGATGTCGAGCGGCGACGTAGGGGCGACACGCTGATGGTAAAGGCAGCAATCCTGGAAAAACCGGGTGAGGGACTGGTGATCGGCGAGGTGGAGCTCGCCGATCCCCGTCCCCACGAAGTGCTGATCGACACCAAGGCCTGCGGCCTGTGCCATTCGGACCTGCACTTCATCGACGGGTCCTATCCCCATGCCCTGCCCGCCATTCCCGGGCACGAGGCAGCGGGCGTGGTCCGCGCGGTCGGCAGCGAGGTCAGCACGGTCAAGCCGGGCGACCACGTCGTTTCCTGCCTCAGTGCGTTCTGCGGCCAGTGCGAATTCTGCGTCACCGGCCGCATGGCACTGTGTCTCGGCGCCAACACCCGCCGGGGCAAGGGCGAACCTTCGCGCATTACCCGCGCCGACGGTTCCGGCGGGGTCGAACCCGTGGCCCAGATGCTGAACCTGTCCGCTTTCAGCGAGCAGATGCTGATCCACGAGAATGCCTGCGTCGCCATCGACAAGGACATGCCGCTGGACCGTGCCGCCGTCATCGGCTGCGCGGTGACGACGGGTGCCGGCACGATCTTCAATGCGGCTGCCGTAACGCCGGGCGAGACCGTGCTGGTCGTGGGCTGCGGCGGTGTCGGCCTTGCCGCGATCAACGCTGCAAAGATTGCCGGGGCAGGCATGGTCATCGCCGCCGATCCGCTGGAGGAAAAGCGCGAACTGGCGAAGGTGCTGGGCGCGACCCACACGGTCGATGCGCTGGCCGACGATGCTGCCAAGCAGATCGTCGCCCTGACCGGCGGCGGTGTCCACTGGGGGATCGAGGCTGTCGGCCGTCAGGCAAGCGCAGACCTCGCGGTCGCGTCGCTGCGGCGCGGCGGCACGGCCATCATCCTCGGCATGATGCCGCTGGACTGCAAGGTCGGCCTCGGCGCGATGGACCTGCTGGGCGGGAAAAAACTGATGGGCGCGATCATGGGAATGAACCACTTCCCGGTCGACCTGCCGCGCCTCGTCGATTTCTACATGCGCGGCCTGCTCGATCTCGACACCATCATTGCCGAGCGGATCAAGCTGGAAGACATCAATGCCGGCTTCGACAAGATGCGCGAAGGCACGAGCGCGCGCAGCGTGGTGGTGTTCGACTGATGGCCGGGGAACAGGACAACGCGATCGACTACGAAAAGGAGATGGTCGGCACGGTCGAGGTCGAGGACCGCGACCGGCTGGACATGGACGCCCTGACCGCCTGGTTCGAACAGAACGTGGAGGGGTATGAAGGCCCCATCAGCTACACCAAGTTCAAGGGCGGCCAGTCCAACCCCACGTATCGCATCGACACGCCGGGCGCATCCTACGTGCTGCGGCGCCAGCCCTTCGGCAAGCTGCTGCCATCCGCCCATGCGGTCGACCGCGAATATCAGGCGATGACAGGGCTGTACCCGACCGGTTTCCCCGTTCCGCGAACCTTCGGCTTGTGCGAGGATCCGGACGTGCTCGGCTCCAAGTTCTTCGTGATGAGCCTCGCCGACGGGCGTTCGCTATGGAACGGTGCCCTGCCGAAGCAGACGCCGGAAGAGCGGCGCGAAATCTACTTCGCGATGATCGACACGATGGCGGATCTCCACCTGAAGAAGCCGGAGGAAATCGGCCTCGGCGATTTCGGCAAGTCGGAAGACTACTGCGCCCGGCAGATCGCCCGCTGGTCGAAACAGTACAAGCTGTCGAAAACGGAAACCATTCCGGAAATGGACCGGCTGATCGAATGGCTGCCCGAAACGATCCCCCCGCAGCATGCCAGCGGCATCGTCCACGGCGACTACCGGCTCGACAACATGATCTTCGCCCCTGACGAGAACCGTGTCATTGCGGTGCTGGACTGGGAATTGTCCACACTGGGCGACCCGGTCGCGGACTTCAGCTACCTCATGCTGAACTGGTACAACCCTGCCGACGGGCGCGCCGGGCTTGGCGGGCTCGATATCGAGGGGCTCGGCATTCCGTCGGTCGACGAGGCGGTCGGCCGCTATGTCGAGCGCACGGGCTTCCCGGTTCCGCCGATGGAATGGTATTTCGCCTATAATTTGTTCCGGCTCGCAGGCATCATCCAGGGCATCAAGAAACGCGTCATCGACGGCACGGCGAGCAGCGCCCATGCCAAGCAGATGAGCGAGCGGGTGACGCCCCTTGTCCAGAACGCCTACGCCTTTGCGAAACAGGCCGGGCTGGACTGATTGCCGAATTACTACGGTGCTGCGCTAAAACTGCCGGTTCCAGCGCAGCACCAACCCGGCATCGTCAGGCGCGTCGGCGTAATGCCCGGGCTGACTGCGAAGATAGATGCTGCTGATGAACGCCCCGCCAAGGACGCTTCCCGTCCAGCTGAGTTCGCCCGTCATTTCTCGCCCTGCCGGAGCGAGTGACAGCCGCTCCACGTTGTAGACCGCGCTCTCCGCCGCGTAATCGTAGGCGACGGGCAGGATCAGGTCGAGCCCGCCACCCGTGACCCTCAGCGGCTGCGAAAAACGCAGTGCGATGGCGTCGCCTTTCGTGAAGGCATCGCTTTTCGCCACATCCAGGGAAAACGCATTGCTGCTGATCGTGGCACCCGGTGCCAGCAGGCCTCCGCCTCTCGGTCGGGTGATCCCCTGCCTGAACGCCGAGCCGATGCGCCAACCATCCCCTGCGTCCAGCCCGAGCGCGCCATCCAGGAAAAGCGTATCCGCCCCGGACACGCCAAAGGCATCATGCCAGTATCCACCCAGGATCGTTCGGTCTTCGCCCAAGAGGCTGGCGCCCAGGACCGCTGTCAACGGCCCTGTCCGGTGATCGAGAGACAGCGACACGCCCTGCGTGCCGAACCGCTCGAACCTGCGCGATGCAACGTCCGCACCGCGCCGCGCTGCGCCGAGGATGGCGTCTCCCGACGAAACACCAACGGTCATGCCGACCGGTCCAAGTTCGTGACGCACCGCAAGCGACATCTTCCCCGTGCGGGCGAAACCGGTGTCGCTGCCGGTATCCTGTGCAATCAGGAAAGCGGGCCGTTCGCGCCCCTGCAGATTTGCCGCGAGCGCTTCGCCGCGTTCGCCGAAGCCAAGGCCGACCCGCGTTCCGTCGGCCACGGCCAGCGACAGGCGCCCGGCCAGCACGCGCGCGCCATCGGCCTGCGTCTGCGTCAACCTGAGGGGCTGCAGCGCCGTCCCGTCGCCTGCCGATCCTGCCGCGCCAACGGTAAAGGCCAGTGACATCCTGTCGCTTCCTGCGGCCACTCGCCTCCCATTGCTGCCGACGACACCGTGCAGCAGCGGTTCGGGCGAGGCTCCGCGAAGGCGCGACCCGAGCTTGAACCCGAACGCGCGGTCGTATTTGTCCAGCACGATAGTATCGAGCGTAGTCGCTCCCAGCGCGTCGCCCATTGCGCCAGAGCCAATGGCGGCGTCGTCGGCCAATTGCAGGCTCGTCGCGCTCCCGGCCATCCGGGTGGTGCCGATGGGGGCGAACGCCGCCCCGATGTCCAGAATGCCTTGCCCGTAAATGCTGTCGGAACCCGCAGCCCCGGCATCGCGGGCGCTTTCGAGAATGATCTCGACAATCTCGGCCCCGGTCAGGTTGGGGAATGCCTGGGCCAGCAGGGCCACCGCGCCCGACACCTGCGGCGCGGCGAAACTGGTGCCGGAAAAGACGGTCACGAAGCTCAGGCCATCGCGTGTCGTCCTCCGCAGTTCGCCGTTTTCGTAGATGCAGCAAATCTCCTCACCGCGCGCCGCGATGAACGAACCGGCAAAATCACCCGCTGCATTGCTGAAGTCGGAGAAATTGTTGTTCTCGTCCACCGAACCGACGATGATGACGTTGTCTCCGCCAACCTCCAGCAGGCCGGTTGCGAAGCGGTCCGGATTGGCCGGATCGATGCCCGGCTCGCTCGATCCGCCGTCGTTTCCGGCGGAAACGACGATCACGATCCCGTCCGCAGCAGCGCGCGACACGGCATCGCGCAGGCGCTGACCCGGATTGCTGCCACCAAGGCTCAGATTGATAACGGTCGCATTGGCGTTGCGCGCACGGTCGACCGCGTTGGCGAGGTCGGCATCGGCGAACCGGCAGCCATCCAGCGAGGCATCGCTGCTGTCATTGCAGGTTCCCGGCCTGTCCGCACGCAGGGCCAGGATCTGGGAATCGAACGCGATGCCGACCACGCCGCGCTGGTTGAAAGCGCCGGCGGCCACCAGTGCGACATGGGTGCCGTGATCATCGACTTCCTGGGCGTCGCCGGTTCCTGCGACATAGGTCGAGCGCGAGTCAATGCGTCCGGCAAATTCGGGATTGTCGAGATCGATGCCGGTATCGATGATGGCGATCCGTTCGCCTTCCCCGGTCGTGCCGGCTTCCCAGACGGAAATCGCATCATGCTGCTGCGGCCCGTCGGAACGGGCGACCTCGGCGGTGTCGAAATCGGTCGGGGGCGGCGCAGGCGCTGGCGATGGCGGGGGTGCGGGCGCCGGCGATGGCGGAGGTGCCGGCGTCCTGATGGAGCTTCCCCCGCCCCCTCCTCCGCATGCTGCCAACGCAGCGCTCGCGCAGCCGAGAAACAGGATGCGAAGCAGTCGTGTGCGACGGTTCGTCCCGCGAAGGGTCGCCGCTGGTGACGGGCTTTTTCCTCTCATGCCAACACCTTCGCAGACTACCGTTGACAACTTCCTTAACGCTTTTCCCGGCGATACTGAAGCCTGCAGGGCGCAGCGTACGGTCAGGTGTGTCTTGCAGGTCCGCGGCCGCGTGGCTAGCAGCAGGGCGATATGCGGCCACCCGGCCGCGCCACCCCTCGAAAACAGGATTGCCGAAATGACCGACACCTTGGCCAGCACGATCGAAACCGCCTGGGACAATCGCGACGATCTGAAGGCCGGGGACGAAACGGTCGGCAAGGCAGTCGAGGAGGCGATCGGCCTCATCGATAGCGGCAAAGCACGCGTGGCAGAGCCTGACGGCAAAGGGGGCTGGACCGTCAACCAGTGGTTGAAGAAGGCGGTCCTGCTATCGTTCCGCCTGCGCGACAACGGCGTGATGGAAGGCGCGGTCGGGGCACCGGCTTTCGACAAGGTGCCGAGCAAGTTCGAAGGATGGGACGATGCGGCGTTCCGGTCCGCCGGCTTCCGCGTCGTTCCCGGTGCCATCGTGCGCAGGGGCAGCCATATCGGCAAGGGCGTGGTCCTGATGCCCAGTTTCACCAATATCGGCGCCTATGTCGGTGACGGCACGATGATCGACACCTGGGCCAGCGTCGGCTCCTGCGCGCAGGTCGGTGCGAACTGCCACATCTCTGCCGGTGCGGGAATCGGCGGCGTGCTGGAACCGTTGCAGGCCAATCCGACGATCATCGGCGACAACTGCTTCATCGGCGCGCGTTCGGAAATCGTGGAAGGCGTGGTCGTGGGCGAAGGCGCGGTGGTGGCGATGGGGACCTTCATCACCCAGTCGACCAAGATCGTTTACCGTGACACGGGCGAGGTCATTCGCGGACACATCCCGCCCTATTCCGTGGTCGTGCCGGGCACATTGCCTTCGGAGAAGGGCGGGCCCGCCCTCGCCTGCGCCGTGATCGTCAAGACGGTGGACGAGCAGACCCGCGCCAAGACCGGTATCAACGAGCTGCTGCGGGACTGACCGGAACCGCGTCAGCAGGATCGCGTTTAACAAACGACAAGCAATATCTACGACGGGTAGGACATAAAAATGGATAGACAAAACGGGGAAGTGCACGTCGACGAGACGGAAGCAAGCGGCGGCAGCAAGGAAGGCGTCGTACGCTGGGTTCTGGGCATCGGCCTTATCCTGGCCATCGCCTTCATGTCGATCATCTGGATCACTGGGGCCCTGTCGCAAGGCGATGCCGAGAGCGAGATTACCGCTACCGGTAACATCAATGCAGGCGATAGCGGCGACGGTACGGACAGCATCGTCAGCGACGATGCCGCCACGATCGAGGACACGGGCACGGGCGACGTCGATACGATCGCCAACGATGTCGAGACATCGCCGGATGCCACGGAGACGGTGGAACCCGAATAAGGGTCTGCGAATTGATCTTCCAATAGAGGAGATCGATGATGAGCAATTCCAACAGCTTTCAGACCAACCAGTACGTGAAGTGGGACTGGGGCAATGGCGAGGGCAAGGGCCAGATCGAGGAACGCTTCGAGCGTGAGGTCACCCGCACCCTGCAGGGTTCCGAAGTCACGAAGGACGGTGACGAGGACAACCCGGCCTACCTGATCAAGCAGGAAGATGGCGACAAGGTGCTGAAGCGCGGCTCCGAACTTTCCGCGCAGGATACCTGAGATGGCCAAGGCCAACAGCAAGGCACAGCAACAGGCGGCGGGCGCAGCGCTCGCCGCCAAGCGCGGCGAGCAGAAGGTATCGGACCTGCAGGGCGCGTCGAAAGACATGTATGACAGCATGAGCGAGAGCGAGCTGGAAGACATGGCTTCCACCGATCGCTCGGGCCTGCCCGATACGGCCGACGGGGACGACTGATGTCGGACCGGTCACGCGACGAAACCTATGACGAGTTCTACGACTGCCTGAACATGCAGCCCAAGGAGCTCGAAGAGTGGCTCGAGACCGATGAATCGAAATCGGTCGGCGACACCGTTTCAGGCGAAAGCACTGGTCACAAATCCGGTCGCCGGATCGTCGAGATAAAGCGCACGAACAAGGATGACCTGACCGATAGCCAGTGGAGCCACATGTACAAGGTCATCGGCTATGTTCACCGGCACACTGCGCAAAAACCGTCGGGCGATATCGCGGACAGCAACTGGCGATACAGCCTGATGAACTGGGGCCACGACCCCTGCAAATCGGACTAGGCGCTACCGCTCCTCGCCAGCGGGATATTCGAACGGCGTCTGGCCTATGGACGCTGCCGCCACGCTTTCGGCTTGGCGCATGACACGCATCATGTTGCGCATGGATATTTTCTCGAGATCGCCTTGCGAATAGCCGCGCCGCGCCAGTTCCGTGAACAGTGCCGGATAGGTCGACACGTC
>NZ_BTGS01000015.1:0-58437 GCF_042851395.1 Altererythrobacter sp. MTPC7 | reverse complement strand
GAAAACACGATCCTGGTGGCAGAGGGCGGACCGGTCCTCGACCAGCTGGACGGGGACGCGACCTCCACCTTCGGCCTGCCGCGTCACAGCACCACGCTGGAAGGCGGTTTGTTCCTCGACGGGATCGGTGTCCGCGCCTCGGCCAGCTATCTCGGATCGACCCGCCTTTCGGGCAGCGGCCTGCCGGGCAGCAGCGACCTGTTCATCGACGACCTCGCGACGCTTGATCTGAGGCTGTTCATGAACTTGGGCGAAGTCATCGGGCCGGACGAGGGCCTGCTGAAAGACCTGAGGCTCAGCCTGCGGGCGGACAATGTCTTCGATGGCCGGCGGGCCGTGCGCGACGGGAACGGCGAGGTTCCTCTGCGCTTCCAGCCCCTGCTGATCGATCCGATCGGGCGCTTCCTCGGCGTGGAACTGCGCAAGCTGTTCTAGCGATTGAGAAACCGGGCACCGCCGCCTATCTGCTGCCGTGATGGTGAATGAGAAGTCCGGCAGACCGCACGATCCGCGTGGGCAGGAGCGTTTCAATGAGGAACGCGCCGCCTACACGGTCGCCTCTGCCCAGCCGGATCTCGAAGCCGGGGTGAATGCCATCCGCGAGACCGTCAGGACGCTGAAGGCGCGTCCCGGCGTGTATCGCATGCTGGATAGCCGGGGCGACGTCCTCTACGTCGGCAAGGCGCGCAGCCTGAAGGCGCGGGTGGCGAATTACACGCAGGTCGCCGGGCTCACCAACCGCCTGCAGCGCATGGTCAGCCAGTGCCGCGCGATGGAAATCGTCACGACCAATTCGGAAGCCGAGGCGCTGCTGCTGGAAGCGCAGTTCATCAAGCGCTTCCGCCCGCCGTTCAACGTGCTGCTGCGCGACGACAAGAGCTTCCCCTTCATCCTGCTGCGCGAGGATCACGATTTCCCGCGCATCATGAAACATCGCGGCGCGCGCAGGGCGAAGGGCAGCTATTACGGGCCATTCGCCAGCGCAGGCAGCGTGAACACGACGATCAACGCGCTGCAGAAGCTGTTCCTGCTCAGGAGCTGTACGGACAGTTTCTTCGCCAATCGCGACCGGCCCTGCCTGCTCTACCAGATCAAGCGATGCAGTGCCCCTTGCGTGGGCCGCATCGACGAGGCGGGTTACGGCGAACTGCTGAAGGAAGCGAAGGACTTCCTCGGCGGCAAATCGGGTGCAGTGCAGTCGAAGATCGAGAAGCAGATGGCGAAGGCAGCGGAGGATCTCGATTTCGAGACGGCCGCCATCCTGCGCGATCGCCTGCGCGCCGCCACCTTCATCCAGGGTTCGCAAGCGGTGAACGCCTCTGGCGTGGGCGATGCCGACGTCTTCGCGCTGGCGCACAAGAACGGGCAAATCGCGGTGCAGGCATTCTTCGTTCGCGGGGGCCAGAACTGGGGCCACCGCGCCTTCTTCCCGCGCAACATCGCCGGCGAGGGGGAAGGGGCGGTTCTGTCCGCGGTGCTCCTGCAATTCTACGAGGAAGTGCCCCCGCCGCGCACCCTGCTGGTCGACCGTGAATTGCCGGAACGGGAATTGATCGCAGAAGCGCTGGCCGAAAAAGCCGGTCACAAGATCGCGATCTCCATTCCCCAGCGCGGGGACCGGCGGCGACTGATGGAACAGGCCCAGCGCAATGCGGTGGAGGCGCTGGACCGGCGGCTGGCGGAAAGCGGGACGCAGGCCAAGCTCAACCGCGACCTGGCGGAGTTTCTCGAACTGGCCGAACCGCCCCAGCGGATAGAGGTCTACGACAACAGCCATATCCAGGGCGCGAAGGCCGTGGGTGCGATGGTGGTCGCGGGTCCGGAAGGCTTCGAGAAGGGCCAGTACCGCAAGTTCAACATCAAGTCGGCGCAGACGAACGACGATTTCGGCATGATGCGCGAGGTCATGGCGCGCCGCTTCCGCAAGCTGGCGGAAGATGCACCGGACGGAGAGGCGCCGGGCAGGAAGAACAGTCACGAGACGATCTGGCCCGACCTGCTGCTGATCGACGGGGGTAAGGGCCAGATGTCGAGCGTGATGGGCGTGCTGGAGGAACTGGGCATTGCCGAGCGGGTGCCGGTCATCGCTATCGCGAAGGGGCCGGACCACGGGCGCGAGGGGCGCGAGGTGTTCCATTTCCCCGACGGACGGGAAAAGACTCTGCCGGTCAATTCGCCGCTGCTGTATCACCTGCAACGGCTGCGCGACGAAGTGCATCGCTACGTTATCGGGGCTCACAGGGCCAAGCGCAGCCGCGCGATCACCGCCTCTCCGCTCGACGAAATTCCCGGTATCGGCCCGGCGCGAAAGCGTGCGCTGCTTCTTCACTTCGGCACTGCGGGCAAGGTGCGCGCCGCCGCGCTGGAGGACCTGCAGAGGGCGCCCGGCGTCAGCGAGGCGGTGGCGCGGACGGTCTACGATTTCTACCACGCGGGCGACTAGGCCGCGCTGCCTCCGGCTTTCGGTGGTTAGCTACGGATTAATAAAAACGCGCATGGCAACCTGATCTTTACATCCTGAGCCCTATGGCCGGATTTGTAATGGAGCGGGTCACTCCCAACTGGTTCCGCCGGGTCCTGACTTCGGCGAGGACGCATCACGCAGCGATAGCCATCGCCGTGGCTGCGGTTGCGGCTGCGATCAGCCTCTTGCGTCCGCTCGATATTGCGGTGTGGACATTCCAGTCCAAAATGTTTTCGCACGAACCGAGCGGCGAGATCGTTTATGTAAGCGATGAAAGCGGCGCAGAAGCCGAGACTGCGGCGGAACGCAACGCCCGTTTGGCCAGCCTTCTCGACAGCCTGGCAGAACAAGGTGCAGGACAGGTTGTTTTGACGCAACCAGTCACGCGGAGCCGGTCTCTGCTTTCGGACATCAAGCTGCGAGAATCGATCCGAACGCTGGGCGATCACCTGGTCCTGACCCATACGGTGCGCGAGGATTTTGGCGCCGATATGTATCTGCGGCCGAACGATGTGTTCTTCTCGCACGGAATTCGGTCGGTCAGCAGCGATATGCAGGATGACTTCATGCAATTCGTATGGGTCATCGAACCCAGCTACGAACGGCTCGGCACAAGTGATCCCGCTTTGTGGACTGCTCTTTCTCCGGGTGCGGAATCAGCTCCCGTGTTCGTCGATTACAGTATCGACTGGAAACAGATTCCGACGTCTGATGTACGAAGCCTCGTAGCCAGTACCACCGACGCGAATATTCGCGGCAAGACCTTTGTAGTGGGTTCATTGGCCGGGGAAGGCATTCAGGCAAAGATACCGGGCTATGGCCCCGTGCCTGCTCCGTTGATCCATATCCTGGCCGCCGAAACCAGCATTCGCGGCTCGGGCCACCTGATTTCCGGGATGACAATGGTGGCAGCGTTCGGTGCAGTACTGCTTGTCGGTCTGCACCTGCTTTCAGCCGGCCGACGCCGCAGGATCTTTTATGCCTGCTGGGTCGCAAGCTTCGGCGTCGTGATCGTACTCTCCGCCGAATTCGGATTGCGTGTGGAGATTGCGGATGCTTTCCTCATCCCGCTGGTATTCGGTTTCCTGCGCGCGAAGGCGAACTTTAAACGCCGGCATTTCTACACGGACGAGAAAAGCAGGTTGCCCAACTTCATGGCACTGCGGCGCGACCTCGGCGACGAGGGTGCGCGTGACGACTATGCCATGGTCATCGCCAAGATCACGCGGCTCGAGGCCATCTTCGCATCGCTCGTTCCCGCAGAACAGAAGCGCTATCTGCGCCAGGTTGCCTCACGCCTGAGTCTCGGCGACGAGAATACCTCGGTCTATTACGACGGCGGCAAGTATTTCGGCTTCGTCCTGCCGCTTGCGCGCTACGACGATCTGGAAGCGCATCTCGATGGATTGCGCGCCGTGGTATCGCAGGCAATCCTGTTGTCGGATCGCCCCGTCGACGTGTCCTTGACCATCGGCGTCGACTGCTCGCTCGACAAGCCGCTCCATGCGCGCATCAGCTCTGCCATTGCGGCTGCCGACCAGGCACGAGAGGCCTATCGCCCCGTATTCATCATCACCGATTTCGAGGCCGATAGCGAGCAATGGGATTATTCCCTGCAGGCGCGGCTGGAAACGGCCCTCAGCGAGGACCGGATTTCCATCAAACTGCAGCCCAAGGCAGAGCTGGAAACCGGACGGATCGTCGGCGCTGAGGCGCTGGCCCGGTGGGTCGACCAGGAAAAGGGCGAGATTTCGCCCGCCCAGTTCGTTCCGCAGTGCGAACGTGCAGGGCGTCTCGACGACCTGACCCGCCGGGTGATGTTGCGGAGCATGCAGGCATCGCACGATTTGGCAGTGCGGGAATTGCCGTCGCAGGTCTCGATCAATGTCTCGGCCGTCCAACTGGTCGATAACCGGATCGTCGAGATCGTTCATCGCGCCCTGAACGAGTCTTCGGTGAACCCCTGCGATATCACGATCGAGATTACGGAGACGGCCAGGATCGAGGATTTCGACCGTGCGGGCGCGATCATGCTGCAATTGGCAGAGGAGGGGCTTCGCTTCTCCATCGACGATTTCGGCGTTGCCAGCGCGAATCTCGATGCATTGTTCCGACTGCCCTTCAATGAGCTGAAGCTGGACCAGATGTTCGTGCGCGAGATCGGCCGTTCGAACCTCGCAGGTTCTATCGTCGCCAACACCATCTCTCTCGCCCGCGATGCCGGTCTCTCGACGGTGGCCGAAGGTATCGAGGACGAATCGACCTTCGTATCGTTAAGAAATCTGGGCTGCGAATACGGTCAGGGTTACTATCTGGGTCGACCGCAAACCATTCCGCTGTTCAGGGAAACCCTTATTTTGCAAGGGGATATGGAGGATCGCCAGAGATCGTTTGGTTAATGCTTTACTAATCGTAAACCTTAAGATATTCCTACTGGTCCAAACCATTAAGGGGATATTTTATGTTCCGTTCGATCTGGGACTGGCTTTTCGGCAACTGAGCCGATCCAGCAATTCAAGAAAAAAGGCTCCGTTGACGGAGCCTTTTTTTGTTTCAGGGCCAGTTTGGCGCGTTTGCGGTAGGGCGGATAGGCTCGCCGCACGCGCATATGTTGCTGCTTTCTTGAAGAGCGGCAGGGCACTAGCCCGAGGTGACGCAATACCGCTCGGCTATCAGGTTTGAGGCCCTCGTCGGGCGGCGATCACATCACCCCTCGGGCGCCTTCTTTCGACGACGCATCATGCCTTCCTGCGCTACGCTGGCGACGAGGTTTCCGTCCCGGTCGAAGATGCGGCCGCGGTTGAAGCCGCGTCCGCTGCCGCTCCACGGGGCGTCGGTGGCGTAGAGCAGCCATTCGTCGGCCCGGGCCTCGCGGTGGAACCAGATCGCGTGGTCGAGGCTGGCGCCGACCAGTTCGCCGCGCATCCAGCTTAAGCCATGCGGCAGGGCGCTCGTACCGAGCAGGGTGTAATCGCTGGCATAAGCGATGACGGCGCGGTGGATGGCGGGGTCGTCGGCGATCGGGGGAAGGGTTCCGGCGGTCTTGAACCAGCTATGCGCGCGCGGCTCCTTGGGTTCCGCGTTCATCCAGTGCAGCTTGTCCGTCGTGCGCATTTCGATGGGGCGGGGGCGCAGCATGATCTTGCGCGTTTCTTCCGGCATATTGCCCTTGTCCGCGAAATACCGCCGCATCTCCATGTCGGATTTGAGATCCTCGGGCGGGGCGACGTCGGGCATCGCGCTGTCCTGGTGCGCCATGCCTTCCTCCGGCCGCTGGAAGCTGGCGGTGAGGTTCAGGATCGGCTTGCCGTTCTGCGAGGCGACCGCGCGCCTGTTGGCAAAGCTGCGACCTTCGAAATCGCGGGCCGTGGCGTGGTCGATATCGACACCTTCTTCGCCGCCGCGCAGGAAGTAGGCATGCAGGCTGTGCGCGTGCTTTCCGTCGCCGACGGTAGCCTGTGCGGCCTGCAGCGCCTGCGCAATGACCTGCCCGCCGAATACGCGGCCGAAACCGTCTTTCTGCTGCCGCCCCCGGAAGCTGTCCTCGCCCTTGCGCTCCACCGTCAGGAGACGGACCAGGCCGTCTGTCAGCTGCTGGGGATCGGGCGTCTCGTCGCTATTGTCACTCATCGCAACCGCTCATGTGACGCGGTCGCTGTATCGTCAAGACACGCGCCTTTCAGCCGCCGAGGCCAAGTCGCCGGGCTGCGCGGTACGCGAGCGCTTTCCCCCGGTTTGTGGCAGGCCAGCGGCCGGGTGCGGAGGGTTCGAGCCCCGCGCGGCGCGCCAACCGGTTGAACCCGCGCGCATCGGCCTCTGCAAAGCTCCAGTCGCTGCGCCAGGTGATCGAAAGCGAGATCGAGCTTTCGGGGCCGTTGCGCACGAAATGCGGCGCCATCACGGGCACGAACAGGGCTTCTCCGGCAGTGATGGGATAGTCGGTGCCGCCCGGTGCCAGCGCGTCGCTCCACGGCAATTCGCGCGCTCCGCCTGAATGATAGCTTTCGTGCACCGTATCGGGCGCATAGGCCGCGTCGCCCGCGGGAAACTGGGTCATCACCTTTCTGCCGACCAGTTGCAGAAGGATGTTGTGCTCGGGATCAAAATGGTAGGGCGTAACCGCATCGGGGCTGGAGATGAAGACGAAGCCCTGCGGCCGCAGCATCTCGCCTGTCTTTGCCTCGATCGACGGTTTGAGTTCGCCCAGCAGGCGCAGCAGCAGGGCACGATAGGCCGGGGCCTGTTCGATATTCTTCAGGACCGCCCAGCTATTGCTGGTGGCGATATGGCGAATGGTTTCGGCGATCGAGAGGCCGTTGCTACCGGGCTTGCCGTCCACGCCGATCGGCAGATCGCCGCGATTGTATTCGATGCTGCCTGCAGGGAGAGCCTGCGCCAGCTTCGCCAGCGCGTCCAGCGTCAGCAGGTCGTGCCGTTCGAGCGAATGGCGCAGGACATGCGGCGTTTCGGGATAATTCGCGGCGAAGGCATCGCGAGAGGACGGGGGGAAGACGGCTTGCGGCAGCGCCTCTGCGTCGCCCGCCATATCGAAGGCGGCTGTGCCCGTTGCATGGTCCATCATGACGTCCTTTCCAGAGCCGCGCTGCGGCTCCCGGTTTCGAGCTTGCGGGGAAACTGCCGCGTTTCGGCGGCGAGGAAGGCGCGGGCGGCCTGTCGCCGCAGCATTCCGCCGAGACCGATGGAAACGCGCAGGATCGTGCGTTTCTCGCGCCAGATACGTTCGATCATCGGATGCCCTTCGGAGGCGCAGCTATCGCACCATTCGATGTCGCTACGCTCCAGCAGGTCGAGGTTCTCGCGCTGCAGCAACACGCCCGGGCTGAAGCGCGCATAGGCCTCGTCATAGGCCGTCTTGAAGCTGAAAACGCCCGGGGCCGCGACAAGGTTTGCCAGCATTGCGATGGGCGCGCCGTCGAGCGTCAGTGTCAATCGTTCGAGGCGGCCCAGACCGGCCGCGTTCTTCATCGCCTCGCGGAAGAAACGCTCGGTTTCGGGGGCACTGGCGAGCGCGCTGCCTTCGTCGCCTTTCCAGCCCTTCTTCTCCAGCGCCAGGAATTGATCGGACCACTGTGAGATGCTGCGTTCATCCGTCTCGCGGGAGAAGTGGAGCGTGCCTTCCTCGCCCAGGCGGCGTGCCTGGCGTCGCAGTTCCTTGCGCTTCTTGCCGCTCATCGACTGGTCGAAATAGGCAGCAGGGGCGAGGTCCGAACTGAGCAGGGCGCGCTCTTCGCGCATGACGACGGCAGAGGGCCGGTTATGCCGGTCCGCGGCGCGCGCAAGCGCGGCGTAGAGCGGGCCGTCTTCGGGCAAGCCTGCCAGGTGGAGGAACAGCGCGCTGGCAGAGGCTGCGTCGGCCCAGTCCAGCAACGCCTGCCAGAACGCATCCTCGCGTCCCTGCAACACCAGCGGCGCGCCGCAAAAGGCATTGGCGTGAAGCCATGTGCGGTAATGCGGCACGGGATAGCCGTAATAATCCCCGCTATGGACGACGGGCAGCAAGCCGATCAGACGGTCCGCCTCGTAGATGCAGGCAATGCGAACGCTGTCGCCGGGGGCAAACGCACCCAGCGCAGGGAGCAGCGCCCAGCGTTCGAAGAAGGGGTTGGGCAGGGCGCTGCCCTGCGCCAATTGGTCCCACCGCGCGGCAGGCAGGTCCGGATCGCCGCGCCGCAGCAGGGCGACCCGGATGCCTGTATCGTGACTGTCCGCGTGTGCGGATCGTGCGCTGCTTGCCACCGTTAACCCTCTTGCACGGCACACGTCTGTGCCGCCTGCCGGGATGTAGCGGGCGCTCTATTAAGAATGTTTAACTGCGGGGGCGTGTGTCCGGGATCGATACACAAGGCCCCGCCCGGGTTAACGCCGGGCGGGGCCATGCTTTTCTTCCCCCGAGGGAAGCGTTCGATCAGTTCGCGGCGAGGGCTGCCAGCAGCAGCAGGGCCACGATATTCGTGATCTTGATCATCGGGTTGACGGCCGGACCTGCGGTATCCTTGTAAGGATCGCCGACCGTGTCGCCGGTCACCGCGGCCTTGTGCGCTTCGGAGCCCTTGCCGCCGTGATTGCCGTCCTCGATATATTTCTTCGCATTGTCCCATGCGCCGCCGCCGGCGGTCATGGACAGGGCGACGAAGATACCGCCGACGATTACGCCCAGCAGCAGCGCGCCCAGCGCTGCGAAGCCGTTCGCTTGGCCTGCAACCAGTGTGATCGCGAAATAGACCGCGATCGGCGCCAGGACAGGCAGCATGGACGGCAGGATCATTTCCCTGATCGCCGCCTTCGTCACGAGGTCGACCGTCCGGGCGTAGTCGGGACGGCTGGTCCCTTCCATGATACCGGCATCGTTCGCAAACTGGTCGCGCACGTCGACCACCACGTCGCCCGCGGCACGGCCCACGGCGGTCATGCCCATTGCGCCGAACAGGTAGGGCAGCAATGCGCCCAGCAGCAGGCCCACGATGACGTAGGGGTTTTCCAGGCTGAAGCTGACATCGACTTCGGGGAAGAACTCCTCCAGGTCGGCCGTATAGGCACTGAACAGCACCAGCGCGGCCAGCCCGGCAGAACCGATGGCATAGCCCTTGGTCACGGCCTTGGTCGTGTTGCCCACGGCGTCCAGCGCATCGGTCTTGTCACGCACCGACTGGTCCAGTTCCGACATTTCGGCGATGCCGCCTGCATTGTCGGTCACCGGGCCGTAGGCGTCGAGCGCCACGACCATGCCCGCCAGCGCCAGCATCGACGTGGCGGCGAAGGCGATGCCCATCAGGCCCGCTAGCTGGTACGTCACGATGATGCCGACCACGATCACCAGCGTGGGCAGGGCGGTCGATTCCAGCGAAATCGCGAGGCCCTGAATCACGTTCGTGCCGTGGCCGGTTTCCGACGACTTGGCGATCGAGCGGACCGGACGGTATTCCGTGCCGGTGTAGTACTCGGTGATCCAGATGATCAGCCCGGTCACTGCCAGGCCCACCATCATCGACCAGAACAGGTCCATGCCGGTGAAGCTGGCGACGGTCGCCTCAGCCGTTTCGGTCGTGAAGCCGGTCTCGCCCGCCAGCGGAGCGCCGCCGATGGGCGCGTTCATGTCGCCCAGCACGAAGGCGGTGGCGAAATAGATTGCCGGGATCGACAGGACGGCGGTTGTGATGAACCCCTTGTAAAGAGCGCCCATGATGTTCTGCGACTTGCCCAGGCGCACCAGGTACGTGCCGATAATCGAGGTCACGATGCACACCCCGCCGACCAGCAGCGGCAGGCTCATCAGCGCGTTGAGCTGGTCCGCGGCAAGGCCGGTGAACAGCAGAGCGGTCAGCACCATGGTGGCGCCGACGGTCACGACATAGGTTTCGAACAGGTCGGCAGCCATGCCGGCGCAGTCGCCGACATTGTCGCCCACATTGTCGGCGATGGTGGCCGGGTTGCGCGGATCGTCCTCCGGGATGCCTGCCTCGACCTTGCCGACCAGGTCGGCACCGACATCGGCGGCCTTGGTGAAGATGCCTCCGCCAAGACGTGCGAAAATGGAGATGAGCGAGGCGCCGAAGGCGAGGCCGACCAGCGCGTCGATAATCTCGCGCTTTTCATCCAGCGCGGTCAGGTCCAGCCCCATCGGGCCGACCAGCACGTAATAGAAGCCCGCAATCGCCAGCAGGGCGAGGCCTGCGACCAGCATCCCGGTGACCGCGCCTGCACGGAACGCGACGGTCAGGCCGTGCTGCAGGCCCGACTGCGCGGCGGCAGCGGTGCGGACATTGGCGCGCACGGAGATATTCATCCCGATGAACCCGGCCACGCCCGACAGGATCGCCCCGACGATGAAGCCGATGGTCAGGACCGGTCCGAGGAACAGGAAGACGATGACCGCAACGGCCAGTCCGACGATACCGATGGTGGTGTACTGGCGGCGAAGATAGGCCTGCGCGCCTTCCTGGATGGCACCGGCAATCTGCTGCATCTTCTCGTTCCCGGCCCCTGCGCCAAGAACCTGTCTGCTGGTAATGATGCCGTAGACGACGGCAAGCAAACCCAGCAGGATCGCTATGATAATTGTGTTCACGTGATGGCCCCTCTCCGAACCTTGTGTTCTTTTTATGTGGCCGGCCCTGGTTCTTTTGCGGGTCCGGTCCGCGAAAAGGTATAAACACTGGTCGAAGGCGCGCAAGCCTGCTGCGCCGTAGTGTCAACCGCGGCGAAATCCGTGTCTCCGGCAGGTTTCTAGTGCGCGTAGCCGAGGCCCGATGCATCGGTAACGGCCAGCCCGTCGAGGATGAGCGGCGTCTCGCCTTCCTCGACCGTGCCGACCGGAACTGCGCCCGCCGGCAGGGCTGCGGTCAGGGGCGCGGTGAAGAGCAGCTGGTAATCATCGCCCCAGCGCAAGGCATCGGCGCGGCGGTCTTCGGGCACAGCGATCGGCACCTCTTCCGATGCGATGACCAGCGTCACACCGCTGGCCGTTGCCAGACGCCAGCTGTCGAGCAGCAGACCGTCGGACACGTCCATCATCGCGGTGACATGGGGTGCAAGCGCGAGGCCCTGTTCCAGCAGCGGCATCGGGCGGCGGAATGCGGCGGTGTCGCCCTGCGTCCCGGCGCGCAGGGCCTCGAACCCGGCCATCGCCGCGCCAACCGGGCCGGTCAGGAACAGCGTATCGCCCGGCTGCGCGCCCGACCGAGAGGGGACGGGCGTATGCACCGCGCGCCCGATGGCCGTCAGGCCCAGCGTCCGGTCACCGCCATCGCCCTTTACCGTGTCGCCGCCCAGCAGGGGGCAGCCAAAGGTCAGCATGGCTTCGCCCAGGCCATGCAGGAAGCGGTCGTCGTCCCGGCCCAGCGTGTGGGACAGCATCAGGCCGACAGGCTCCGCCCCCTTGGCCGCAAGGTCGGACAGATTGGTGGCGACCAGTTTCCAGGCGACGTCGGCCATGTCCTGCGAAGGCAGCCAGTGGACGCCTTCGACCATGCTGTCATGGGTCAGCACCAGCGTTTCGCCGCCGATTTCCAGCACGGCGGCATCGTCTGCCAGACCCCGCGCGCCCCGGTGGAGGGGCAGGCGGCGCAGCGCCTCGATGAAGGCAAGCTCGCCCGTCAGGCGCGCACGTCCTTCGCCACGCCGTCGAGCAGGCCGTTCACGAATTTCGCCTCGCGGTCGTCAAAGAAGGCCTTGGCCACGTCGACATATTCGCTGATCGCCGCGCCGACCGGAATGTCCGCCCGGGCCAGCAGTTCGTATGTCCCGCAGCGCAGGATCTGCAGCATCGCCTTGTCCAGCCGCTTGAGCGACCAGCCGCTGGCCAGCCGGGCCTCGATCGCTGCGTCGATTTCCCCGCGGCGGGCATCGACGCCCTTCACGATGTCATCGAAGAAATCGGTTTCCGCCTCGGCATATTGCTCGTCCTCGACCTCCTGCCCCAGCCGGTGCTGGTGGAATTCGTTAAGCAGCTTGGGCAGGGGCGTGCCTTCCATGTCCTTCTGGTAAAGGGCCTGGACGGCGGCGAGGCGTGCGGCGGAGCGCGCGACAGATCGTTTGGGAGAGTTCATTTGAGGCGCATCTCTATAGATGCGGCATGGGCAGGCAAGCCCTCCGCATGGGCCAGGCGAACAGCGGCAGGGCCGAGCGCGGCCAGCCCGTCTGCGCCCATCGCGATGAAGCTGGTGCGCTTCATGAAATCGAGGACCGAGAGCCCGCTGGCAAAGCGTGCGCGGCGACCGGTCGGCAGGACATGGTTCGGCCCCGCAACGTAATCGCCGATGGCTTCGGGCACGTGGCGGCCGAGGAAGACGCTGCCTGCATGGCGCAGGCCCCTCATCAGCGCGTCCGGATCGTCCACCGCCAGCTCCACGTGTTCCGCGGCAAGGCGATTGGCGAGGGGAAGGGCGTCTTCCAGCGTATCGACGACGATCAGGGCGCCGTTGGCATCCCAGCTCTGCCGGGCCGTCTTGCCGGTCGCCAGCGCGGCGCATTGCAGGTCGACCTGGTCCTCCACCATGGCGGCGAAGGCGGCATCGTCGGTGATCAGGATGGACTGGCTGGTCGGGTCGTGTTCGGCCTGGCTCAGCAGGTCGGCTGCAATCCATGCCGGATCGTTCTTCGCATCGGCAATGACCAGGATCTCGCTCGGCCCGGCAACCATGTCGATGCCGACCGTGCCGTAAAGCTGGCGCTTCGCCTCCGCGACCCAGGCATTGCCGGGGCCGGTGATGACATCGACCGGCGCGATGCGGTCCGTGCCGTGGGCCAGCGCGGCAATGGCCTGCGCCCCGCCGATGCGCCATATCTCGTCCACGCCCGCAATGTGCGCGGCTGCCAGGACCAGCGGATTGACCTCGCCCTTCGGTGTGGGGGTGACCACCGCCAGACGCCCGACGCCCGCGACCTTTGCAGGGATGGCGTTCATCAGCAGCGAAGAGGGATAGGCCGCGCGTCCGCCCGGCACATACAGGCCCGCGGCATCCACCGGCAGCCACTTCGCGCCCAGCCGCACACCCGCGTCGTCGGTATAGTCGCGATCCTCGGGCAGTTGCGCCTCGTGATAGGCGCGGATGCGGTCCGCCGCCAGGTGCAGCGCATCGCGCAATTCGCCGTCCAGCCCGGCATGCGCTTCCTCGCACCGGTCGGCCGAGATCGTCCAGTCGCCATCGCCGCCGAGGCCGTGGCCGTCGAAACGCTGCGTATATTCGACCAGCGCGCGGTCGCCCTGCGCCCTGACGCGGGCGATGATGTCGGATACGTCGCGGCCGACATCCTGCGCGGTGTCGCGGCGGGCATTGACCAGCCGGTCGAACCGCTCTGCAAAATTGGGATCGCTGGTGGAAATGTGTCGCATCAGGCTGCCTTCTGCCGGTCTTCGGCATCGGCCCGGAACGCCTCGACCAGCGCGGCGACGCGGGCATCGGTCTTCAGCGCCGCACGGTTGACGATCAGGCGCGCACTGATGTCGAGAATGCGTTCACGTTCGACCAGCCCGTTTTCCTTCAGCGTACGGCCGGTGGAAACCAGGTCGACGATGCGCCCGGCAAGGCCCAGCGACGGGGCAATTTCCATCGCGCCGTTCAGCTTAACGCATTCGGCCTGGATGCCCTGCGCCTCGAAGAAACGGCGGGTCAGGTTGGGATATTTGGTCGCGATCCGCAGGTGGCTGGCTCCGCGCGCGCTCATGTCCATATCGGCAGGCTCCGCCACGGCGAGATGGCAGTGACCGATGTCGAGATCGACCGGCGCATAGAGGTCGGAATAGTCGAATTCCTCGATCACGTCGGAGCCGACAATGCCCATCTGTGCTGCGCCATGCGCGACGAAGGTCGCCACGTCGAAGGCCCGCACGCGAATGAGCGACATGTCGTCCCGCGTGGTGGCGAAGGTCAGGCTGCGGTTGCCCTTGTCGTGGAATGCGTCCTCCGGCACGACACCCGAACGCGCCATGACCGGCAGCGCTTCGTCGAGGATACGGCCCTTGGGCACGGCGAAGGTAAGCGGCGTTTGCGACATGGCGCGCGAGATAGGGACCGGAGGCTGAAAGGGCAATCGCGATGATGGCAGATGGGCAGGATTCGGGCGAAAGGGGCGGCGGCGGTAAAGCAGCCTCCGGCAATCCGGGGGCGGTGATGGAAATCGCATCCATCCCGCTGGCGATCGAGTGGCAGTCGCGCCACTGCGAGGAGGCTGGCGCGCCGGGCACCGCCATGGTGGTCCGTGCCCTGCTGGCGCTGGAAGACAGCGAGGCAGCGACCGCCCGGCGCATTTTCGGCTGGCAGGGCCTGACGCTGAAGGACGCGCTGCCGCTGCGGATCAATGGCGGCCTGCACAACCTTGTCCTGTCGGGCGAGGATACGCGGCTGGCCGCGGTCTATGGCGGACAGGTGCGCGATCAGGCCCATGCCGATGCGCTGGTGCGCGAATTGGTGGAAACCTACGACACGCGGCTGCTGCCGTGGCTGGACGGGCCGCCGCAGACCAACGAGGCCGGGCGCTCGGCCAGCCTGATGGCAGGCCTGCTATGGCTGGCGGAGCTTGTGTGCCCCCGCTTCGAGATGCTCGAAATCGGGTCCAGTGCAGGCATCAACACCATGATGGACCGCTATTTCTTCGATCTGGGCGGCCGCACGGTCGGCCCGGCAGGCAGTCCGATGCGGATAGGGCCCGAATGGAAAGGCGAGGCGCCGCCCGCGACGTCGCCCGAGATCGTGTCGATCAGGGGATGCGACATCGCGCCCGTCGACCTGACCGACGAAGAGGCGGCCCTGCGTCTGAAGAGCTATGTCTGGCCCGAGGCGTCGGAGCGGATGCACCGGATCGATGCAGCGCGGGAACTGGCGATGGAGAGCCCGCCCGATATTGCGCGGCTCGATGCTGCCGGGTTCGTGACGCAGGCGCTCGGGCACGACCAGGCGGAGGGGACCACGCGGGTGCTGTTCCATTCAATCGTCTGGCAATATGTCCCCGATTTCCAGCAGGATGCCGTGATCGAGGCGATGGAGGAGGCAGCCGCATCCGCCTCGCCCGGGCGTCCGCTGGCGTGGCTCTCGCTCGAGACCAACCGGAAAACTTTCGCGCACGAACTGGTCGCCCGGTACTGGGACGGAGCCGCAAAGGGCGAGCCGCATTTGCTCGCCAGCGCCCACCCGCATGGTGCGTGGGTGGAGTGGCTGGCCTAGCGCGAGAGGAAGTCCTCCATCGCTTCGTTGACCGCTTGCGGCGCCTCCCACGGGATGAAGTGCCCGCAGCCTGGCACCTCCACCACGGTCAGGTCGTCGATGACCTCGTCCAGCCCCTGAAGGTTCTCCGGCGGTAGCGCCCCATCGTCCAGCGCCCAGATGACGAGGGTGGGGATGGAAAGGTCCGGCAGGGCGGGCGGCGTCCAGTCCGCCGGGATTTCGAACGGCGCGTCCATCGGCGGCACGACGATCGGGCTGGCGCGGTAGTAATTGATCATGCCGACGGCGGCGTCGCGATCCTCGTAATCGCGCATCAACGCGTCGTGTTCTGCCTGCTCCATCGCGTCGGACCGGCCCCAGGTCACTTCCTGTTCCAGAATGCCGGGAATGCCCTTCTCGCGGATCAGGGCGTCGTTCGCGGGATCGCGGAAGCCGCGGATATACTGGCTGGCCTCGCGCTGGCCGGGATGGGTGTACAGCAGCCTCTGGAAGACCAGCGGATGCGGCGCGTTGGCGATGATGGCCCGCGTCACGCGCGACCCCTGTCCGCCCAGCGCCACGCCCCACGCAATCGCACCGCCCCAGTCGTGGCCGACGATGGTGAAGGTCTCCACGCCCAGCGCATCGGCCAGCTGGAAGATGTCGCCGATCAGCTTGTCGGGCGTATAGGACGCCGCGTCCTGCGGTTTCGACGACCCGCGATACCCGCGCTGGTCGGGCGCAATGCAGCGATAGCGGTCGCGGAAGTGCGCGATCTGGTGGCGCCAGGTCCGGTGGCTTTCGGGAAAGCCGTGGAGGAAGATCAGCGTGTCGGCGTCGTCCTGCCCCGGCGGAGGGCCGGTATCGACGACGTCCAGTTCGATCCCGTTCGCCAGCCGGACGCGAACCTGCTCCATCACTCGCTGGCCTCCATCTTCTCCATGTAGCCGTCGGCGACCATGCCTGCGACCTGGTCGAACAGCTGGTCGGGCGTGCGCCGAAGCTCGCCCATCGCTTCTTCCATGCCGCGCGCCACGATGATTTCGCGCTGGTTGAGGGCGACGGCGTCGAGCATGGTCGCGGCCGCCTCGTCCGCGGGGATGCCGTTGTCGATTACCTTGTCGCTCTTATCGCGCTTCGCCCCGTCGCCCTTCAGCGCGTTGCGGCTGACATCGGTGGCGACCGAGCCGGGGTAGATGACATGGACACCGATGCCGTCCTGCGACAGCTCTGCACGCAGGGCATCGGCATAGCCGGCAAGACCGAACTTCGCCGCGCAATAGGCCGTGCGCATCGGCACGCCGACCTTGCCTGCAATGCTGGAAATGAACAGCAGGCGGCCCGATTTGCGCTGCGTCATGTGCGGCAACAGCGCCTGCGTCGCGGCGATCTGGGACGTCAGGTCGATATCGATGATGTCGCGGTAGACCTGCATATCCGTCTTCGCCGCGCGGCTGCGCTGCGACACGCCCGCATTGGCGACGAAACCGTCGATCCCGCCCGAGCTGTCCGCCGCCGATTCTCCGGCCCAATCCGTGGCCTTGCCGGTCGCCTGCAGCATCGCGTCGTGGTCGCGCACGTCGAAGGGGAGGGTGAGCGTCTGGGTAGCGATTTCGCTCGCCACGCCGGCCAGCCGGTCCTCGTCGCGGCCCGACAGGATGACCCGCGCACCGCGTGCGCCCAGTTCGCGGGCCAGCGCGGCGCCGATGCCGCTGGATGCGCCGGTAATCCACCAGCATTCGTTTTCGTAAGCCATGGTCTCTCCCTGATCGTGATGTCAGGGATAGGTGACCGTCTTCGGCACGTCGGGCAAGGGGATGCGTTCTTCCCGGTCGCCCGGCACCTCGGGAAAGCGGCCGTTTCGCCAGTCGTCCTTCGCCTGCTCGATCCGCTCCTTGCTCGACGATACGAAGTTCCACCACGCGGTGCGCCTGGTTGCAAAAGCCTCGCCGCCCAGCAGTACGACCCGTGCACCCTCGGCAGAGGACAGGGTCATCGCCATGCCGGGTTTCAGCACGGTCAGCTGGTAGGGCTCCAGCGCAATCCCGTCGATTTTCGCATCGCCGCCCACGACCATGACCGCGCGCTCGTCCGCCTCGGCTTCGACCGGGATACGGCCACCGGGGCCCAGCACGATTTCGGCATAGATCGTATCGGCATAAGTCGTCGTGGCAGCGCGTTCGCCCCACAGGCTGCCCATCACGACGGTCGCGCGGGCAGAGCCGTCATCGACCACCGGCAGGTCCTTCACCGCCTCGAACGCTGGATCGATTTCCTCGCGCCCGTCGGGCAGGGCAAGCCAGGTCTGCATCCCGTAAAGTTGCGGTCCTGCCTCGCGTTCTTCCTGCGGGCTGCGTTCCGAATGCACGATTCCCCGGCCTGCCGTCATCAGGTTCACCTGCCCCGGGCGAATGGTGCTGAACGTGCCCAGCGAATCGCGGTGGTCGATCGCGCCCTGGAACAGCCATGTGACGGTCGCCAGGTTGATATGCGGGTGCGGGCGCACGTCCATCCCGTCCCCGATGGCGAGCGATCCGGGCCCGAACTGGTCGACGAAGATGAAGGGCCCGACCATGCTGCGCGCCTTCGACGGCAGCGCGCGCCGCACCTCGAACGCGCCCAGATCGTGGGTCGTCGGCGTGATGACCTGTTCGACCGCTTCCTCCAGCCGGCTCATGGCGTGGGCGCGCTGGCCTGGATGGCGAGAGCGTGGACCCGTTCGCCGGGGATGTCCCCTAGCGCCTTGTTCACGGCGCGCTGGCGCTCCACGCGGTTCATGTCGGCAAAGGCGGGGGCCTCTATCACCACGGTGAAATGCGATTCCCCGCTGCCGTCATCGCCCGAATGGCCGGCGTGGCTGGCACTGTCGTTGATGACTTCCAGCCGCGTGGGCGAGAACGCTTCCATCAGCAGCTTTTCCATTTCCTGTTGCACCTGGCCTGCCATGACGATCCTTTCGCGTTTTGCGGTCCGGGGGGTTTTCACCCGGCCTTGCATACCCCATCCTAATGGCGATGCGCAGTGCAAGGTTCCATGGACGATACGAGGATACTGGCCACACGTGCGAGCACCCGACCTGCCAGGAAGCAGGCGAGTTCCGCGCGCCCGGGGCCAGCGGCAACAGCTTCGACGGACCCGGCCAGTGGCGCTGGTTCTGTCTCGATCACGTGCGCGAATTCAATGCAGGTTATGACTGGTTCGAAGGGATGAGCGCGGACGAAATCCTGGCCGCGCAGTCGCCCGCATCCGGCTGGCGCACGGAAAGCCGCGCCTTTCGCGGAGGGCCGGGCAGCCTTGGTGCCGGGGTCGACGGAATGCCGCGCTGGTCCGATTACGACGATCCGCTGGATGCCATCGGCGCGCGTGCCGCCGGGATCAAGAGCCGTGCCCGGCGCGAGGCGGAAATGGCCATGGACGGGCGGTTCAGCCCGGACGAGGCCAAGGCGCTGGAGGTCATGGGGCTGGGCCTCGAAACCGATCGCCGCCGCCTTCGTCGCCGCTATTCCGAACTGGTCCGCCGGTATCATCCAGACCGCAATGGCGGCGACCGGAAGTTCGAGAAACGCCTCAACCGCGTAGTCGATGCCTACCAGTTGCTGCGAAAATCACGCGCTATCGGCTGACCGTCAGACGGCATCGCCCGGCGTGATATGGGCGATGACCCGGCGCAAAGTTATGTACATCAGCACGACCGTGGCCCCGGCCAGTCCGATGACGGTCACGGTCCCGATGAACAGCGCTTCGTAAAGAGTCTCGAACCATTGGCGGGGCAGGTCCTCGAACTCGCCGACCGGAAAGACGAACGCCAGCAGCAGGAACAGGCTACCGAGCAGGCTGGCGGTCGCGAGACGGGCGATCAGGTCGACGTCGCGATAGGCCTGGTCGCTGAAGTCGTGGTCCATCCGCCGGATCATGCCGATCAGCGTCAGCATCAACGCAAGGATCGTGGTGGAGCCGCCGGCAATGGCCGAGGCTAGATACAGTCCCGCACGCGACAGGGCATCCAGCAGCACGATCGCCTCCGCCGCGGAATAGACCGTGCCGATGGCGCTCCGTGCGAAGTAACCGGCAGCGGCGATAATGAAGAAGGTCGCGATGGGCCAGGCGTGGCATTTGATAAATTGCAGCATCGCCTGACCTAGCCTTAGGTCGGTAGATCGTTCCGCCCTGTCTGCCTAACCCTTGTTAAGTCGGAGTTGGCAGACATCGGTCCTGCACGCTGCTGCCTCAGTGCCCGTGCATCCTTGCAGGGTTTCAGGCGGGCGGGGCCGTCATGCCAGCTTGCCGTCCGTGTCGAAGATCGGCTGGAAGCCGGAGAAGATCATGCGCTTGCCGTCCATCGGCATCTCGCCCAGCGCTTCGAACCGCTCGTCGCTTTCCATCTTTGCATAGGCCGCGTCGCGGGCGGCCTTGTCGGGATATTCCATCCAAGAAAACACCACCGTCTCGCCGTCCTTCGCATCGACGGCGCGGTAGAAATCGGTCTGCTTGCCGCGCATCAGGTCGTCGCCCCAGCATTCGACCATGCGCGTCACGCCGATATCCTTGAACAGCGGTGCGGACTTGCGGGTGAATTCGAGATAGTCCTCTTTCCTGTCGGCCGGAACGGGGGCGAGAAATCCTTCGATATACGGCATGCCATGGTCCTCCATCGTTTTCCTACACGCGCCTTTTGTGCCAGCACGTCCGGTCGATGGAAAGCTATCACGATTCGCGTCGGTTTACCTGTTTGCTGACGGGGCCAGCGCGATTTTCCCTCGCTCCCCGCGCGAAGTGTCAACTTCGTGTTTTCAAGGACTATCGCTTCGTTTCAGGGACTTGTCTGACAAACCTGCGAAGAGGGAGAGATTTGCACTGTCGCCTTCGTCAACTTCGCAGCTTTCGGGCAGGGCTATTGGCGGAAGGCCCAGCGCAGCGTCCTTCCCACGCCCCATGTCGCCGCACGGGCGGGGATGCCGCCGATGCCGGGACGCTCCAGCCCGAGCATCGACCGGGCGAAGGCGGGCAGGGTGGCGGTCGCTTCCGACACAAGCGCTTTCTGCAAGGCGGCTGGCGCGCCCTCGGGCTTGATCTCGCTCACGAAGCGGGCAACCTCGCGAGCCTCGGGCGAGGTGGTCAGGTCCGCTCGCAGCTCGCGGAAGATGGCCTCGGCCTCGCGCTGGTCCAGCGGGACCGGATCGGCACCCAGCGCGCGGGCGATGATGGCGAACTGGCGGTAATATTCGTCCCGCTCGCCATGCGGCATGTCGGGCCGGACATGGCGGACATAGGCGGCAAGGAAGCTGGTCGCCTCCGCCACGTGGACCCAGGCCAGCGTGCGCGGGTCGGTCGCGGAATAGGGGGTGCCGCCGGGCAGGGTGCCGTTAACGTGGCGGTGGATGCGGTTGACCCGCTCGATCGCCTCTTTCGCGCGGTCGCGGTGGCCGAAAGTTGTGGTGGAAATGAAGCTCGCCGTGCGCCGCAGCCGTCCGTGCATGTCGGTGCGGAAATTGGAATGGTCAAGCACGCCCTGCAGCGCATGGGGGTGCAGCATCTGCAGGAACAGGCCGCGAATGCCGCCGACCATCATGCCCACGACATCGGCATGGACCATGCGGATCGGGCTGTCCTTCTCGAACAGGGCATGGTCGCTGGGCGGTTCGGGCTGCACCAGGTCGGGCCGCTCGTGGAAAACCGCGCGAACGCGGCCCACCAGCTGGCGTCGCAGGAATTCGGACGGGGAGGGCGGCGATGGCGGCATTGCGCGGTAAATATAGGGACTTGTCAGCAGGGAACAAAATGTCGCCCTTGGTCCCGCTTGCAGGGGAGGGTTCGCGCGGCTAACCGCTGGCAGCAATGAACGACATGACCGAAAAAACCTTCGAAGCCCGCGACAAGACCCTGATGGCCGCGCCCGACACCACCGTCGACGTGCGCGAAACCTTCGGGGTGGATATCGACTGGCAGGTCCCCGCCTTCTCGAAAGCGGACGACCGCGTGCCGGATCTCGACGAAAGCTACGTGTTCGACCCGGATACCACGCTGGCCATCCTTGCCGGGTTTGCCCACGACCGCCGCGTGATGGTCCAGGGCTATCACGGCACGGGCAAGTCGACGCATATCGAACAGGTTGCAGCGCGGCTCAACTGGCCCTGCATTCGCATCAACCTGGACGCGCATATCAGCCGCATCGACCTGATCGGGCGCGATGCCATCGTGCTGCGCGACGGTTTGCAGGTGACGGAGTTTCGCGAAGGCCTGCTGCCATGGGCCCTGCAGCATCCCGTGGCTCTGGTGTTCGACGAATACGATGCGGGCCGACCCGACGTGATGTTCGTGATCCAGCGCGTGCTGGAACAGCAGGGCAAGCTGACGCTGCTCGACCAGAACCGCGTGATCCGCCCCGATCCGAATTTCCGTATGTTCGCGACCTCGAACACGGTCGGCCTGGGCGATACCAGCGGGCTGTATCACGGCACGCAGCAGATCAACCAGGGCCAGATGGACCGCTGGAACATCGTGGTCGGGCTGAACTACCTGCCTGCCGAGGTGGAGCAGGACATCGTCGCCGCGAAGAACCCCGATACCGATCCCAAGCTGCTGGCCGACATGATCAAGGTCGCGGACCTGTCGCGGCAGGGGTTCATGAACGGCGACATCTCCACCGTGATGAGCCCGCGTACGGTCATCACCTGGGCGCAGAATGCCGCCATCTTCAAGGATACGGGCTTCGCCTTCCGCTTGAGCTTCCTCAACAAGTGCGACGAGGCGGAACGGATGCTGGTGGCGGAATACTACCAGCGCGTGTTCGGCGAGGAATTGCCCGAGAGCGTGGTTTCCAGCGCGAACTGACCGTCAGGCGGACTTGCGGCCCACGCCGGGCTGTTTCTCCGTATCGGTGGCCGCCGCCTTCAGTTGTGATACCTTCGCCGGCTTCGCGCGGGCAGCGCGAAGCTCGGCACCGTGTTCCAGCTCTGCAGCCGGCCGGGCGTGGTCGAACAGGAACCCCTGGACGGACGTGCAGCCCGTTGCGCGAATGCGTTCGAGCTGCTCGGAATGCTCCACGCCCTCGGCCGTGGTCCGCATCTTGAGCTTGCCTGCCAGGCCGACGACCGCGTTGACGATGGCGTCGCTGTCTTCCTTGTTGGCGATGTCGCGCACGAAGCAGCGATCGATCTTGATGCGATCGAACGGGAAACTGCGCAGGTAGTTGAGGGAGGAATATCCGGTCCCGAAATCGTCGAGCGCAATCTGCACGCCGATATCGCGGATGCGGTGCAGCAGTTCGATATTCTCGTCATTGTCCTGCATCAGCAGCGATTCGGTGATTTCCAGCTCCAGCCGCTGCGGCGCGACCCCGCTGGCGGCAAGCGCGCCGACAATCGTGTTGAGAAGCCCCTCGTCGCGCATCTGCGCAGGAGACAGGTTCACGGACACGGTCAGATGCTCGGGCCAGTTGGCCGCCTCGTTCAGCGCTTCGCGCAGGACCCAGGAACCGATCGCCATGATCTGCCCCGTCTCCTCCGCAATGGGGATGAAGACGGCGGGGCTGACATCGCCGCGCTCGGGATGATGCCAGCGGAGCAGCGCTTCGTAACCGACGGTTTCGGTTGTCGCAGCGTCTTTCAGCGGCTGGTACTGCACTTCCAGTTCCCCGCGCGACAGCGCAGCCCTGAGGTCGAGCTCGAGCGCGCGGCGGTCCTGCACTTCCTTCTGCATGCCGGGGTCGAACACGCTCGCCCCGCTGCGACCGCGCGACTTGGCATCGTAGAGCGCAAGGTCGGCGGCCTTCAGGACGTCCTCGCCGGTGATGCCGTTGTCGGGCGCAAAAGCGACGCCCACGCTGGCCCCGATGGGAAGGGGCTGGACCTGACCGTCGATCTCGATCGGATCGTCCATCGCTGACACGATCGCCTGCGCGATGCCGAGCGCTTCCTGGCGGTCGGCGAGCCTGTCCAGGAGAACGGCAAACTCGTCGCCGCCAAGCCGTGCCACCATGTTGGAATTGCCGACGGCCTGTTCGATCCGGCGTCCGGCCTCGGCCAGGACCGTATCGCCGATGGCATGGCCGTGCGTATCGTTGATCGCCTTGAAGTGATCCAGGTCGACGTAAAGGATACCCAATATCTGGTCGTGGTCCTGCCGGTCGAAGGCGCGGCGCAGTGTGGTGTTGAACAGGCTGCGATTGGGCAGGTTGGTCAGCACGTCGTAATGCGCCATGTAGGTGACCTTGGCCTCTGCCCGGCGCGAGCGGGAGATATCGGCCATGAACCCTCGCCAGCAATCGAGATTGCCCTCGCCGTCGTAGATCGGGCGCGCGCTGATCGACCACCAGCAGCTTTCGCCTTCGATGGTGAGCGGGATGACCAGGCCACGAAAATTGTCTTCCTTCTCGCCGAGGACACGCAATTCGTCGCGTTCCGGACAGTCGTCGAACAGGAGGGAAAGCCGCATTCCGTCGAGCTCTTCCGCCGACCGGGCAGCGGCCTTGCAGAAACGGGCATTGGGACGAAGGATGCGGCCATCCTCGTCGCATTCGAACAGCCAGTCGCTGCCGTCTTCGTCATACTGGTTCAGCAGGAGCTGGATGGTCTCGCTCGCTTCCCTCAGGCGGCGCGTACGCAGGCGGCGCGTCGCGAACAGGAAGTGAAGGTTGAAGACCGCCCAATGCAGGAAGAGGAACCCGGAACAGGCCAGGATCGCCGCCATCAGGACAGGGCCCGAATGGAAGGCGACCAGCGGAACGGTGGTTGCCGCTGCATAGATGGCCGTCGCCAGGATTGCGCGGCGAGGCATCGCCACCATGCACAGGGCATCGACGAACATGATGAACAAAGCGCTCATCGCGATGATCGGCGCATATGCGGGAGGAGCGATGGAAAGACCGACCGCCGTCACGCCGCCCCAGAAGAGCGCCCGAACGATGACGAGATCGCGGTAAGAGGCATAGTTCTGCCTGTGCGACTGCGTGCGCGACGCGATCCGTTTCTCGATCTGGATCTGGCGGACGATAATGGCAAAGCCGCCAGCTGCGAAGATCCCCAGCAATATGGCATTCGCGAAGGTCGCATAGATAATCAGACCGGCTGCAAGGCGGGCAGCATCCCATCCGAGGTAGGGGAAGGCCGCCGTATGATTGAGCTTGCAACGCGCCCACCATTCCACGTCCCTGTCGGCAACGCGGTGATTGATGAGATTGAGGAGCAGAAACTCCCTGACGGACTGTTTTTGCAACCAGCTATTCAGCATCGACCCCTTAACCCTCGCCGAAAATTTTGTGGTGAGAGCCGTTTAGGTCCGGGTGGTTAAGATGATGTTGCCGCTGAATAGCCCGCAAACGAAGCTCTCGTCTTTACCGTGTTAATGGTCTAATACAGTCTGATGCGTCGCTTTTTCCGTCGATCCCGCCAGACAGAGGGCGAACCGTCCCGTCACGAGGGGTATTACGCCATCGCGGACAGTCCGGCAGCGGGCTGGAGCGAGGAAGACGACTGGGATGCAGAGGCCGACTGGGACGACCGGCCGGGAGGCGTAGACCGGGACCCCTTCGAAAACGAGGTGGATCGGGAATCCCGCGGACAAGGACGAACCGGCTGGCGTCGTCTGCTGACGTGGAAATGGTTCAGGCGCGGCCTCCTGCTGTTTGCCGCCGTCGTCATATTGCTGATCGGCTACCTGGCGATAACCGCTCCGCTCTCGAAGTCGCTTCAGCCGGTTGTCCCGCCGCAGGTCACGCTGCTTGCATCCGACGGCACCCCGATCGCGCGCAGTGGCGCGGTTACGGAGCCTCCAGTGCCTGTATCGGAGCTTCCGCCCCACGTGGTCGATGCGTTCCTGAGCGTCGAGGACCGGCGGTTCTATTCGCATTGGGGAGTTGATCCGCGCGGTCTGGCGCGAGCCGCCTGGTCCAATGCCACGGGCGGAACCGTCCAGGGCGGCAGCACCATCACCCAGCAATTGGCGAAGTTCACCTTCCTGACGCCGGAACGCAGCCTGACCCGAAAGGCGCGAGAGATGCTCATCGCCTTCTGGCTGGAGAGCTGGCTGACCAAGGACGAGATCCTGACGCGCTATCTCGCCAATGCGTATTTCGGGGACAATACGTACGGATTGCACGCCGCCAGCCTGCACTATTTCCATCGCCGGCCGCAAAACCTGACTGTGGCGCAGGCCGCCATGCTTGCGGGCCTTGTGCAGGCGCCGTCCTACCTCGCGCCGAGTAAGCATTACCAGCGCGCCGAAGAGCGCATGCGCGTCGTGCTGGGTACCATGGTGGCGGCGGGGCACCTGACGCAGGCGGAAGCGGACGCGGTGAAGGCCCCTGCGCTCGATATCCGCCGTGGCGACGTGATGCCGACTGGGACCTATTTCGCGGACTGGGCACTGCCGCAGGCCCGGGATCGCGTGGAAAGCGGTTATGCCCGGCAGACCCTGACCACCACGCTGGATGCCCGGTTGCAGACAATTGCGCGTGACGCGGTTGCCCGCGCTCCGCTGGGCGGCGCGCAGGCCGCGCTCGTCGCGATGCGCCGCAATGGCGAAGTCGTCGCCATGGTGGGGGGCAGGGATTATGCCAGCTCGCCCTTCAACCGCGCCACGCAGGCAAGGCGGCAGGCCGGATCGACCTTCAAGCTGTTCGTCTATCTAGCGGCGCTGGAGGCCGGGGCGCAGCCGGACGACGTCGTCAGCAACCTGCCGATCGAAACCGGTTCCTATCGGCCGAAGAATTCCGGTGGGAAGTACAGCGAGAGCCTGACACTGGAACAGGCCTTTGCCGCGTCCAGCAATGTCGCCACCGTTCGCCTGTTCGAACAGGTGGGGAGCGAGAATGTCATCGAAATGGCCCGCGCCTTCGGGATCGAGGCCTCGATGGACCAGGGCGATCCCAGCCTTGCACTGGGCACGGCCAGTATTCCCCTGATCGATCTCACCGCGGCTTATGCGGGCGTTGCCAGCAATGCCTTCCCGGTTGAGCCGACGGCGTTCCCCAAGCCGGAACAGGGCTGGTGGGACTGGTTCTGGAACGGGCCGGAAAGTCTGGGTTCCGCCGATCACGAGGCCATCGAGACGATGCTGCGTAGTGCCATCAACTCGGGAACGGGACGCGCGGCGATGCTCGCCGGACCCAATTACGGGAAGACCGGGACCACGCAGGACAACCGCGACGCGCTGTTCGTCGGTTATGCAGGGGACCTCGTGGTCGGCGTCTGGATCGGGAACGACGACAATTCGTCGCTTGGGGACATCTCCGGCGGCGGTGCCCCTGCTCGGATTTGGAAGGACTTCATGCGCCATGCCCTTGGCGCGCAGGACCGGGCGACCAATGGCGGCAGCGCGCCCAGAGCCGATCCGTCAGGTCCGGTGGAACCTCTCGACGTGCCCGAACCGTCCGACATTCCGTCCGACCTACCCGGCGACCTTCCGGGCGGGCCGGGTGATGTCAGCCTCAGAATGGAAGACGGCGAGGTCATCCTGCGGACCCGGGTCGAGGGCATTCCGATCGATGTGCGCCTTGGCGAAGGCGGCATGCGGATGGACGACGAGGCGATAGAGGAGGCTCGGCGCGAAGCGGAGGAAAGGGTTCGCGAAGAAATCGCCGAAGCGACCGAAAGAGCGCGCGAGACTGCAGGCGAGCGCTAGGTCCCGGATGTATCGGACGCCTCGGGAGCCTCATCCTCGATTTCGCCCATCAGGACATTCATCACAGCGGTCGCACGCGGCCTTGACCTGTCGTCCTGCCAGCATTCGACCTCCACATTGGCATTCCTGCGGCCCAGCTTGGTGATCCGCGCCTGCGCGTACAATGTCTCCGACTTCGCGCCGGCGAGGAACTGCATGGTGATGTTGATCGGCTTGAGCTGAACCTGCGTCCGCCCGTCCTTCTTCAAACGCATCCGGATTGCGCCGTAGCCTGCTGTTTCGAGCAGACCACTGATCGCGCCGCCATGATAGTGGGACGGCCGGCCCTGCACCGTATTGGAAAACGGCACGCTCAGGATGGGTTCGTCCTGCAGGTCATGGACGGTTATGCCCATCGACCGGGCGTATGGGGTGAGCAGCGCGTCCATGTCGGCAGGGTCGTTCGCAAACGTATCAACGGACATTTCTCGTTCCTCCACCGATGGCCATGAACACCCCGGCCATGTTCGCGACGGGATCGTCCGGATCGCCGTCATGCGCGATGCCTTTCACGAAGGCTGCAGAGCGCGTGAGGCGGTAGCACTGCGAACGGCCGAAAACGGCTTTGCGAACCTTTGCCGGACGCAGGTAATCCACCCGCAGGTCCAGCGTCGCAATTGGCCGGAATTCCCCCATCCGCGTCCAGATTGCCATCCCGCTCGCCATGTCCATCAGGCTGATGATGGGGCCGGAGGCGAGTACCGCGCGGTCCTCCTCCCCGATCAGGTCCTCGCGCCAGGGGAGCTCTATTTCCACCCAGTCGCCCCCGTGGTCCGCATAGCGCATGCCCAGCCAGCCATTATGGCTGCCCCCGAACATGAACGGCGCGAAGGTTTCGGGATCGAATTTGGCTTGCTCGTCAGTCATCGCTTCAACCCAGTGATAGAGGTCCGCCGCGATGACAATGTTTTAATTGTCCCGGTGGACCGGGGCGCGCCAGTTTCGCGATCCGCGTTGCCCATTCCGGGCCGCCGCAACAGGAGGGTCGCAAACCTTGAAACTACCTGAAATCAGTAACGACAGCCTGCCCGATCTCGAACGGGTGACCGGCGTTTTCGGCAGCCTGACCGACGGCGCCAGCGCCACGGTGGACGACCGCGTCGTGATCATCATGGTCTATCTCTACGACCATATGTCCCTCGGCCTCTAGGGGAGGCGGACATGGTTCCCTGTGCCGAACTTTCGGCCTTCATCGCCAACCGTTCGGCACAGGTTTCTGCCCAGCGCCTGATGACGCGTGCAGCCACTGCATGGCGGGAGTGCGAAGACGTGGCGCCCGTGGCGAAGGCCCTGCGAGATTATGGCGAAGGTTTTCCGCCGGATGGGTGCGCTGCGCTGTTCGATCTGATGTCTGATCCCGCAAAGGCCGAAGCGTTCGCAAGTGGGTTCCTGACGGCCATGGCAGCGGCCATGGCCGAACAGCCGCTGGGCCATCCATGTTTCTGGCACAGCATCGAAGGCGATTTCACCGCTGTCCACTTGCTGCATTCGGGACAGGCGACACTTTCCCTGGTGGTCGTCGAAGCGGACCCGGGTTCGCGGACAACACCCGTGGTTTCCGCCAGCTTCACCGCGACCGAGCGGCACGAGATCATCCTCACCGGAAAGGCCGAAGGGAAAATATACAGTCTCGAAAACCGGTCGAACCTTCGCCGCAACAACGGCCGAAAAGTCTTTGAAAAGGGACAGGTCCTGCATTTGCCTGCATGGACAGTGCGGGTGTTCCAGCGGGTTTCGGCTCCGCTCGTCAGCCTCCGCCTGTCGCACCGACCCCAGCCGATGCCCGTCACGAAGCAGGTGCGGCTCTCCGATGGAGCGGTGCTGCACGAGGCAGCGGGCGATCCGGTGGATACGCGTCACGAATTGATGGCGGCCCTCTTGGGCGAGATGCAGCATGAAGAGGCGACGCCGGCACTTGCGGCCTTTGCATCCCGTCCCGGCTTTTCCGGCGCCCGGTGGGAAGCGCTGCGCCGGACGCTTGCGCTCGACACGGAGACCGGTTTCCGGCTGCTGACGCGCATCGCCGACGATCCGGACGACCCATTAGCTGCAGACGCATACAGGCTGCGCGGTCGTCTTCTGGAATCCCATCCGGTCCTTGCGAATTTGGTGGAGGGCTGACCATGCCAGCTGTTATCGAGCCCGCGAAATGTGCGCCAATCTCCCTGGCAGAGGCCATCGCGAGGCTAGACGCACTCGACCCGGACTTCCGGGACGACGGGGATATTTCCGAAGCGGCCCGATGCCTGTTCGCACTCGACGCGAATCGCGCTTTCCTCGGCGATCTGATCGCTCGTGAGCTGAAGACAGGCCACAAGGAGGTGCCGGGCGAAAACGGTTACGGGCCTCAGGCTATCATGCTGTCCGGGGCCCGGCCCGGCTATTTCCTGCGCGCGAATATCTGGCCATCGCCGGGCGAAAGCGCTTTCCGATCGAGCGGGCCGGAAAGCTTCGTCTACGGACTGCCGCACGACCACAATTTCGATTTTCTGACCGTCGGTCACTTCGGGCCGGGTTATGGCAGCGACTATTACGAGTACGATTACGATACGGTCGCGGGCATTTCGGGCGAGCATGCAGGCCTGCGGTTCGCAGAACGGTCCATCCTGTCGCCGGGCCGAATGCTGCATTACAGGGCGCACCGGGACGTGCATGCGCAATTGCCGCCTACCAGCCTGTCCGTTTCGCTGAACATCGTTGCAGCGGACCCGGCGCGCAGCTGGTGCGACCAGTACCGCTTCGACGTCAGGGAAAACCGCGTCGCCGCAATCGTCAATTCCGGAGCGAGCGAAGCGCTGCTGCGATGCGGCATCGCCATGGGTCACGGCGAGACGCTGGATATGGCAGGCCGGTTCGCACGTCATCATCCGTGCGAGCGTCTGAGGCTGGCCGTTTTCGACGCTCGCAGCCGTATGGAAGTCGATGCCGACGCGGTGTGGCGCGAAGCGGAGTTGTCGGGCAGCCGCCTCGTCGCAGGGGAGGCCCGGCTGAGGCGGCAACAGCTGGAGCGCTAGAAAATCGCCCCGCCGGCAAGCCTGTCGATCGCGGCTTGCAGGATGATGGCCGCCGCGTGGCTGTCGATCCTTTCCGCCCGGCGGGCACGGCTGGTACCCTGGTCGATCATGGCGCTATCGGCACTCTGGGTCGACCAGCGCTCATCCCACAGCAGGATGGGCAGGTCGAACGCCTCCACCATGTTTCGGGCATAAGCGCGGCTGGCCTGCGCCCGCGGCCCCTCGCTCCCGTCCATGTTGCGGGGCAGGCCGATGACAATGCCTGCGACCTCTCGCGGAGCCATGATGGTGCGCATCGCCTCGCGGTCGCGGCCGAACTTGCCACGCGGCAGGGTCTTGCCCGCCGTGGCGAAACGCCATCCGGCATCGCAGGTCGCAATCCCAATGGTCTTGGTGCCGAGGTCGAGCGCCATCAACACACCGCCATCAGGCAGCGCATCGCCGAATTCCGCAGCGTTCTCGGTAATCAGCGCGCTGCTTCCCATGCCCGGACCCTGCTCACAACGTTTTGCTGGAGGTTCCGCCAGAACAGCGGGATGTCGTAGACGTGATAATTGTTCCCCGGCAGCACCGCGCTGCCGATTTCCGGCGGGTCGCCGATCAGCAGCAGCCCGCTTTCATCGCATCGCGCCGGAACGCCGCCGGGAACAAGCGAAGCGGAGGAGAAATCCTCTTCCGGTATGAGCGTACCCAGATTGGCGGAAGCAGGCGCGCTGCCATTAGCGCTACCTGTGATGGGATTGACGCACACGATCGGACCGTCGCCCCGCGGCTGCTCGTCGAACCCCGGCGTCATGCTGTAGCGCTCCATGACGAAAGAGGGATCGTTGTCGTCTGCGAAGCTCGACCAGGTCGAGATGCAGGCCGACTGGTCGACGCTGCCGCAGACGGGGAAGGGCAGGGCCGGGAGGTCATGCTCGACGGAAATCGGCCAGCCTATCGGATAGACGGCGGCGATCCTGTCCTCCAGCGGCGTTCCCGCCACGCGGTCCTGCAACAGGCGCAGGATATGCAGCGAACCCTGGCTGTGGCCGGCCAGCACGATTGGACGCTCGTCGTCGACGCTTTCGATGAAATAGGCGAAGGCCTGCTCGACATCGCGATAAGCGGCATCGATTGCCTTTTGCGCGTCGTCCCTGTCGGTCAGGAACGCGCCGACCGATGCCTGCCTGTATTTCGGGGCCCAAATCTCGTCCGCACGGTTGAACGCGCTGGCGAGCCCGCGCAGGAACAGCCGCGCCCGCAATTCCGCCTGTTCGTCGCCCAGCGCAGCGTTCCAGTTCACCTCGTCCCGGAAATTGACCGGGATGTAACTGGTGGGATGGACGAAGAAGACTGCGAAATCGGGGATATCCTCGGCGGGCACGATTTCTGCCCGGCGCGTCGTTTGCGGCGTCAGGTCTGCGCTACCCTCTGGAAGGCTGGCCTCCGTCGCCGGGTTTTCGGGCGACGGGGCGGGGGACGCGTCGTCCGCTTCCTCATCTTCGGCAATCGCAGGCTGATAACGCGAGGGATCATCCGTGCCGATGCCGGGCCGCGAATACCACATGTCCGGATCCTCGTAGGCATTCCGGGCGAGGGCATCCTGCTCCACGAATTCGCCGCGCGGGACGAGAGCGATCTCGGTCGCTTCTCTCGACCAGATGCTGAGCGCGAAGCCCGCAACGACCACCAGAACGACCAGGAAGACGATGAAGTAGAGGAATTTGCGCGCCAATTCAGGTTCCCGTTTGCATTGTTGCAACACCGTCGCTGTCTGCCTGCGACTGTATCGCCTCGTCGTTCTGCTCCGCTCGGCGTTCCAGCGCTACCTTCAGCATGGCCATCAGCGGATCGGCCAGCAGCAGGCCCAGTATACCGAACAGAATGCCGAGGATCAGCTGGGCGGCCAGTACCAGCGCCGGTGCAAGGTCGACGGTCTTCTTGGCGATCATCGGAATGACGACATAACCGTCGAAGGTCTGGACGAAGAAATAGATGCCGATGGTGTAGAGGCCGGTTTCCACGTCCACGCTGAAACCGACCATGGCCATCAGCAGCCCGGAAATCGGCGCGCCGATATTGGGAATGAACGCCAGCAGGCCTGTCAGGATGCCGAGCAGGGCCGCCATTGGCACATCGAACATGGTCAGGGCCAGGAAAGTCACGAACCCTTCGAACACCATGCCGAGAAGACGTCCGGCCATCAGGCGCCGCAAGGTATGGGCCATCCGGTCCAGTGTGACGCTGAAGGATTGGCGGCTGCTGCGCGGGGCAAACCATTCGACACCGCGTTCGTAAAGCCTAGGCTCGAAAGCGACGTAGATCCCGATGATGACGATAAGGATTGCCGTTGCCACCCCGCCTGCAAGGCCCGTGAGCGCCTTAGTGACCGTACCGACGCCGCTCAGGACCTGGCTGCTCATGGACTGGAGTTGCGACAGGGAAACGGCAATGCCGTTCGCCTCGGCCCATTGCTCGATCAGTGTCGCCTGCCGCTCCACGATGGATGGCAGTTCGGCGGCCTGCTGCGCGATCTGCGCGCCGGCGAATGTAACCAGCCAGTAAAAGAACGCGACGACGCCGATCAGGACCAGCGAAACGCGCCAGCGCCGACCGATCGGCAGTACCCGGCCCAGAAGGCGCGAGCCGCCATCGATCATCGATGCGAAGACGAGCGCACCGAAAATCACCAGCAGGCTTTGCGAGATATAGACGGCGAGTGCGACCAGCCCGATGACCGAGACCCAGACGAAGGCGCGGTTTGCCTCTTGCCGCAGCCGCGGATCGAGGATGAATGCCGGGCTGGAGCCGTGCGTTTCAGGCCCCTTGTCGTCGGTATCGGGCCCTGCTTCGCTCATGCGACGGGATCGGTTTCCGCATCGGCCGGCGGCGTGCTCATCTCCGGCCGCAGGCTGGTCCAGGCCCGCCCGCTACGCATCGCGGCAAACCAGCTGATCGGGTTCCATGACGCCGTACCGTCGAGCGAGAAGGTAATGAACTCGGCCCGGCCGCCGATATTCTCGAACGGGATGGGGCCACCAAGTCCCTGTTCCATGATGCTGGCGCGGCTGTCTGCCGAATGGTCGCGGTTGTCGCCCATTACGAAGACGTGACCTTCGGGAATCAGGATTTCGTCCATGTTGTCGAGCGGGTAATCGGGCTGGTGATCGAATATCCGGTAGGTCGCGCCGTTGGGCAGCGTTTCCTGGTATGTCGGGATGCGGCAGACCTCCTCGCCGTTTTCCGTGCGGGCCTGGAGCCCCGGATAATCGAAGGTGGTGCAGGGCGAATTGGGATCGACCGGGACTTCGATGGCCGGCACGACTTCCTGCGGCACGGGTTCCCCGTTCAGCACGAGCTGGCCGTTCGTCACTGCGATCCGGTCCCCCGGCAGGGCGACGACGCGCTTGATATAGTCTTCGTCCCGTTCGGGATGAACCGGGATGACGATATCGCCATATTCCGGGACGCTGCCGAAGACGCGCCAGTCACCGCGCGGGGCCATGTGGAAACTGATCGAGGCCCAGCTATAGCCATACGGGTATTTGCTCACCACCAGCCGGTCACCGACCAGCAGGTTCGGCATCATGGATTGGGAAGGGATGTAGAACGGTTTCGCGATGAAGCTGTGAAACGCCACGACGGCGAGAAGCATCAGTGCCAGCCCGCGTATCTCTGCGAACCAGTTCACTTTCTCGTCGTCTTTTTTCTTGGTCTTGTCGGTCACGGGATTGTCGGTATCCGTAGGTGGGTCTGGATCAGATCGGGTGGGCCTCGATGATCACGAAGGCTTGTGCCCATGGGTGATCGTCGGTGAGGGTGAGGTGAATGACCGCCTCATGGCCATCGGGCGTCAGTTCCGCAAGCCGCTTGGCCGCGCCGCCTTCCAGCGCCAGGGTCGGCGCACCGGATTTTGCGTTCACGACGCCGATGTCCTTCATGAAGACCCCGCGGCGAAAACCGGTTCCAACCGCCTTGGAGAACGCCTCCTTGGCGGCGAAACGCTTGGCATAGGTGCCAGCGATGGTGAAGGGGCGGCGCCGCGCCTTGGCGCGCTCCGTTTCGGTGAAGACGCGGTTTTCGAACCTTTCCCCGAACCGGTCGAGCGAGTTCTGGATGCGCTCGATATTGCAAAGGTCCGATCCCAGCCCGATGATCATCGCACTTCGTCCATCAGGTCGCGCATCCGCCGGACGGCGTTTTCCAGGCCGACGAACACCGCCTCGCCAATGAGGTAATGACCGATATTCAATTCCGCGAGCTGGGGAATGGCGGCAATCGGCTGCACGTTCTCGTAGGTGAGGCCGTGGCCCGCATGGGGCTCGATCGCGTTCTTCGTCGCCAGCGCCGCCATGTCGGCAATCCGCTTTACCTCGCTCGAGACTTTCTCGCGGTCATCGTCGAGGCAGGCGTGGGCATATTCTCCGGTATGAAATTCCACGATGTCCGCGCCCAGGCGAATGGCAGCATCCAGTTGCCGCTCCTCTGCCTCGATGAACAGGGACACGCGGATGCCGGCATCGACCAGGTTTGTGACGATGGGCGCCAGCTGGTTGTGCAGGCCGGCCGCATCCAGCCCGCCCTCCGTCGTCCGCTCTTCCCGCTTTTCCGGCACAATACAGGCGGCATGCGGCTTATGGGCGAGGGCGATGGCCAGCATTTCGTCGGTCGCCGCCATTTCGAGATTAAGCGGCAGGCCGGTCGCCTCCTGGATCCGTTTCAGGTCGCCATCGCGGATGTGACGCCGGTCTTCGCGCAGATGGGCCGTGATCCCGTCGCCGCCGACTGCCGCAACGATCTGCGCGGCGCGCACCGGATCGGGATGGTCGCCGCCCCGGGCGTTCCGGATGGTCGCCACATGGTCGATATTCACGCCGAGGCGCAGTTTCGCGGCAGCGTTCAAGATGCGCGGCTCCCTGGCTTGGTCACGGGCACGGCTGCCAGCTCTTCGGGGACGTCTTCATCGGCATAGGTCGGGAAGTTCAAGGCGACGAGCGGATAGAATGGTACCCCGAGGTCGACCGAACCGCCCGACCTGTCGACGAGCGACACTTCGGCGATCACCTCGCCGCCTTCATTGCCGACCGCCTTTATCGCCTCGCGGCTGGAAAGACCGGTGGTGACCACGTCCTCCACCATCAGCACCTTCGCGCCGGGTTGCAGAGCGAATCCGCGCCGCAGGTGAAAGACTCCGTCCGGGCGCTCGAGGAACATTGCGTCCTTGTCCAGCGCGCGGCCCATTTCGTGGCCGATAATCAGGCCGCCCATGGCCGGGGACACCACGCAATCGATCTGCTGACGCAGTTCGCGGGGGATATTTCGCGCCATCGCAGCCGCCAGGCGGGCCGCGCGTTCCGCGTTCATGAGGACGCGCGCACATTGCAGATAGAACGCGCTGTGGCGTCCCGACGACAGGAGGAAATGCCCTTCGAGCAGGGCGTCGCAGCTACGGAATTCGGCAAGTACGTCTTCGTCCGTCATCGGGTCCTCGATACTGTTGCAAGGCCATTATGGGGCGCCGATCTGGGCTGGCAATTGCAAGCGACACCACGGGGCTTGCGGAAAAATGTCCGTAGAAGCGCTTGAGACAGTGGGCAAGCGTCCGTATAGGCCGCGCAGTCCGGCTGCCCTATATGGCAGGCGAAGCCCCCCTGTGCGGGGCAAACTACAGATGCCAGATGGCCAGCAATGGCCGGAAATTGGGAAGCTTGTTCGCAATGATGACTACCGCCCGGCCTACTGCCACCCTCCGCGCCTTGGCGATGCTGTTTGCCGCCGTTCTTCTGGCATTCGGCGCACAGGCCGCTTTCGCGCAGGACGTATCGCTTGTCCCGGAGGCCGGCAGGGTCGGTGAAATCGATCCTGCCGCTTCGGCAGAAGTTGCCGACAGTGACGAAGTGGCCCCCGGTGCGGATGCGGCCGGCTACGAATATTACGGCCCAGAAATGATCAAGGGTCAGCCGACCGCCTTCGAAGACGATGCGCTGGCCAGCATGACCTTCCAGGACCAGTACACCGAAAACGGCGAATATGCGCAGTGGATGCATGACATCATCCTGATGCCGATCATCACGGTTATCAGCCTGTTCGTCCTCGGCCTGCTGCTGTGGGTGGTCGCGAAATATCGTCGCCGCGAAGGTCGCGAGCCTTCGAAGACGACGCACAATACGCTGGTCGAGGTGGTGTGGACAATCGTTCCCGTCATCATCCTCGTCGTGATTGCCGTTCCGTCCATCACGCTGCTGGCGCGCCAGTACGAAACGCCGCCGGCCGATGCCATTACGATCAAGGCGACCGGTTACCAGTGGTACTGGGGCTACACCTATCCCGACCAGGGCGGCTTCGAGATCATTTCGAACATGATGCCCGAGGAAGAAGCTCTGACGAAGGGCCTGCCGGGCCAGCTGGCTGTCGATAACCGGATGGTTGTTCCGGTCGGTGTGCCGCTTCGTATCCAGACCACCGCCGCCGACGTCATTCACTCATTCGCCGTGCCGAGCCTGTGGTTCAAGCTCGACGCCGTACCGGGCCGCCTGAACGAGCGCCTGCTGACGATCGACGAGCCGGGCATCTATTACGGCCAGTGCTCCGAGCTTTGCGGCGCGCGTCACGGCTACATGCCGATCGCTATCGAGGCTGTCCCGATGGAGCGGTATCGCCAGTGGGTCGCGGCACAGGGCGGTACGTTCGGTGAAGAGGAAGAGACCGCTCCGGAAGCCGCTCCGCTGCAGGATCCGGAAAGCTCCGTCCCGGGCGCTCCGGGTGCTGGCGCCCCGGCCACGATCGACACCGCTCCCGAAGGCGCGGACGCGCTCGACACCGAGTAAGACAGGGCACGTTCCCCTGTCCGTAGTGACACCGGGGAGCGGCAGGACTAATGATAATCGCCGCGAAGGCGACCAGACGCTAAGAGAAACGAGACCGAACGATGGCTACCACCGCTGAAGGCTACCAGGCCCACACAGAGGATACGGCTCACGGCGCACATCACGACGCCGATCACAAGCCGGGCTTCTTCGCCCGCTGGTTCATGTCCACCAACCACAAGGACATCGGTACGATGTACCTGATTTTCGCGATTTTCGCGGGGATCATCGGTGGCGGCATCTCGGGGATCATGCGCGCAGAGCTGGCCGAGCCGGGTATCCAGGTCCTGGGTTACTGGGTCGAACTGATGGGCGGCGAGGCTGCTTTCGACGCCAACCTGCACATGTGGAACGTCCTGATCACGGCGCACGGCCTGATCATGGTCTTCTTCATGGTCATGCCGGCCATGATCGGCGGCTTCGGCAACTGGTTCGTCCCGCTCATGATCGGCGCGCCCGACATGGCGTTCCCGCGGATGAACAACATCTCGTTCTGGCTGACCGTGGTCGGCTTCATCTCGCTGCTGTTCTCCCTGTTCGTGCCGGGCGGCACGGGTCTGGGTGCGGGCACGGGCTGGACCGTATACGCGCCTCTCTCGACGAGCGGATCGACCGGTCCGGCCGTCGACTTCGCGATTTTCTCGCTTCACCTCGCGGGCGCAGGCTCGATCCTCGGCGCGACGAACTTCATTACCACGATCTTCAACATGCGTGCACCGGGCATGACCCTGCACAAAATGCCGCTGTTCGTGTGGTCGGTCCTGGTGACCGCGTTCCTGCTGCTCTTGGCCCTGCCGGTCCTGGCAGCCGCCATCACCATGCTGCTGACGGACCGTAACTTCGGTACGACCTTCTTCGACCCGGCAGGCGGCGGCGACCCAGTTCTCTACCAGCACCTGTTCTGGTTCTTCGGTCACCCCGAGGTCTACATCATGATCCTGCCGGGCTTCGGCATGGTCAGCCAGATCGTGGCGACGTTCAGCCGCAAGCCCGTGTTCGGCTATCTCGGCATGGCCTACGCCATGGTCGCGATCGGCGTCGTCGGCTTCATCGTGTGGGCGCACCACATGTATACCGTCGGTCTCGACGTGAACACGAAGATGTACTTCACCGCCGCGACGATGGTCATCGCCGTGCCGACCGGTGTTAAGATTTTCAGCTGGATCGCCACGATGTGGGGCGGCAGCCTGGAATTCAAGTCGCCCATGGTGTGGTCGCTCGGCTTCATCTTCCTGTTCACCGTCGGCGGTGTGACGGGCGTGGTCCTTGCCAATGGCGGTATCGACGACAACCTGCACGACACTTACTATGTGGTGGCGCATTTCCACTACGTGCTGTCGATGGGTGCGGTCTTCTCGATGTTCGCGGGCTTCTATTACTGGTTCCCGAAAATGAGCGGCCGCTGGCACAGCGAGTTCCTGAGCCACCTTCACTTCTGGCTGTTCTTCATCGGCGTGAACGTGATCTTCTTCCCGATGCACTTCCTCGGGATGCAGGGCATGCCGCGGCGCTATCCGGACTATACGGCAGCCTACGCCTACTGGAACGAGATCGCTTCCTACGGCTATCTCATCATGGCCGGTTCGATGCTCGTGTTCTTCGTGAACCTTGCCTACGCCTTCACCGCGGGCCGCAAGGCTGAAGCGAATACGTGGGGCGCAGGTGCGACGACGCTGGAATGGACGCTGCCCAGCCCGCCGCCGTATCACCAGTTCGAAACCCTCCCGGTGATCGAAGACCATCACGATTACCACGATCACATGTCTTCGCCTGCCAAGGCGTAAGCGACCGGTTCGCCAGTCAGCGGACCGACGCAGACCAGAGATCGAGGGGGCGCATCAGCGATGGTGCGCCCCCTGTTGCAGGAAAACCGATAGAGAACTGTAAGATCCGATGACCGCCGCGACACCCTCTGCCAACGCACTGCCGAGCGACTGGCGCGATTTCTTCGCGCTGACCAAGCCGCGCGTCATGAGCCTGGTGATTTTTACCGGGCTGTGCGGATTGCTGGCGGCGCCTGTCGGCATCAACCCGGTTATCGGCTTTACTGCGATCCTGTGCATCGCACTGGGCGCGGGCGGGGCCGCCACGCTGAACCAGTGGTGGGAAAGCGACCTCGATGCGGGGATGAAGCGGACGAAGGACCGCCCGATCCCCGGTGGCAGGATGGCGAGGGGCGATGCCCTGACTTTCGGCCTCCTGTTGTCGGCATTCTCGGTCATGACGATGGGGCTCGCCGTACACTGGCTGGCAGCCGGCGTGCTGCTGGTGTCGATCATCTACTACGCCGTCGTCTACACCATGTGGCTGAAGCCGCGCACACCGCAGAACATCGTCATCGGGGGCGGGGCAGGGGCGTTTCCGCCACTGATCGGGTGGATTGCCGCGACCGGTGAGATCACGGCGATGCCGCTGCTGCTTTTCGCCATCATCTTCATGTGGACGCCCCCGCATTTCTGGGCGCTGGCACTTTTCGTGCAGTCGGATTACGCGAAAGTCGGCATCCCGATGATGCCGGTCGTCCGCGGCGAGGTCAGCACCCGCAAGCAGATCCTCATTTACGCCGTACTGCTCCTGCCTATCGCCATAGCGCCGTGGCTGATCGGCGGTACGGGTGTTATCTACGGCATCGCAGCGCTGGTCCTGACGCTCGCCTTCATTGCGCTGAGCGTTCCGGTCGCGACGCGCCGCAGCGTCGAAGGCGATACGATGAAGCCGGAAAAGCGGCTGTTCGCCTTCAGCATCCTGTATCTCTTCGCCCTGTTCGCCGTACTGGTCCTAGACCGGTATGTGACGCCGCTGCTGGACACTGTATGATGCCTTCCATGACACCTGAAGAACAAGCCGAACTGGAACGCCGCCGCAAGTCGCGCAATGTCGCGCTCGGCCTGCTGCTGCTGTTTTTCGTCGTCCTGTTCTACGCCATCACCATCGTCAGGATGGGCGACTGATGGCAAGCATCCCCGTAGACGAGAATCGCAACGCCCGGACCGGCCTGATGGCGATCGGCCTGGCATTGGCCATGCTCGGCCTTGGCTACGCCGCCGTACCGCTTTACGATCTCTTCTGCCGGGTGACCGGTTTCGGCGGAACGACACAGGTGGCAAGCGAAGCCGACGCCGCGATTGCAGAGCGGTTGGCCGCCAGTGCCGGGGCGAAGCCGATTTCCGTCCGGTTCGATGCCAGCACCGCGCGCGACGTGCCATGGGTCTTCCAGCCGGCGCAGGCGACCGACACGGTGCAGATCGGCGTGCGCGACATGGCATTCTATACCGCGAAGAACACGTCTTCCGTCCCGATTACCGGCACGGCGACCTTCAATGTCGAACCGGAACAGGCGGGTAAATACTTCAACAAGATTCAGTGCTTCTGTTTCACGGAGCAGACGCTGCAACCGGGGCAGGAAGTGCGGATGCCGGTTCTGTATTACGTCGATCCCGCCATTCTCGAGGACGAAAACGCGAAGGGCGTGGAGCAGATCACGCTGAGCTACACCTTCCACAAGGCAATTCCGGGCGAGAGCGACGAAGAAAGCTGACACTTGCGGGCACCCGCCCTCTAGACCACCGCGCGCTGCCGTATTAGGGGCAGCCATACGAATTCAGGACTACCAAGCAGGATACGCGACCCATGGCCGGTAACGTCAATCACGACTATCACATTCTCGATCCCGACATCTGGCCGCTGGTCGGTGCCTTTTCGGGCCTGACCTTCACGTCCGGCATGGTTCTCTACATGCACGACATGGCGAACGCCTGGCTGGTTCTGGGGCTCGGTATCGCAGGTCTGATCGCAACGTTCTGGGGCTGGTTCTCGAAAGTCGTGAACGAGGCGGAGCGCGGCGACCACACGCCTGTCGTGCAGCTTCACATGCGTTACGGCATGATCCTGTTCATCGCGTCCGAAGTGATGTTCTTCGTCGGCTGGTTCTGGAGCTGGTTCGACTTCGCCCTGTTCCCGAGCGAGCTTTCCGAAGTCGTCGGCGGCGTCTGGCCGCCTGCCGCGATCGAGGAAGTCCTCAATCCGTTCGATCTCCCGCTGCTCAACACGCTGATCCTGCTGTGTTCGGGCACGACCGTGACCTGGGCCCACCATTCGCTGCTGAACGGCGACCGCGAAGGCCTGAAGAAGGGTCTGTGGGCAACGATCCTGCTGGGCGCGCTGTTCACCTTCGTCCAGGTGTACGAATATGGCGTCGCGCCGTTCGCTTTCGGCGGCAACACCTACAGCTCGGCGTTCTACATGGCGACCGGTTTCCACGGGTTCCACGTCCTGATCGGTACGATCTTCCTGATCGTCTGCCTTGCCCGTACGTACAAGGGCCACTTCACCCCGCGCCAGCACTTCGGTTTCGAAGCTGCGGCCTGGTACTGGCACTTCGTCGACGTCGTGTGGCTGTTCCTGTTCATCGTCGTCTATGTCTGGGGCGGCTGGGGCGCCGAATACCACTGATGGCAGTGACCGGTTCAGGCGGCTCGCCGGACCACGAAAAGGGGCAGCCCGCCATCTGGCAGGCTGCCCTTTTCGGTTTGTGTCCGCGTTGCGGGGAGCGCACTCTGTTTCGCGGGATCGTCAGCTTTGCTGCGACCTGCCGCGCTTGCGGTCTTGATTTCGCCAAGTTCAATGTGGGCGACGGACCTGCCGCTTTCCTTATCCTGCTCGTCGGGACTCTTGTGGTCGGGCTGGCCACATGGATGGAGGTTGCCCTGGCACCGCCCGTGTGGATCCACGCAATCTTGTGGCTGCCATTGATCACTGTCCTGACGCTTGTCGGCCTGAGACTGGCGAAGGGGGCTCTGATCGCGTCGGAATTCCGGCACGGCGCGCGCGAAGCACGGAGCAATCACGGGTGACGAAGAAACTTCCCCTGATACCGACCATCATCGTCCTGGTCGCCGTGCTGGTCATGATCCGCCTGGGATTCTGGCAGCTGGACCGCGCGGACGAGAAGGACGCGATGCTGGCCCGCTATGCCGGGGCCGGCGAAATTGCCGCGCCGGTCCGATACCCGCGATCCGAAGAGGCGGCAGAGCCCGTCCTCTATCGTCGCAGTTCGGTCGAATGCGAGCGGGTTGTCGAACGGCGTGCAACCGCCGGGACCAGCGAACGCGGCGCGAAGGGCTGGGCGCAGATTGCCCGGTGCGAACTGGCAGGTGGCGGCGAGACGGAAATCGCGCTCGGTTGGACCAGAGCGCCCGGCGGCCCGCAATGGACCGGCGGGCAGGTGACGGGAATCATAGCGCCGGGTCCGCGCCTGCTTGCCGATCCGCCGCGAGCGGGACTTATCGCCCTTGCACCGCCCGACCCTGCCGATCTGCCCAACAACCATCTGGCCTATGCCGGCCAGTGGTTCTTCTTCGCCCTCACGGCGCTCGTCATTTATTTCTTGGCGATCCGGCGCCGTCTTCGTGACGGGGATGGCGATGTTCGCACGGCGCGGCAGGTGGACGATCTCGACCATGATGAAGACTAGCTTTCTTGTCGCAGCCGCGGGCCGCCGCTAGCACCCCGCCATGCGCTACGTATCGACCCGCGGCTCCGCCCCCGTCCTCGACTTCGAAGGGGTGACCCTTGCCGGCCTCGCCAGCGATGGCGGGCTTTACCTGCCGGAAGAATGGCCGCAATTCTCCGCTGCCGAAATCACGGCCATGCGCGGGCTCCCCTACGCCGAAGTCGCTGCCCGGGTGATGGAGCCCTTCATCGGCGATTCGCTGACGCCCGAAAGGCTGCGCGAACTGACCGAGCAGGCCTATGGCCGCTTCTCGCACAAGGCCGTGGTTCCGCTGGTGCAGATGGACCAGCAGCACTGGCTGATGGAGCTGTTTCACGGACCGACTCTGGCGTTCAAGGACGTTGCCCTGCAAATGCTGGGCCTGCTGTTCGAGGAATTCCTGTCCCGCCGCGGGAAAAAGCTGACCCTGGTCGGCGCAACCAGCGGCGATACGGGGAGCGCGGCCATCGACGCTGTGGCGGGGCGCGACGGGGTTGAGATATTCATGCTCCATCCCGAAGGCCGCATCAGCGACGTGCAGCGTCGCCAGATGACGACCGTTCTCGCGCCCAATGTCTACAACATCGCGATTTCCGGCAGTTTCGACGACGGACAGGCCGCGGTAAAGCGCATGTTCGGCGATGACGCGCTGAAGGGCACGCTGAGGCTTGGCGCGGTCAATTCGATCAACTGGGCGCGGCTTCTGGCGCAGGTCGTCTATTACTTCACCAGCGCCCTGCAGCTCGGCGCGCCGGACCGACCGATCGCCTTCAGCGTTCCCACCGGCAATTTCGGCGATGTGTTCGCTGGCTATGTCGCAGCGAAAATGGGCCTGCCGGTCGCGAAACTGGTGGTGGCGACCAATGTGAACGATATCCTCCACCGCGCTCTCTCGGCAGGCGATTATTCCGCTGGAGAAGTCACCCCGACTGCAGCGCCCAGCATGGACATACAGGTCAGTTCTAATTTCGAGCGGTTGCTGTTCGATTGCGGCGGGCGCGACGGAGCTGCACTGGCCACGCAAATGGCAGGGTTCGAGACAAGCCGCGCCATGATGCTGAGCGACCTTCAGCGAAGCAGTGCTGCGGAACTCTTCACCAGCATACGGGTCGATCAGGACGCCATGGCGCAGACCATGCGGCGCGCGCATCAATATTGCGGGCAGGTCATCGACCCGCACACGGCCATCGGTTTCGACGCCGCGATGAAGGCCGATTTGCCGTCCGATGTCCAGGTGGTCACACTGGCAACAGCGCATCCGGCGAAATTCCGCGATGCGGTGGAGCGCGCAACCGGAACGCGGCCAGCGCTCCCGGCAAGAATGGGCGACCTGTTCTCGCGCGAGGAACGGTGCGTATCCCTGCCGGGGGATTACGAAGCCCTGACCGCTTACATCCTCGAACACGCCAGCCCGAGCGCCTGATGGCGCAGCTTGTCGAACAACCCGTCGTCATGGCGGGCGAGGGGTGGGACGACTACACCCTTGTCGACAGCGGCGAGGGCCGCAAGCTGGAGCAGTTCGGGCCTTACCGCTTTATCCGTCCGGAACCGCAGGCGATGTGGTCGCCCCGGTTCAATCAGGATGGAGAGGACTGGCAGGCCGACGGCGAATTCATCCCCGGCGCGGACGAGGATGGCGGCGGGCGCTGGCAACTTTCACCCGATGTGCCGCAGGAGGGCTGGCCGCTGGCGTGGCGCGAAACTCGCTTCACAGCTCACAATACGCCGTTCCGCCATCTCGGATTCTTCCCCGACATGGCCCCCGTCTGGGACTGGATGCGTTCGGAACTGGCGGGAACGCCGGATGCCAGCACGATGAACCTGTTCGGCTATACCGGGGTGGGCACGCAGGCATTGAGTGATTGCGGCCCGGTGACCCATGTCGACGCATCGAAGAAATCGGTCGCGCAGGCGCGTGACAATGCTGCACTGGCGGAAATGGACGATCGCCCGATCCGCTGGCTGGTGGACGACGCCGCCAAATTCGCCGCACGCGAGGTGAGGCGCGGCAAGAGGTATGACGGCATCATTCTCGATCCGCCGAAGTTCGGGCGCGGTCCGAAGAACGAGACCTGGCGTATCGAGGAGGGGCTCGCCCCGCTGGTGCGCGATTGCCGTGCTCTGCTGGACAGTGACAGCCGCTTCCTGTTCCTGACCGTCTATGCCGTGCGGATGAGCAGCCTCTCGCTCGGCGCATTGCTGGCGGACATTTTCGCTGATCTGCCCGGCAGTATCGAGCATGGCGACCTCGCCGTGCGCGAGACGGGCGAGGATGGTCGCTTGCTGCCGACGGCAATCTTCGCGCGCTGGTCGAATCCGCGCTAGACAGTCGCCCGATGGCCGATTCGCTGACCCTTCGCTTTGCCGACATCGAAACCGATGTCCTGACCGGTATCTATTCGGAAGAGACCGGCAAGCCCCAGCCCCTGCGCATCACGATAGAGGTCGGGTACAAGGTTGCCGACAGGTACGAACCGGATACGCCGCTCGAATCCAGCAAGAATTACATGGACCTGAAATTCGCCGCCACCGAGGCCCTGCCCGAAGGGGTGCATTTCAAGCTTATCGAATCGGTCGCGGACCATATCTGCGACACGCTGTTCGCGCAGGACGAGAACGTGCTGAGCGTGACGGTCCACATCGTGAAGCTGGCCATCGCCGTAGGCGCGGAAAAGATCGGTATCACCCTGTCCCGCGAGCGCCGATGACAGGCGCTGTGCCGGGCTCGACGCAGGTCGTCATCGAGACCGGTCCGCTCGCGCCGGGGGCGCTGGAAGCGGCCGCCACTTTCTACGAACGGTTTTCAGGCGCGGTGGCCCATGCCATTGCCGATGGTGCGGGCAGCGTCGTTCTGGTCCTGCCAGCCGCGCCTTACGATCACGCCGACTGGCGACGTGCAGCAGCGCGCGACATGGCACGGCTTCATGCCCCTGTCCGCGTCAATGTGATCGGGGGCGACGATCCCCGCGCAAGGGCGGCCACGACCGAATATCTCGCCATGGCCGAGGCTGTCACGGGACAGTATCTTCCGCTCGAAGCAGGCAGCAACGAATTCGCGCCGGGGCAAGGAGACGTTTGGTGACGGTCGGGCGGAACCTGGTCGATGGTTTCGGACGCCGGATCACCTATCTGCGTCTATCCATCACGGATCGCTGCGACCTGCGCTGCACCTATTGCATGCCGGAGCGGATGACCTTCCTGCCGCGCAAGGAAGTGCTGGACCTCGAGGAGCTGTATGCGCTGGCCCGGGGTTTCATGGATCGCGGCGTGCGCAAGATACGCCTGACCGGAGGAGAACCCCTCGTCCGCCGTGACGCGATCGATCTCGTCCGCGCCCTTGGCCGCCATGTCGGCGATGGGCTGGACGAATTGACGATGACGACGAACGGCACGCAGCTGGCGACCCATGCGGCTGCCTTGCGCGATGCCGGGGTGGCGCGGATCAACGTCTCGCTCGACACGCTGGACCGGGAAACATTCAGGACGCTTTCCCGGCGCGACGCATTGCCGCAGGTGCTGGAGGGCATAGCGGCGGCGAAGGCTGCCGGCATCGCGGTCAAGATCAACACGGTCGCGCTGAAGGGGGTTAACGAGCATGAAATCCCCTCCCTCGTCGAATGGGCGCATGGCGAGGGGCACGGTATCACGCTTATCGAGACCATGCCGCTGGGCGTGGTGGACGAAGACCGCATCGACCGTTTCCTGCCCCTGTCCAGGGTGCGCCGTGAACTGGAGCAGCGCTGGACGCTGAAACCGTCGGACCACCGCACCGGCGGCCCGTCGCGCTATGTCCGGGTGGAGGAAACCCGCGGACTGCTCGGCCTGATAACACCGCTGACCGAGAATTTCTGCGCCGGGTGCAACCGCATCCGTGTCACCACGACCGGGCAGCTGTTTCCCTGTCTCGGCGGCGGAGAACGTGTCGATCTGCGCGCCGCCCTCCGGTCTGAAAAACCACGGGAAAACCTCGAGGCCGCGCTGGACGAGGCTATGGCGATCAAGCCCGAGCGACATCATTTCCGTATTGGTGTGGGCGAAGCGCCTGCGCTGGACCGTCACATGTCGATGACCGGGGGCTGAAGATGGTTCGCGTACTTTTCCTGGGGCCGCTGGCCGATCTCGAAGGGGCGGAGGAACGCGTTTTCGCAGCCCCACTGGATTGGGCCGGATTGCTGGCGCAGGTATCGTCCCGAGTGGCCGAGCAATTGCAGGATAGCCGCGTCCACGTCGCGTGCCGCGGCAGCGTGCTTTCCGACAAGACCGGTCTCGATGCCCAAAAGGGCGACGAGGTTGCACTGCTTCCGCCGGTCAGCGGTGGCTAGGCTGCAGATAGCGACGCCCGCCGATGTGCGCGTGTGGGAAAGCGGCTTCTCCGTGGGGGAGGCGCTGGCTGCATTCAACGCTGCCCATCCGGCGTCGGGCGGTCTGACCAGCTTTACCGGTAAGGTCAGGCCGGACGGCGACGTGAAGGCACTGGAACTGACGCATTACGAGCCGCTGACCCTGCCCGGTATGGAAGTCATTGCGGCAGAAGCGATACGGCGCTGGAATCTCGACGGGGTGCTGGCTTGGCACCGGGTGGGCATGCTTCGCCCCGGACAGGCGATCGTGCTGGTGGCGGCGGCGGCGCGTCACCGCCGCGCAGCGTTCGAGGCGGCAGATTTCGTAATGGATCACCTGAAAACCGCCGCGTGGTTTTGGAAGCGGGAGCGCCGTGGAAGCGGCGACGATGGTGCATGGCACTGGATAACCCCGCGCCAATCGGACCATTCCGACCGGGAACGCTGGCAGCGGGCGGAATAATCTTCGCAGTTTGACCTGCGTCAAAGCGCGCCGACGCGTGTCGGTGCACAAGGTCCTCCGACACCAATGGAGGATTTCCCGATGTCCGATCTTCTCGCCCGCCACGTGCTTGCCGCCAATGCCATCGTTCACGATACCCTGCCTTTGCCGCAGGAAAAGCCGCACGAAGTCGACCGCACCTTCGAAATGCCGAAGGCTCTCTACGGTGTGACCGTGGCGCTCTATCTCGGATTTCTCGGTATCATGGCAGCGGGCATGCGTTCGCCCGGTCTCATCATCCCGATGGCGATCTTCGCCCTGTTCATCGTGGCCGGGTTCGGCGTCCCGGCACTTTGGGCGCGGCTGGACCCGCCGACCGACGCCAGGCCGCTGAGCATGGCGGCGTTTCGCAGCCAGGGCATCATGACCCATACCGGACCGCTCAAATCGCGGGATGCGGCGATCCAGATGCTGATCCTGCCCGTCCTGATCGTTTTCTGGGGCCTCGCCTGCGTGACCATTGCTGCGATCGTGGCCTGAGGGGCAGCCGCTAAAGAGGTCCCGAGAGGGCGGAGAGGCGCGCGGGATCGACCAGTTCGATCCCGCGTTTGCCGTGTCTGGCGATAATGCCATCCTTCTCCAGCTGCGAAAGGCGGCGGCTGACCGTCTCTATCGTGATACCCAGCATTTGCGCCATTTCGCCGCGCGTCAGAGGCAGGTCGAAGGTTCGTGCCGGGTGACAGGGGGAATGGCTGGCCGCATTGGCGAGCGAAAGGATCAGGCCCGCAAGCCGTGTTCCCGCATCCTGCTTGCCGGTCAGTTGCAGCAGGGACCGCGCGGCGTGCAGTTCGTCCTGCGAACGCCGCAGCAGGGCGGTCGCGAGCGCCGGATGCCGCTCCAGCGCCTGCTCCATCGATGCGCGCGAGAATATGCACAGCCGGCAATCGGTCAGCGCGGTAACGTCGTGGTCGGTGAAGGGGCGGAACATCTCGCCGACGAACCCTGCGGGATGGATCAGGGCGAGGATGCGTTCCTCTCCCGCTGCATCGACCGACGACACCTTGAGCGCGCCGGTCAGCAGGGTGGCACAGGCATCGTTATCGTCGCCTGCGGAAAAGAGGACCTCGCCTCTGGAGAGCAGCCGCGTCCGGCCGGCGCTTGCCAGGTCGGTCCGCTCCTGATCCGACAGGACTGCGCAGGCGGCCCGGTCGCGAACAGGGCAGGAGGCGCATTCCAGGTTCACTAGCGAATCCGTGAACGCAGGCCTGCCAATACGCGGTCTTCCTCTTCGACCAACGCGGTGACTTCCGCATGGGCCTCTGCGATCTCGGCTACCGGGTCGAAGGCGGTCGCCTGCGAGACGAGAAGCTCGTCGAGATCAGCCAAGGGAATGGCCGTTCGCGAACGCTGGGTTTCAAGATCGGCCAGGGCGACCTGCGCACTCGCCCATGCATCGCTGGCGCGGGCCGCACCGGCGCCTGCGGCGACGGCACGGCGAGCCGCCGGGGCCGAGCGGAGGAAACGCTGGTGCGCCGACGCGGCCTCGCTTCGCAGGTCAGAGACTTGTCGCAGAATGTCCGCTCCGACAACGCGCGGTGGAGGCGGGGTGGGTTCGGCTGGGGGAGGGGCGTCGATCGCGCCGCGCGGCCGTTCGGCGTCGCGGATGGCGAGAGAGGGATAGTCGCTGCTCGCTGCGGCACATGCGGACAGGGCGAGAAGGACGGCTGGCGCCATGAGAAGCTTGAAGGTCATCGTCGGACTTTCCATACCATGTGCCCTTACCACGTGCGGGGGGCCGCGCCACCCTGCATGGTGGGCGACACCCGACCGGATAATGGGGATGCGGGGAAAGAGTCCGTGCCGCGCCAGATTCCGGGCGATCGGTCGTTGACTTGGCGGCCGCCGTGCCTTAACGGCGACCATCTTTCCGGGCACTGCCATCAGGCGGTTCGTCCGGCGCGCCGTTCCTGCAAGGGGTCGGCACAGCAACTAAAACGGAAGTAGATAAGCCATGTTCGCTATCGTGCGCACAGGCGGCAAGCAGTATCGGGTTGCCGCCGGAGACAAGATTGCAGTCGAAAAACTCGCCGGGGAAGCTGGCGAGACCATCACGCTGGGCGACGTCCTGCTTGCAGGTGAAGGCGATTCGATCGCCGATGCCAGCAAGGTGACGGTGTCGGCCGAAATCATCGCGCAGGCGAAGAGCGAGAAGGTGACGGTTTTCAAGAAGCGTCGCCGTCACAACTACCGCCGCAAGGCCGGTCATCGCCAGATGATGACCCTCCTGCGCATTACGCAGGTCGGTGACAGCAAGGCCGAAAAGGCCGCGCCGAAGAAGGCTGCGAAGGCCTCCGATGCTCCGGCAGAGGAAACCAAGGCGGCCCCGAAGAAGGCTGCTCCGAAGAAGACGAGCGCTGCGAAGAAGCCCGCAGCCAAGAAAGCGGCCCCGAAGGCCGACGACAAGAAGTAAGGAACCCGGACCATGGCACATAAGAAAGCAGGCGGTTCATCCCGCAACGGCCGCGACTCAGCCGGCCGTCGTCTTGGCGTCAAGAAATTCGGCAGCGAGGGCGTTCTTGCTGGCAACATCATCGTGCGTCAGCGCGGCACCAAGTTCTATCCCGGCACCAATGTCGGCATGGGCAAGGACCACACTCTGTTCGCGCTCGAAGACGGCGTGGTGCGATTCCACACCGGCAAACAGGCGCGCAAATACGTATCGGTCGATGCGATTGCGGAAGCAGCCGAATAAACGGACGGTTCGATAAGGGATCCGTCCACCGGGACGGTCCCAGCCGGGTTTACCACCGGCACACGTAGAGGGAGATGGGGCTTTCCTGGTTCACAGGGAGCCCGTCTCCCTCTTGTCGTTTCTCCCTCTCCGGTCAGCCGATTTTGCGATTGGCGACAGGAAACCGTCATGATGCACCGCTAGTTGGATGCATCGGGGCACGGATGAGGAGAAGTGCAGTGTTTCATCGCAGCGAAAGATTGCTGCTCAGGCCCCCATGGCCAGAGGACTGGAGCCAGGTGCTCGGCGGGATCGCCGACGAAGGCGTCGTGCGTAATCTCGCGCGCGCCCCGTGGCCCTATTCACCCGAAGATGCGCGCGCATTTGTCGAGCTGCCGATCGCCTTCGATTACCCCCGCTTCCTGATCACCCGGGCCGACGATGCGTCCCTGGTCGGCTGCGTAGGTATCGATCCGCTTGATGGTGATGTGGAACTCGGCTACTGGATCGCGCGGCAGCACTGGGGTCAGGGCTATGCGACGGAGGCCTGCCAGGCCGTGCTGGAAGTGTCGCAGACCCTGGGGCATGGCCGCGTAGTCGCAAGCCATTTCCTCGACAATCCCGCGTCCGGTAGGGTGCTGGAGAAGCTCGCCTTCCAGCCCACGGGCCGGATCGTGGAGCGCCATAGTTGCGGCCGCGGTGAAGCCGCGCCGACCGCCGAATATGCGCTAAGTCTGGGCGAGGGCGCTTTGCTTCAGGCAGAACGCCGCGCCGCCTGATTCCGCCGGACAGCGTACAAGAAAAAGCCCCGCTACCGCGCAAACGGTACCGGGGCTTCTCCTTGGAGAGAGGTTTATTACTCCGCAGGCAGCAATGCGGCTTCGAATTCGCCTTCATACTTGCCGATCAATTCGCGGTCGTCATGGTCCCACGGATGGAAACCCGGCTTGAAATAGGACAGCCAGGCGGGGAAAATCCGGCGCACGACGCCGGGGCTGACGGTCAGGTACTTGAAGAGGCCCCAGCGCGCCTTCCACCCGGTGATGCCGTCCTGGGCGAGAAGCTCGATGGTGTCGGCCCAGCGGTTCTTGAAGAAACGCGCCGTCACCAGCAGCATGGTCAGCGAGCGGACCTTCCACGCCTTCCAGCCGCTCCAGTCGCGCGTGGCGTGCAGCCAGGTATCGTAAGCCACGCCCTTGTGCTCCACCTCTTCCACGGCGTGCCAGCGCCACATGTCGCGCACTTCGGGATCGGCATTCTCGAAATGCTTCGGGTTGGCCAGGAATTCGTGCGCCATCATGGCCGTATAGTGTTCCAGAGCCATCGTGACCGCGAGGTTGGCGATAGCGGGCCGGCCCTTCGTCAGTTCCAGCATTTCACGGACCCGGTCGTCGATCTTCGCGATGTCGTAACCCGCATCGGAAGCCAGGCGGTTGAACGCGATGTGTTCGCGCGTGTGATTGATTTCCTGCCGCACGAAAGCGCGGATCTCCGCCTCCAACCTGGGGTTTGCGCCTTCGCCGGGCTGGGGCCGGTGCGCCTTCACCGCCTCGATAAAGAACGCTTCTCCGCGCGGGAAGGTGGCAGACAGCGCATTGTGCCACGCCGTTCCGAACGCATCACCGGCCCACCAGCGATTGGGGGAGGTGTTGCGGTTGAACCGTTCGTCGCGGATGCGAATTTCCAGATCGGCGGGGCTTCCCGAGGGGGAGGTAGCTTCGGACTGGATGGAGGTATGGGCGTTCATGGCGTCCTCGATTTAACTTACAATGATGTCAATAACGTTACTGACATATATGTCAATAAGCGATTTGCAGCGATGCTTGTCGCAGGCGCGAGCGCACTCTATCAGCGGCTGCAATGGCCACTCGCAAAAGACTTTCGCCCGAGGAATCGCGCGCTTCCGCACTTTCTGCCGCCCGTGCCTTGCTGATCGAGGCGGGGCCCCAGGCGGTTACGCTGAAGGCGGTGGGCGCACGGATCGGGCGCACCCATGCGAACCTGCTGCATCATTTCGGCTCGGCGTCCGGCCTGCAGCGCGCGCTTGCCTCGCATCTTGCGGAAACGGTCTGTGAAAGCGTTGCGGAAGCGGTGCGGGCCAATCGCGCCGGGCTCGGTACGCCGCGCGAAGTGGTCGATATCGCGTTCGACGCTTTCGACAAGGAAGGCGGGGGCGCGCTCGTCAGCTGGATGCTGGCGACGGGCCACGAGGATTCGATCGAACCCTTCGTCGAGACCATTCATAACCTCGTGCACGACCTCCATCCGGAAGAAAGCGACCGCGAGGAAACGCGCGTTGCCCACGAGGCGACGCTGGCGGTCGTGCTTCTGGCTCTCGGCCAGTCGCTGATAGGCGCACCGCTGGCGCAATCCCTGAAGCTGGGAAGCTCCACGGCGCGCGACATGGCGGCCAACATCATCGATGCGTCCCTGATACAGGCTTCGATGGACAGGGAAGGGGCGGGGTAGGGCGCGCCGGCCTGGACCGGCAGGCGGGTCAGTCTTCCGCCGTCAACCGCATCCACTCCGGCGTCACGTCGGGGTCGATATCGGCGACACGCATATGGGCGACGACCAGCCCCAGGTCGTCATGCGCCTTCTTCACCCGCTTCTCCTCGGCCCGATCGGCAGGAAGAACGATCAGCCGCCGATTGACCTTCTGGCGCCAATTCATCCGGGCAGTGTTCTCCTGCCCGACATAGCAACCCTTGGCGAAGCTCACCCCGTTCAGCTCGGCAGCGTTTGTTTCCAGCCACAGGATGTCACCGAGTTCCTCGCGGCCTTCCGGCACGCCGAGCGAAAGGCGGTGGTTGCGCCATGCCGCATCGGCCGCTGCGTCCGCTTCGCCAACCGGAGCGATCCAGCGCTGGCCCAGAGCGGGCAGTCTTGGATCCGGAGCGCCGCCGTCGCCTTGCTGGGCCTGCCAGTAAACGCCGAACCCGGCATCTACCGAAATGTCGATCTTTCGGCGCAACCGGTAGAGGGACAGCCGCTTGACCAGTTCGTCAGCCACGGCCGCTTCGCAGTCGAGCATCAAGCCGCCGTCGCCCGCAGGCCAGACTATCATGTCGAACAGGCACTTGCCCTGCGGACTTAGCAATCCGGCGTAGGCGGGAAGCGGCCCTTTGACGTCATTGGTCAGCAGGCCTTGCAGAAAATCGGGGACGTCCTCGCCTCCATCGGAAGGGGTCAGTCGCACGAGCGCGCGGTCGAACAGTCGGGAAGCGGTCATACCGGACAAACTGGGCCTTCCTGCGATGCGGTCAAGGGAGAGTGTCCCTAATCCGGTTCGTTCCGGCAATTCGCCCGCCCTTCTGCAAAGCGTCTGGAAACAGGCCGTGCGCCTCCTTATGGCAGGCGCCGATGACACAGACACTGACGATCCGCCGCCCCGACGACTGGCACGTTCACCTACGCGACGGCGCCATGCTGGCCGATGTGGTCCAGTATACTGCAAACCAGTTCGACCGCGCGATCGTGATGCCGAACCTGTCGCCGCCCGTGACGACCTCTGCCGCGGCGGCTCAGTATCGCGACCGCATATTGGCGGCGCTACCGGATGGGTCCGGCTTCACCCCGCTCATGACCTGTTACCTTACCGACGATACCGATGCCGACGACCTGGCTGAGGGGTATGCTTCCGGTATCTTCACGGCGGCCAAGCTGTATCCGGCGAATGCGACGACCAATTCCTCCCACGGGGTCAGCGACATTGCGAAGCTGCGCCCGGTATTCGAACGCATGGCGCAGATCGGGATGATCCTGTGCATTCATGGCGAGGTGACCGATAGCGACATCGACATATTCGACCGCGAGGAGGAGTTCATCCGCCGAACGCTGGCGCCGCTCCATGCCGACCTGCCCGAGCTGAAGATCGTCTTCGAGCATATCACGAGCAAGGATGCGGTCGATTTCGTGAATGACGCCGGGCCAACGGTCGCCGCGACGATCACTCCGCAGCATCTCCACATCAATCGCAATGCCATGCTGGTCGGCGGCATACGGCCACACAATTACTGCCTGCCGGTGGCCAAGCGGGAAACGCACAGGCTGGCTCTGAGGGCGGCGGCGGTTTCCGGCTCCCCGAAATTCTTCCTCGGCACCGACAGCGCGCCCCATGCGAAGGATGCGAAGGAAACCGCCTGCGGCTGTGCCGGTATCTTCAATGCGCCCTTCGCCATCGAAAGCTATGCCGAAGTCTTCGACCAGGAAGGCGCGATGGACAGGCTGGAAGGGTTTGCGAGCGAATTCGGCCCGGCATTCTACGGACTGCCGCTCAATGAGGGCACGATCACGCTCAAGCGGGAAAGCCACGTAGTGCCCGAAACGCTGGAAGCCGGCGGCGGACCGATCGTTCCTTTCCATGCCGGGCAGGAACTCAGCTGGCGGCTGGCCTGACGCGCGATTTCGACCAGAGGTCCCAGACGAACAGCGCCAGCGCGATCCATATCAGCGCGAAGCACAGGGCCTGCGCCGGCTTCAATTCTTCCTCGAACACGGTCAGGCCCAGCACGAAGACGATGGTCGGGGCGAGGAACTGGATGAAGCCCAGCGTGGAATAGGCCATGCGCTTTGCCGCCACGGCGAACAGCCATAGCGGAATAGCCGTCAGCACGCCGCCAAGGATGATTGCGAGACTGAGGAGCAGCGAATCGTCGAAGGCGCTTCCTGCGGGGGAAGCCGCGTACCATGCGGCAATGCCCATCGCGGGCAGCAGCAGGAGCCCGCTTTCGACCGTCAGACCGGGTAGGGCACCAACCGGCACACGCTTTCTCAGCAAACCGTAGGTGCCGAAACTGAATGCCAGGGTCAGGCTGATCCACAGCGTGGTCAGCGCACCTGCGGCGAGGACCGCTACGCCGGCAGCGGCAAGCGCGACCGCGGTCCATTGAAGGCGGGACAATTTCTCGCCCAGCAAAACCGTCCCCAGCAACACGTTGAGGAGGGGATTGATGTAATAGCCGAGGCTGGCCGCGTAGACATGGCCCGTCTGGATTGCCCAGACATAGACGAACCAGTTGATCGCAATCAGGGTCGCGGTCGCCAGCAGGATCTTCAGCGTCTGGAAATTGAACAGGGCCGCGCGGATCTCGCCCCATTGTCCGCGCACGCTCACGATGAGCGCGCAGATCGGCAGGGTCCAGACGATGCGCCAGCCAACGAACTCGAAAGGCGGCACGCTCGACACCAGTATCAGGTAGAGCGGGAGGAGCCCCCAGATCAGATAGGCTGCGAGCGCAGCGGGTAGTCCGGAGCGGCCCGAATCAGAGGTGCCGGGGTCACCGGTGGGGAGAGCGCCCTGCGGCGCCGGGATGTCGGATGTGCTCACCCGCGCCGGGTAAGCCGCTGCAACCAAAGCAGCAACCGTCAATTCGTCTGCCGGATTGCCTCGCTTCATCGCAAATTCGCAATCTGACAACGCGGTTGCATTCCGTTCAGGAAACAGGGCGTATTGCTGAACGTGTCGAAGGGGTCACGGTGGACGGCCCGGCAGACGACCAAACGAACCAAGGAATTACGCAATGATCAGCACCGCCAAGACCGCCACCCTCGGCCTCATCGCAGCCGCCGGTATGGCCATCTCCGCTCCTGCCGCTGCCGCACCTGCCGGCCACGGTATCGCCGCCAATACGTCGTTCGGCGTGTCCAGCGTCCAGCCGATGGGCGACATGCAGTTCGAGCACGGTCGCAAGCATCACAAGCGGTACAAGCGCGGTCGCGGCCACCAGAGCAATTATTACGACCGGGGCTACACCCAGCAGCGCGCCTATTACGGCGAGCCGGTCTACCGCGATACCCGCGTGTGGCGCGATCGCCGCGACGGCCAGTATTACTGCCAGAAGAAGGACGGCACGACCGGTCTGCTCATCGGCGGTGCAGCCGGCGCCCTGATCGGCCGTGAAGTCACCCGGGACCGCACGCTGGGTGCGATCCTCGGCGCAGCTGGCGGTGCCCTCCTGGGCCGTGAAATCGACCGGGGCGGCTCGCGCTGCCGCTAAGCCGGCCTCGGTGATGGTGGCAACCAGATAATTGATCAACGAACTTCGCCGCCTGCGAGAGCAGGGGGCGGGGCGCGGCACCCCACCAGGCCGTGAAAGGCGTCCCGGTCCGGAATCCTCCGGTCCGGGACGTTTTTGCATGGAAGCTGGACAAGATCGCGCACATTAGCGCGGTCTTTACCCTGATCGCGCTAGGCCGCGCGCGATGATGCGCGTTTTTCTCCCCCTGGCTGCCATGGCTATCCTCGCCGGATGCGGCGAAGGCGACGATCAGGCCTTCCTGCCGCCCGAACGGGATCCCGTAGCGGTCCAGGCGGTCAACGATCAGATCATGACCGACCCCGACCTTTCCAGCCGGAACGAGGCGAATGCCGCGCTGACATCCAGCACGGAAAACACGGTGCCCCCCGTGGTCGGTACGGCAGAAGCGATCGAGACGGCCAAGGCACAGGCTGCCGAATTGCTGGGCAAGAGGGTTCCGCCGCTACCCCCGGTAACCGAACCGGACGAAGAGGAATTCATACCGGCCAGCGCGGCCATTGCCCTGCAGGACATGGCGGCAATGACCCCATCCTTCCGCCGCTGCGCGGAAGGGGTCGGTTACACCGCTCGCTGGGCCGTGGACTGGCCTTCCGTCCTGCCGATCTACCCGCTTTCGAATTTGCGGGAGGGCGCCGGGAATGTGAGCGGCGACTGCGACCTGCGTGCCGTATCGCTGCTGACGCCCGTTGCCCGTGACGATGTGTCGGCCTTCTACCACGCAAAAGCCCGGGCCGAGGGCATGGATGTCGCTACCGAGATGTTCGGCCCGGCGCATCGCATCACCGCGAGGGGGCGGGGGGTAGAGGCAAGGATTTATACCGTGTCGACGCCTTATGGGCAGACGCGACTGGACATGGTCATTTCAAAAGCGAAATAAGGCGTCCGCGGATGCTATCGCCCTCTATCAGCCGTCCCTGAAGCCGACACCGACACTGGCGCGCGGCTGGTCCAGTTCTGCGCTGGCGACCGGATAGGCACAGTAATCGGCCGCGTAGAAGGCCGCCGGCCTATGATTGCCCGACAGGCCGAGCCCGCCGAAAGGCGCTTTCGAGGATGCCCCGTTGGTCGGCTGGTTCCAGTTGACGATGCCGGCCCTGACACTGGCCCAGAAACGGTTGTAATCCTGCGGCGAGCCACCGATTAGCGACGCCGCCAGGCCGAAGCGCGTATTGTTTGCCTCGGCAATACCCTCGTCCAGGTCCTTCACCCGGATCACCTGCAGGAGCGGGCCGAACAGCTCGACATCCGGCCGGTCTTTCAGCGCGGTGGTGTCGATGATTGCGGGGCTGAGGAAAGGCAGGGAATCGTCGGCGCGCTGCATATGCTTGATCGCCTTCCCGCCATTGGACAGGAAATACAGGAAGCTTTCTACCAGCTGGTCGGCCACGCCATTATCGATAACGGGGCCCATGAACGGGGCCGGTTCGGCAAAGGGATCACCCACGATCAGGCGATCGGACAGGCGCTTCACCTCCGCGATGACATCGTCATACATGCTGTCGACGACGATCAGGCGGCGGGCGGCCGTGCACCGCTGTCCGGCAGTGGTGAAGGCGGATTTGACGATCAGGACCGCAGCGTCGGTCACCAGCGGCGTATCGGTGACGACCAGAGGATTGTTGCCGCCCATTTCCAGCGCGACGATCTTGCCCGGGTTCGTTGCCAGCCGCTTGTTGATGGCGATACCAGCCTGCGCGCTGCCGGTGAACAGGACGCCGTCCGTGCCGGGATGTGCGACCAGCGCTTTCCCTTCTTCCGGCCCACCGACGAAGAACTGCGCGACAGCGGCGGAGATGCCCGCCTTGTTGAAGCATTCCATCAGCAGTTCGCCCACCGCCGGGGTCTTCTCGCTCGGTTTGAAAATGACGACGTTGCCGGCAATCAGCGCGGGAACGATATGGCCGTTGGGCAGGTGTGCCGGGAAATTATAGGGGCCGAGCACGACCATCACGCCATGCGGCTTGTGACGCACCGCAGCCGATCCCCCCAGTGCGCTGTCGAGCTTCTTCTGGCCTGTCCGGTCGGCATAGGCCGTGACCGAGATGTCGACTTTGTTGATGACGGCCTCGACCTCGGTATGCGCTTCCCACAGGGGTTTGCCCGTCTCGCGCGCGATCAGGGTGGCCAGCTTGTCCGATTCCTTGCGGACCTCGTTCGCGAAGCGCCGGACCAGTTCGATACGGGTGGCTAGCGGCTTGGCCGCCCAAGCCGGCCAGGCCCGCCGTGCGCGGTCCACCGCTGCATCGACATCCCCCGTCCTCGCACGCCAGAGTTCCTCGCCGGTGGCAGGTTCGTAAGAAATGATTTCAGGTGTCGACACGCGATCTGTTGTCCTGTCCTGAGTGCGACGACGCTTCAGCCACGAGCAGGTAAGCGTCGTTAACCTTGATGAAAACCCATTAATACTCTTGCACTTCCTGCCGCGATGACACACTGTCCCGTTGCTGAACAGAGGGGGTCAAACGTTTCAGAAGTGCACTTCTCGTCCAATGGCAGCGTTAGACGGGCAGCCTCCAACAATAAAGGCCTGCAGGCCAAACTGCGGGACGATCTGGGATCGCATCGGGTTTAGTCATCTTTTTGACGGGAGGGACTACAATGCAATTTTCCAAGAAGAGGGACCATTATGCGTAAATCGATGATCAAGGGGGCTAGCTACGCCCTGTCCGTGTCGGACAGGCTCTTGCATTCATAAGACTGTCCGTAGCACCCGCTTCGGCTGCCGGCGGTTTTTTGGACACGACCGAAG
>NZ_BTGS01000014.1:0-82388 GCF_042851395.1 Altererythrobacter sp. MTPC7 | reverse complement strand
AGAGTCTGACTCGAAACTATCGGCTGTATTTTCATAGACGTACGATGCGTCGAGTGAGGAGCTGGACGGAAGCGGTGAACAGCCAGCAGCGGGCCGATGCGAGGGTCTGTTCGAAGTCCTTTGCAAGGCGACGGTTGCGGCCGAGCCAGGCGAATGTCCGCTCGACCACTCAGCGTCGCGGCAGGATTTCGAAGCCCTTTGCCCTGTCGGACCGTTTGATGATCTCGATGGTCCACTGCCCGAGCCGGGCGAGGCTACCCCTGAGCTTCTTCCCGGCATAGCCGCCATCGGCGAAGACGTGCCGCAGCCATGGGAACGAGCGGACGATCTCGGCCAGCAGCAGCGGAGCACCGTCACGGTCCTGGATATCGGCGGTGTGGACCACGGCATGAACCAGATTACCTTCGGTATCGGTCACGATATGACGCTTGCGCCCCTTGATCTTTTTACCTGCATCATAGCCCTGCGGACCTCCGCTTTCGGTCGTCTTGACGCTTTGGCTGTCGATTACACGGCACTGGGCGAAGCCTCACGGCCCTGGGCGGTGCGTAGGTCTTGCAGCAGATAATGGTTGATCCGTTCCCACAGGCCCGCATCGCGCCATAAGTAGAACCAGCGCTGCACGGTCGAGGCCGGCGGAAAACAGGGGGGCAGCATCCGCCAGGGCAACCCGCCGCGAAGCAGGTAAAGGATCGCCTCGACAATGCGCCGGACTGGCCATTTGCGAGGCCGCCCAGTCTGCGATGGCGGCGGGAAAAAGGGCTCCAGAACGGCCCACTCACCATCGGTCAAATCGCTTGGCAGGGCGAGGCCTTTGCGCGAATGATGCGCGCGGGTGGTATCGGTCCACATCGCTGATCTCCGGAAGTTCTTCGCAAAACCTCCTGAATCAACGGCAAGGCACGGCGTCAAGCTAACCTGCTGATATCACCCACCTTAGTTTCGGGTCAGACACTAAGATCGACCGGTTTTTCCAGCGCGCCCAGTGTTCCGCTCACCCCTTCGCCGAGTTGTGCGGGATTGGCGGTTACGAAAATAACCTCGATCCCGAAATCCGCAGCAAGCTTCTCGCCAATCCTCGGACCAGTGGCTCCATCGGCCAGATTGACATCGACGAGCGCCACATCGATCGCGTCTGAAGCCTTTGCCAATGCCGATTGCATGTCGTCGGCTATGCCTGCGGATTCATGACCGAGATCGTGAACCACCGCCTCCATTTCGACAGCTATGAGGAATTCGTCTTCGACAATCAGAATGGTGGTCGGCATGGAAAGCTATCAAAAGTTAAATGACGAGGCTCTGTAGTGAGGGGACGGACAGGGCGCATATTCGTTCCCTCGCCTCGTCGCATCCGGCTTCGATCGAAATAGCTTCAAGACGCGCACCCGTTCCGACGGCATAGCTTCACTATCGGGCGCCAGGACCACGACCAAAGAGCGTATCTATGATGGGGCATTCCGGAACATCACCGCCTTCGCAGCGGGCTGATACATCGGCTAGCGTGCGCTCCAACCTAGTCAAATCAGCAATTTTAGCTCGCACGCTGGCCAGATGGTTATTGGTCAGATCCCGAACCTCGCCGCAGCTGTAGGGGTGCGAATCAACGAGGCTGAGCAGGCTTTTGAGCTCCTCGATCGAAAAACCCAGATCGCGGCCGCGCAAGATAAAGCCGAGCCGCGCCTGGTCGCCGGGTGGATAGAGCCTGTGCCCGCTTGCCGTACGCTCGGGAGGCTGAAGCAGACCGATGTTCTCGTAGTAGCGGATTGTCTCAAGGTTGCAGCCCGACCGTCTGGCCAGTTCTCCCCGTTTGATCACTTGCGATGCTGTCATGAGCCATATGCCAATTAGTGCTTGAACCTGTAGTTACTACAGGGAGTACATTGGTTTCCATGGTCGATCAAATGCACAAGAACGCGCAGCGCTTATGGGCGAGCGGCGGGACGCTCGGCGCGATACTCGCCTCGTCCTGCTGTATTGCCCCGCTGTTATTGCTGAGCCTTGGCATCAGCGGCGCGTGGATCGGCAATCTCACTGCGCTCGAACCGTACAAATGGGTATTTATCGCCATTGCGGTTGTCTTTTTGGCCCTTGGATTCCGGCACGTCTATTTTCGGCAAGCCGAACCTTGCGAAGACGGAACATATTGCGCGCGGCCCGGAGCAAACCTGCTCGTCAAAAGCTCCCTGTGGCTGGCGACCGTATTGGTCGCTGCCTCGTCCACGGTCGAGTGGTGGGCGCCGCAATTCTACTAGGAGTTCGAAAGATGAAGAAGACGATGATCGTCGCAGTTGCGATACTGGGACTGGCCGGAGCGGGTATCTGGGCAGCGACCTTGTTTCCGCCAAACTCCGACGAACGGGTTCAACAAAATTCCGCGCATCTGCAATCGGCAAGTTTTGCGGTCGAGAATATGACCTGCGCGACCTGCCCGATAACGGTTCGGCGCGCGATGGAAGGCGTGGCAGGCGTGCACGAGGTGACTATCGATTACGAGACCAGGACGGCGACTGCGCAGTTCGATCCTGAGCGAACAACCACAAGCGCGATCGCCGCGGCGTCGACCGAGGCCGGATATCCGGCGATCCTTTCAGAGAGCGCGCTATGATCGAACTGAAGTCCGAGATCACATGCCCTACTTGCGGGTACAAAAAGCTCGAAAGAATGCCGACGGATGCCTGCTGGTTTTTCTACGATTGCAATGGTTGCGGTGTGAAACTCCGCCCCAATGCGGGCGATTGCTGTGTCTTCTGCTCATTCGGCACCATCCCCTGCCCGCCGATCCAGGAAACGCGTGCCGATCGCAAGGGCGCCACATGTTGCGGAGGGCGGTGAGATGAGTACGCGAAACTTCGATCTTATAGTGCTGGGTGTTGGTATGGCGGCCGTAAATGCCGCCAACAAATGCGCCACAGCCGGTTGGTCGGTCGCGGTGGTCGACGAACTGCCTTATGGCGGCACCTGCGCCCTGCGCGGCTGCGATCCGAAGAAAATGCTCCGCCGCGGGGCGGAAATCATCGACGCAGCGCGGCTCATGCACGGCAAGGGCATCGAACCGAACGACATCGCCATCAACTGGCCCGATCTGGTCGCCTTCACGCAGACGTTCACCGACAAAATGCCCGGTCGGATCGAAAACGGTCTGGAGAGCAACGGCGTCACTAGCCTTCACGGGAAAGCGCGCTTCGTCGGCGAAGATACCGTCGAAATCGACGGCGAGGGGCAGTTTCAGGCAAACCATTTCCTGATCGCAACGGGTGCCAAGCCGCGGACGATAGATGTTCCCGGCTCCGAACACCTTACCGACAGCACCGAGTTCATGCGGCTCGATGCGCTGCCCGAACGCATCCTGTTCATCGGCGGCGGCTTCATCTCGTTCGAGTTTGGCCATATCGCAGCACGCGCCGGCAGCGAGGTGTGCATGATCGATCGCGGCGAGAGACCGCTTAAAGGTTTCGATGCCGATCTTGTCGAAAGACTCGTTGCGCGGGGCGAGGAAGTCGGCGTCCAACTGCGACGGCGCACGTCACTCAAAGCGATCGAAAAGGACGGGACGGGTTTTCTTGTCACGGTAGAAACTGACAACAAAACGAGAGATTTGCGGGCCGATCTCGTCGTCCACGGCGCGGGCCGCGTCCCGGCAATTGACCGGCTTGACCTGGCCGCAGCCAATGTCGAGGCAGGTGACAAGGGCGTTGAGGTCAACGCCTACCTGCAAAGCACGTCCAACCCCAAGATCTACGCTGCCGGCGACGCGGCCGACACGCAAGGCGCGCCGCTTACGCCTGTCGCGGTTTTCGAGGGCAAGGTAGCTGCATCCAATATGCTCAAGGGCAATCGTACAAAGCCGGATTATGCAGGCGTACCGAGCGCTGTATTTACGGTACCAGAGCTCAGCCGTGTTGGCATGCTCGAAGAGGAAGCACGAGAGGCCGGACATGATATCCGCGTCGTCGAAAATGACACCGGCGACTGGTATTCTAACCTTCGCGTTGGCGAAAGCTGCGCTGCAACCAAGGTCATAATCGATAACGAATGCGACACTATCCTGGGCGCTCATTTGCTCGGACCGGAGTATGGCGAGATCATCAATTTCTTCGGTTTGGCCGTCCGACTTGGACTGACAACAAGCGATCTCAAGAAAATGGTTTCGGCCTACCCTAGCGTGGGATCGGACCTTGGCTCGATGGTGTGATTGTGTTGAAGAAGCGGTTGAATAAGGAATTCGGCATATTCTGATCTGGCGACGCAGAGAGATGCCTGCACCGTGACACTGCATGCTCGAGTTTAATCGACGAAGCTGAGGTCGATTAACTGAAACGTTTCGACGCATCTGGTGCATCTATCCGACGTCGCGCCAACGGATGATGTCGGCAAACCCGATCAACCCGTCGAACAGCGCCGCGACGACGAGGGACTGCTTACAATGGACCTGGTAGCGTTCGCGGGCCATCTTGAGATGCTGAATGACGGTTTCGGTGCTGATTTCGAGAATCATGGCCGTTTCAGCTGCAGTCTTCCCTCTTGCAACCCAGAGCAGACACTCCCGCTGCCGATCGGTCAGGGAGGGAACCTTCTCATCGAGTCTTTCTGAGCTCAGTCCCAGTGCACAGCTCAAAGCCAGCGTCCCGATCACTTCCGCGACGGCGAAACGCCGTCGGGGCAGTTCTCGATCGGGTCGAACAGCAAAGGTGCAGGTACCGCGCCCTATCCCGGGTAAGTGCCGCGGAACGGTATAGCCATTGCCAATTCCGCATTCCCGGCCAACATTGAGCATCTGACGGTCGCCGCGCGTGAGAGGGACGAGTTCGTCAATCCAGTCCCAGGCGAAACCGATGATGGTCTTGTCGCAGGCTCTTCGCACCGGATCCTGCCCTGCGAGGTCGAAGGCGATATAGACTTTCGCCCATTCGTCGGGATAGTCGTGCAATAGCAAGCCCGGTGCCTCGCACGATGTCGAACGCATCTCCAGGCTAAGCGCGAAGTGGTCGAAGCCAAGGCGCCGGGAAACCTGTTTAAGGGCGCCATCGAGTTCAGTGTCCGAACGGACATTGATAAGTTCAGTTGCAAATTCCTCCGCGAGATATGCGTACATAGACCTGCCGTTCGATCGGCAGCACGCAATCCAACACGCCGCCACCCGACCGCCTGCTCGGTGCCTGATCAGACGGTTCCATTCCACCTGTTCCAGCAGTTGCAGTTGCGACCCTGAAGGTCTGGTTCCAATCCGGGCGCGCCACAAAATTCAGCGGCTTGCCCAGAAAAAACCATAGTGCATTCAGTGCGTTTGAAAAGGTCGGAGCCGGCTTTGACGAAGCAGGCCGAGATAGCCGTGCGATGCCATCCTCCGTGCTTCGGAAACGAGACGCTGGGTCTGTCGGCGTTGCGATGACGATTTCCAGTCTATGGCGCGTTTCGCAGACAATCCGCGATAGACGAGGGTTCCCGCAATCTCTCGGAGGGTGGCACCCTCAGGCGCTCGGCCCTGAGTATCGAGTATGGCGAGCAGCAAGCGGAGACGGTGGGACTGATAGGCGGTGGGCCGTAGCTGGTGTCGCTTGGCGGGCACAGCGGAACTAGTGACGCAGCGGTGAAACGCATCGAGCGCCGCTAGCCTGATCGGAACCGACTGGTCTTGAGGGATCAGATAATTGTCTCCACCCGGCCGGGCTGAGGCCATAACGAGTAGCCGGTGACGAGCGCCACTATCAGCGAGGACCAGATGATCTCCCGCATTGCTCGTTCGTTTGGCGATCAGGTCGCACGCTGCGCGCGCCGCCTTGACTGCGCCGCTACCGCTAAGAATTACAACATTGGGGTTTTCCTGGGCTCGCCAGATCGCCGGATCGCTGCGGGCCGAAAGGTCGGGATCAATCGGGAAATTCAAGGCCCCATGAACGCGCCATTCGGCGGCAAGCTGGGGATTGCGCGTCGAAGCCGCTTGCGACGGCGATCCGGGCGTATTGTTGCCGGTAAGCGGAATTGCGGCGCAAGAATTCCTGCGCGAAATCCGAAAAGTCGTATCCGGCGGTCCGGTCGTTGCTGTCGAATGGTCGAGCCATGAAGCACCTCCTTTCTCGCCGATTGGGCTAGTGGCGCCAGCACCGCGCCGACATTCCAAGACCAAGGTATCCGCTTCCCCAATATTGGGCATATTTGATCAGGCGCTCCCCGAGACCGGAGCATTCTTTTGGAAGATGATGCTGGCCGCCAAAAGCGGGTGCAAAATGGCTCTACTTACCTCTTGCCAGCCACTCCTATGTTGGGCAGATTGACTGCGCGCGGATTGATATTCTGGCACCGTCCGCGTGGATATTTCCGCCGGACATCATGCACGCCGGTCCGTCGCAGGCCCGGCGGCCGAACCGATCAAGGGGCGTAAATCAGGCCCCGGACGGCGGCACAGACCTGGAACCCGCACCAGTTCGCCATGGCGAACTCAGGTGGCGGTCGCCTCCAAGTTCGAAGCATGACTCAAGCTGTCGCCGAAATCCGGCACCAAGCTCCTCAGTGCGTGGGTCCCGCATATTGCTCTGCAAAAGTAAGCCGAACGGTCGACCGCCGCCGTACACTCGACGCCCTCTACCGCGAGGAACGGGCTGGACTGATCGCCTATCTTGCGCGCCGCGTGGGCTCCGAACGCGCCCGCGACCTGGCACAGGACGTGTTTCTGCGTGCAGCGACCAGCAAGCAGCTAACGGAACTCGTTAATCCTGCTGGCTTTCTGAGGCGGATTGCATTCAACTTGCTGGTGGACGAGGCGCGGCGGCAAAAGTGCCGCGTCAGGACCCAGCCACTTCTGGAGAACGTAGATGCGCCAAGCCGCGCCGCGCAGGAAGATGCCCTGCACGTTCGTGAAGCCCGGCACGTGCTGGAAATCGCGCTCGCGGAGCTCCCGCAAAAGACCGCGCGTATCTTCGCGATGAATCGCATCGAGAAGAAATCCTACCGTCAGATACATCTCGAGCTAGGCATCGCGCTGCCCACGGTCGACTATCATATGATGAAAGCTCTAGCGCATTTGCGCCAAGCGCTGGGTCACAGTTGGTGACTGCAACCACCCTGCACAAAAAGACCCCCCAAACTTTAATTTCAAATGAAACTAAGGTGTTCGGAAAAGTGAGCGTCATTCCCTGTAGCGGCCCGACCGCGCCAGAACAGGGAGACCCCAATGTCATTGAGAAATCGCACACTTTTCGTCCTTCTAACCGGGACAGCATTCGCAAGTGCCGCTCCTCCTCTTTTCGCCCAAGACAGTCCAGGCGAACAGGCACAAGATGACGCTGCCGAGGTTGGCGATACGGCTTTGGACGACGAAAGTTCTGCGATCGTTGTCACGGGAACGCGAATCCGAGGCGCACGGGTTGTCGGTGAAGTCATCGAGCTTGATCGCGAGACGATCGTCGAGGCTGGCCAGGTGGATCTGGGTGAAGCGATCCGCAGCCTACCCCAGAATTTCTCGGGCGGTCAGAACCCCGGAGTGGGTTCGGGTGCCGGGCTCATCAACAGCAACGTGAACTCTGCGGCCACTCCGAACCTGCGCGGTCTGGGCCCCGATGCGACGCTTACGCTCCTCAATGGCCATCGCCTTCCGTACGATTCCGCCTTCGCAGGGGTCGATATTTCGGCAATCCCGCTCGCGGCGGTAGACCGGATCGAGGTCGTCCCGGACGGCGCGTCGGCGCTATACGGGTCCGACGCTGTCGCCGGCGTGGTCAATGTAATCCTGCGCCGTGATTTCGAAGGCGTGGAAACATCGGCGCAGATCGGCGCGAGCACCGATGGCGGATATTTTCGCCAGCAGGCTGATATCGTCGGTGGAAGCCGGTGGGATGGCGGCGGATTTTTCCTCGCCTACGATTTCACCAACAACTCCGATATCGAGGCGGGCCAGCGATCTTATGCGGCCGCGCTCGATCCCGAGGCCACGCTGTTTCCGTCGCAGGAACGGCATGCCGTCACGCTTTCCGGACATCACGAAATATCACCCGGTATCGAGGCAAGCGTCGATGCACTTTATTCGCGGCGCAGTTCGGTTCGCATCACCGGGTCTTCCACGCTCCGTCAGACCGCGGATCCAGTGGTCGAATCCTATACGCTCGCACCGTCGCTCAGGGTCGATATCGGAGCTTCGTGGCAGCTGTCTGTGCTCGGCGTTTTTGGACGCGACAGGACGCGCTACCGCACTACGTTTACACGGCCGTCCGCCCCGACAAGCGTGACCGAAGGCTGCTTCTGCAACGAGGTGCTATCGCTCGAAGCAGGTGCGGAAGGGCCACTCTTTTCGTTGCCGGGAGGCGATGCGCGCCTCGCAATTGGTGCTGGCTTGCGCGATAATTCGCTCGATTTCTCCCGCTCGGAAGGCGGCAATCTCGTTATCGCTTTCGACGAAACGCAGCGGGCCCGCTTTGCCTATGGGGAGCTGTTCCTCCCGTTGGTGTCGTCGCGCAATGCGATTGGAGGTATCGACGAGCTAAGCCTCTCGCTGGCCGCACGGCACGAAAGCTATCCCGGTCTCGACAGCCAGACCACGCCGCGCATGGGCTTGGTCTACGCACCCGTCCCCGGCTTGACCCTGCGGGGAAGCTGGGCGAGATCGTTCAAGGCTCCAACGCTTTACCAGAGGTTCATTCCGTACCAGACCATCGTGCTGCCAGCGTCGATCTTCGGCGCGGGTACGGCTCCGGAAACCGTCTTTATAACAAGCGGCGGCAACCCGGATGTCACCTCGGAACGCGCGCACAGCTGGACAGCCGGTTTCGAATATCGTCCGCCGTCAGTGCCGGGTTTGCTCGTATCGGCCACCTGGTATGACATTCGCTATCGCGACCGGGTGGTTCGCCCGATTGCGGGATCGGTTGTCGCCGGTTTTCGCGATCCGGGTTATGCAAGCCTGATCGATTTCTCGCCCGATCCCGCAATCTTTTCCGGGCTGATCGACAATTCTTTGTTCGGCCTCGAAAATTTTTCCGGCTCGCCTTATGATCCGGCCAATGTCGTAGCCTTCATCGACAACCGCAATCGCAATGTCGCCGTCTGGGCAGTCGAAGGGATCGATGCGCGGATTTCGTGGGACCACGACCTCGGCAATCAGCGCAGACTGGGTCTGGAAGTCGCTGGCAGCTGGCTCGACAGCAACCAGCGCCTGAATTCCGACCTACCGCAGGTTCAGCTCGCCGGGACGATTTTTAATCCGCCGCAATACCGCGCACGCGGCGTGGCCCGCTTCGAAGCCGGCACTTTCAAGGCCAATGCGGCAGTCAATTATATAGGAGCACTGGAAGATCCGCGTTTCGGCGTGGCGGAACGTCTGTCGCCAAGCGCCACACTCGATCTTGGCGTGAGCTACGATGTGATCGGTGGCGAAGGACGCAACCCCGGACTCACACTGTCGCTGACCGTGCAAAACGTGTTCGATGACGAACCCGAGATCATTGGACAGACGGGCCCGACCGATACGCCTTTTGATTCGACGAACTACTCCCCGATCGGACGGTTTGTCGCATTCGGAATCCGGAGGCACTGGTGATGTCGCTGGCCCTCGCTGCAGCGCTGTCCCAATCCATCGTTCCGCACGTGGACCTGCCGCCGCCGCAAGAGGATGCGTGTGCAGGTTTCGAAGAGGCGGAGGATCTATCGGGCATTGGCCAGCGGGCCTTTACGCTCGATGACCAGGTCAGGATGGCGGACATCGGACGCGCCAATCCGGTCGGCGCTGCGCGGGCCATCGGCGTAGCGCCCGACGGCGAGCACATCGCTTTCGTCGTAAAACGCGCAAATCCGGAAGCCAACGTCTACTGCCAGAGGCTTATGATTGCGGCGATGGACGGAAGCGGTGCCGCCGTCGAGGTCGACCGGGGCGGCGAATTCATCCGCGATGATTTCCGATTGCGCGACTTTCCCGCGATTATGGCCGGATGGGACAGGCCCAACCCGCCCCGCTGGTCTTCGGACGGCTCCCGGATCGGCTATCTCAAGAGGTTGAACGGTTCGACCCAGGTATGGCTGGTCGATCCTGACCGAACGGTACCACCGCGACAGGCAACCGCCCTTCCCGATAATGTCGATAGTTTCGCATGGACGAACGACGGAACTGCACTGATAGTCGCGACGCGTCCCGGCATACGCATCCAGTCAGAGGCTATCGCACGCGAAGCGGCCGAAGGATTTTTGTTCGACGAGCGTTTCTCGCCGCAATTCGCCGATCGGCCAATCCCGACCGGTCAGCTTGAAACGCACTATAGCTACGTGTCGCTGGCGGATGGCGAAGTGCGGGTCGCGAGTTCGCAAGAAACGCGCCTGCTCTCGGGCGAACCGCCAGAGGGCCTGCCGGATAGAGCCCGCGCCTATGCGGGTAATGACGCGGGGATTGCGGCGTGGCTCGAGCCGAGCGAGCCTGATCGGCTGATCAGCCCCACCAGGCTTGTCGTCGCGTGGCCTGATGGTAATCGCATAGTCTGCGAACAAATGGCCTGCGAAGGGATTCGCGAGCTGTGGTGGGCTAGCGATGGAGCTTCGCTGCTCGCCCTTCAAGCTACTGGTTGGGCCAACAGTCAGACGGCCATTCTGCGATGGGAGCTTGGCGAGGCGCAGCCGCGCCAGATCCTGCTTACCGAAGATGCGCTGGTCGGATGCACAGTGGCCGGCGGCGAATTGCTGTGCGGCCGCGAAGGGTTCGGTCAGCCTCGCCGTCTGGTTGCAATTGATGTCGTCACCGGTGCAGAGCGCCTCGTGCACGATCCCAATCCGCAGCTTGAGGATAGCACCTTCGGGACCGTTGAGCGCCTCAGGTTCCGCAACGCTTTCGGGGCCGAAAGCTATGTCGATCTTGTCCTGCCACCGGATCACCAGGCCGGGCAACGTCATCCCTTGGTCGTCGTGCAATATACAAGTGTAGGATTCCTGCGCGGCGGTACCGGGGACGAGGTCCCCATCCATCCGCTGGCCAACCGCGGTTTCGCCGTGCTCAGTTTCGATCGTCCGGACTTCTCTGCCGCAGCGCTTGGCGCGACCACCGAAGAAGAACTGACCCGCGCCAACCGCGCAGACTGGATCGACCGTCGCAGAGTCCAATCCTCGCTCGAGACTGCGATCGCGCTCGCCGTCGATACCGGTTCGGTCGATTCTGCACGGATGGGCATCAGCGGCTTCAGCGATGGCGGGTCGACCGTCCAGTGGGCACTGATCAATTCGGACCTCTTCCGGGTCGCCTCGATGGGCTCATGCTGCGAAGACATGTATTCTTACCCACTCGCCGCGGGTCCGCGCTTTACAGATTTCGTACGCGCGATGGGATACCGCCATTTCGAGCCTGGTACCGAAGAGTTCTGGAAACCGATGTCGCTCATCCTCAATGTCGATGATGTCGATGTGCCGATCCTGATTCAGACCGGCGACAGCGAATATGAAGCGGGCCTCGATGTTTTCGAGACCTACTCGCACCAGGGACGACCGATCGAGCTCTACGTCCTTGAAGACGAGACCCACATCAAGTGGCAGCCCGCACACCGTCAGGCAATCTACCGGCGATCGGTGGAATGGTTCGAATTCTGGTTGATGCAGCGGATCGACTGCGACCCGGCAAAGGCCCGGCAATATGCACGGTGGCTGGCGATGGATGGCGCGCCGGCCCGGGAGGACCTTCGATGCTCGGATGGTCGCAGCTCATTCCCATGAGCGCGACCAATTTTCGGCCTCGACGAGGTCCAGCAGGCGGTAGACCAGCGATCCGCGCTGTGATGTTTCGAGCTTGAAAGCCTGCTCGACAGCTGCGCGATCGATCACGCCCTGTTCCGCCAGTAGGCCATCGAGAAGCAGGTCATGGAGCACGGCTCGATGACGATCGAAGGCGCTTCGAATGAAACTGTCGGGTCCCGCCTTGGACGTGCGATCGAGAACGCTGCGAGGAAGCAGGTCCGCGAAGGCGACGCGGGCCAGCGCACGGTTCTGACCGCCTGTCACCCAGGTCCAGGTGGGGACGCCGAGGCAGAATTCCAGCAGGGGCTGGCTCATCAGCGGGGAGAAGCGCGCTGGCCCGGGACCTAACCCGTGTGCATGATGCTGGGCGCGCATGATCAGCGCAAGGTGATCGCGCTTGCCTGGGTGGCGCCAGGTCGCCAGGCGATGCCACGGCGTCAACGGTTCGGGCAAAACCTTCAGGCCAGGCCCATCGGCAAGCAATCGGCTGTCTGGCGCCCATTCCTTTTTCGAACGCCGCCCCATCAAGCGCTTGCCGGTCGCGCGCAGCAAAGTCGGCACATCGCAACCGGTGACACGGCACATGTCTGGCAGAGTTTCGAAAAGTGCCACCCCTGGCCCCTCACTCAGCAGCCGGTCGACAATCGGTGCCGCAGAATGGAGAAAACAAAAGAGATTATCACCGCCATTGCCGTCGAGGACGATGGATTTTTCCAGCTCGGCAGAACCGTCGGCAAGCAACGCGTCGACCGCCGTCAGAAACCCTTTGCGACCGGGCCGTGGAAGACCGGCGGAGGCACAGACGGTGGGACGGTAACAGGCCGTATCATAAACCCGCCGCGTGAAATCCGCACCCAGATGTTCGGCAAGCAGCCGAGCATAATCGCTTTCGTCGCCGCTGCTGTCAGAGGTCGCCAGCGTGATGCATCCAAAATCACTGTGCCCGGCGGCTAGCGCGGCGCACAGAAAGGAAGAGTCGACCCCGCCAGAGGTTGCGACAGCCACGGGTCCGAACCGGTCTGTCCATGCTGCGCAAGTCCGGATTGCCAGCTCTCTCAGTTCTGCGGCAGCATCGCTGATTGAAGGTTCGGTTCCTCGCGGAAGATAATCGGCAGCGCACCAGACGGGCAGCTCGGATTCCTGATCGCCGGCGGTCACCATGAGCGTACCCGGGGTGAGCTCCTCCACGCCCGCGAGGCACGCTTGCTTCTGCCGCAATTCCGGATAACGAAGGAACAACGCGAGCGCGCCCCAGTCGACCTTGAGGCGATCTCCGACAGCTTCTCCGACCAGACAGGCATCGGAAGAGAAGACCACATGCGTCTGGCTCATTCCTCGGTAGACCGGAAACAGGCCAGAGGGATCGACCAGCAACGCAAGCGTGCGGCGCCCCGGATCAGGCAGGATCGCGACGTAGGCACCCCAATAATTCCGAACAAGCCGCATGGCGGCGGCCTGGACGGACTCGGATTCAGGTAGCGGGACAGCGTCGACCGTTCGGGCGGTTTGTGCAGAGAAGACGCACCCGATCAGGTACCCGTGCGTTCCCAGACTGGCTTCGGGAGTGTCATCGCTGGTCCAGAATGAAGCATTGTCACCGCAAACATCGTCAGGACTTGCGCTTCTGCGAACGACCGGCGGGACGCCACGCCGACGCGGGACGGCAAGCACGAAGCGGCCCTGTTTCAAATTATCAGTATCGGCGTGTAGCGCCGAACTTCTTCCAGGCTGTCATTCAGCACAATTTCGCCGTGCTGGACCCAGGCATGGGCACCGAACGGTCGGTCCTTCACGCCAATAACAAGATGCGTGTGGTGTCTCAGCTTGGCGAGCCGTAATTTCAACGCAATCGAGCGCGGGAGACAGCGGTCTGCGGCCGAACGCAGCAGGCGGGCGTGCTCGAAAGCCCGTACCGTGGGACCGGACCGGGATTTGGTGGAATGGTCCTGCGGGCGTTGCTCGGCCAGGTGGCGAAGTTCAACGAGAACCGTCTGGAATGATGTCCGCGCAAGGCGATGTTCGATCCGGCGCTGCGACCAGACAGCTGCGGCCACATCGGCCAGCCGGAAAGGTCCTTCACCAATATCATGGGAAACACGCTGCGGGACGAGCCAATCCGCAGGGCGCGGCAGTGGTGGCGGCTGATGCCAGGACACCGTGGCTTCGATGCCGAGCCTTTCGAGAAACACGTGCTGCGCTCCGTCCGCCAACGCAAAATAGCGGTCCCGCGCGATGTCGAGAAAGATGAAGCGTTCGCTCACCTTGCACCACGCGAGAGCCTCGGGATCCGGATTGACCATGAAGTTTGTACGAGGAGAAGGGGCGCGGCCAGGTCCGGCACGCGCCCCTCGCGAGGTTCAGTCGTCAGCCATGCCGGTGGCATAGGACAAACGACCGCCGCTCACATCGATGTCGAACAGGGCGTCGCCCTTGGTCTCCTCGGATGCGCTGCCGAGATCGATGATCTCTCTCTGGATTGTGTCGAGTTCCTTCATTGATCACTCCTCTGCTTTGATCGCGACTCCAATCGTCGCGGTCAGAGCATGAAGAGCATGGCCAGATGGGGCCAACTTATAATGGAATTATAAACAGATAGTCCGACAAATGAGGTGCGACCGGGTGATGGAAGCACTCGTTGGCAAGTGCATCGATGGTTTTAGCGAGGAGCCTGGACATGAGCATCGCCACCCGGTCGCTAGGAACCTGAATTCCCGATCCGACAGTAGAGCCGATCATGTACAGGAATACAGAGCAATTCTACCTATTGGCACATTTCTTATCTAATACTGGTTAAGAGAAACCAGAAAAAGTCCGGACAGTCTCAAAACTTATCGACTTGATGATGCATGCGTTCTTCTGCGTGCCTTGGCGAAATCCCGGTCACTGGCGACGAAGCGCTCGATCATTGGTGGGATCAGAGCTGCGGGCTCGGGTGCACCCTCTGAAACGCCGCCATTGAGCACGACCCCATATTCGACCAGCCGGCGATGGAGCCGCGCAGGGATCTCTATCGTCAGCTTGACGGGCTTGCCATCGGTAATGTCGGAGAGCTTGAGCCGGGTCATGCTCCACCCTCCAGCACAATATCGCGCGTCACCAGAACGCGTACGGGAAAGCCGGGACGGATCGTCAGCGTCGGGCGGATATCAAGCTCGCGTGCAACGACCTGCTCGCCCGCGCGATTGATGCTGTCCTGGCTTCCGCGGCGAACAGCGCGCAGCAGGTCATCATCTTCGCCTGCGCCGAGTTCGCCGCCAATCCCGAGCAAAGTGGAAACGAGCGCGGCTTTGACGACACCGCCCCAATGGTAATCGACGCCGTCCTCCAGTCCGGCATAGCCCGACGGGTCTGCAGCCGGCTGACGATCGAGCACAATCGAGCGCCCATCAGGCAGGATGAGCCTGGTCCAGGCCAGCAGCACCCGGCGTTGGCCGAACCCGACATCGGACTCGTACTCACCGATCAGGCGCGCTCCTTGCGGGATCAGAAGGTGCCGCCCGGTCAGGCTGTCATAGACATTCTGGGTCACCTGCGCAGTCACGAGGCCGGGCTGGTCCGACCGGATACCGGTGATCAGCGCTGCCGGAATGATCGACCCGGCCTGAAGCAGCGTCCCCGATGGCACCGCCTCAAGCCGCTGCACGGAAGCCGTCTGCATGTCGGCGGGCCGTTCGAAAAAGCCTGCTTGCGCCGTTGGGACGGAGGCTGGAATCGGAACACCCGCTTGCTGTCGGGCGCCAGGAGCCGCCGTGCCGGAACTGACAGCTTGTGTCCCGCCGCCGAAAAACAGGCGACTGCCGCGCGCCGCCTCGCGTTCCTGTTCAAGGCGTTCGCGCGCCATATCTTCGGGGCTCGGCGCCGCCCGCTGGGGCGGGACCGGAGGCGGCGCGCCGACAGGGGGCAGCGCGGCAATCGCTCCACGATCCTGCGCCTCGAGGATCGGTTGACCGAGATCGCCCGGCAGCGGTCGCCCCAACCTCGGAACCTGGGAATAGTCTGCCGGAGCCGTGGCAAGTCCGTCTGCCACAGCGATCCCGTCGGTGTTGACCAGCTCTTCGCCGCCGTCCTGCGAAGCCGGCTGCAGGGCGTAGAGCAATATACCGCCAAGCACGGTCAGACCCGCGGCGCTGGCGATGCCGATAGCCTTGCGCGACAGCCTGACCACGCGCGGTCCCTCCCCGCGCAATCGAACGATACTTTCAGCATCGGAGGGGCGCTCGGTTTTGCTTTCCTCGTTCACGACCGGTCCCGCTTGCGATTTTCAAACTTCACCCGGACCTGCCTGCGACCGGCACCGAGGCGCAGTTCGGCCTTGTGGAAGAGGCGGTCGACGATGAGATAGCGCCCTGAGACCCGGTAATTGACCAGCTCGGCTGCGCCATCTGCGCCAATCACGAAGAACGGCGGCATTTCGCCCTGGGCGATATCGGGTGGAAACTCGACCAGGGTCCGCTGTCCGTCGTCGAAGACCCGTAGCGGGCGCCAGTCAGGCTTGTCACCCGAGATGCGGTACTCGAAATTGAGCGCCTCAAGCGTGAACCCGTGGGCGACTGGTGTGGCTCGCGCCGCTCGCTCTTCTTCGCGGCGCAGCGCGATCAGTTCGTCGGCCGGATAGGACCAGCTGACCGAGGCCATATAGATGTTCGGGTTGGCGCGCAGTTCGATGTGATAGGTGCGGCGGTCGGTATTGATGACCAGATTGGTTGCGATATCGGGCCGCGTCGGTTTGATGAGGATATGAACCCGCTGCGTCGCTCCCGAGCCGCTCAGGGTGTCCCCGATCATCCAGCGCACGGTATCACCCGCCGCGACCGGCCCGGGGCCGACCAGTGTTTCGCCTTCCTGCAAGGCGATGTCGGTTACCTGCCCGGGTTTGGCGTAGACCTGGAACAATGCACCTTCGCGATAGGCATAGCGCTGGATGGCATTGTCGAATCCGGCATTGTCCGGTTCGATCCTGGCGGCCTCATTCGCCGCTCCCACATGGCTCTGAGGATCAGGGGCGGGGTCAGAGGCAGGGGAGCGGCGCGCGGCAGTGGGGGAGGCCTGCCGCGAGGGGGTGTTGGCATATGCAATGGCCTGAACAAGGCGGGATGCATCGGCGAGGTCGAAGGCGGTGATCGCCCGCGATGCGGCCCGGGCCTGCGGCGCAGGCGTCGCTGACGCGGGCGATCCGGCAAGGAGTAGAACGCCGGCTGCGAGCAGCGCTGGACGGGAGAATGCAAGTAGGTGGGTCATCAGCCAAGCTCCTTTGACCAGTTGATCGAGGTGACGAAGATCCCGAGCGGATTGCTGGTGAGCGCGTCGGGCGTCCTGGGAGGCTGGACGGCAATGCCGAGAATGGCGGTCCAGCGAGTGGTTTCGGCGAGCGCGCCGTCACGGTAGCGCCGCTCGACCCAGGCCACGCGGAAGCTGCGCGGCGAGGCGCGGATCACGCTGGTGACATCGACCGCCACCTGTTCGCGGCCGATTGCCGCGAACGGGTCGTTGGCCCGCGCATAATCGTTGAGCGCCAAGGCGCCCTTGTCGCTCGCGAACTGGTAGGCTCTGAGCCAGTTTTCGCGCACGACGACAGGATCGTCGGGGATGGCGCGGACATGCTCGATAAACCGCGCAAGGTGGAAGGCGATCTGCGGATCGGTCGGCTCGTAATCCGCGGCGGCGGGAGCGACGGTGCGGGCCTCGCCCAGCCTGTCGACCTCGACCACCCAGGGCACGATGGTGCCGCGCGCATTCTGCCACACGAGCCCGCCGGTCAGCACGGCGGACAGGCCTAGCGCGCCGAAGAAGGCATAGCGCCAGCTTTTTGCCTGGACGCGCGCGGAACCGATGCGCTCGTCCCAGACCTGTGCCGCCCGTTGGTAGGGCGTCTCTGCTTGAGGCGTTTTTGCGTAGCGGATCGAAGGCCGTTTGAACATTGGAGGTTAATCCTTCTCTTTGGTGTCGATGGAAGCGCCTGCGCCGGAGCCGTCGCCGGCACGCACGGTGTGCGTGGCAAGCGAGGCCGAGTGGCCAAGGCTCTGCCTGTGCTTCATGGACCGCGCCCAGGCCGGCGGGCCGTTCGTCTGTTCCGGATCCGGTGACGAAGCACCGTGAGCGGGCACGATGCGGCCACCCATGTTCCCGACCGACGCACGCGCCCCGTCGCGGAAATTGCTCCTGGCGCTGTCTGCCGCTTTGCGTAGCGGCGACATGGCGGCACCTCCTGCTGCGCGGCCGACACCCGCCATTCCGCTAGCAACCGCGGCGCCGCCGCTCTTGCCCGCCGAACCGGTGGCATAGGCCATGGTCGCACCTCCGGCAGCGCGCGAGGTGCCTCGCGCGACGGAAGAGGCAGCACTGGCGACCGCGCCGCCCGCAAGTTTGGCACCGGCCACGCCGCCAACCGCAGCACCGCCTGCAAGAAGCGCGGTGCCTGCGGCAGCGCCTGCACCGAGCTGCGGACCGCCCGCGACAATGCCATTGGCGATCCCCGGCCCGAAAATGCCCAGACCAAGCAGGGTGAGGCTGGCGAGCACGATGGCCAGCGCATCCTCGATGGTCGGCTCGCCGGGGATGGCGCCGGTGAATTCGGCGAAGAGCGTCGAACCGATGCCGATGATGACGGCGAGAACGAGAACCTTGATCCCCGAGGAGACCACATTGCCGAGCACACGTTCGGCAAGGAAGGCGGTCTTGCCGAACAGTCCAAAGGGAATGAGCACGAAACCCGCCAAGGTCGTCAGTTTGAACTCGATCAGGGTGACGAACAGCTGGATGGAGAGAATGAAGAAGGCGATGATGACAATCGCCCAGGCGACGAGCAGGATGATGATCTGCAGAAAATTCTCGAAGAAGCCGACATAGCCCATCAGATCGGCAATCGATTCGAGGAGCGGCCAGGCGGCATCGATGCCGACCTGCGCCACCCTTCCCGGCTGCAACAGATCGCTCGCGCCGAGCCCCGAACCGCTCGCCTTCAGGCCCAGCCCGGCAAAGCTGTTGAACACGATATTGGCGAGCGCGCTCCAGTTGCCGATGATGTAGGCAAAGATCCCGACGAAGAGCGTCTTCTTGACGAGCCGGGCGATGATGTCGTCGTTCGCGCCCCAGCTCCAGAACAGAGCGGCGAGCGTCACATCGATCACGATCAGCGTGGTCGCGATGAACGCCACCTCGCCCGAAAGCAGCCCGAAGCCGCTGTCGATATATTGCGAGAAGATCGCGAGGAAACGATCGACGACGCCGGTGCCGCCCATGTCAGTCCTCCCCTCGCGTTTCGCCGGAAAAGGAATCAGGCAGCGCCCTGTCGCCGATCCCGGGATAAGCCTCAGGATGATCGACGCCGAAAAAACGGCGGCGCTTCTCGGCCCAGGCGGCGCGGCAATCGGGCGAGGACAGCGCCAGTTCGCCCATTTGAGCGCAAGCCCTCAGCTGAGCCGGAAGCGGATCACTGTCGGGCACCCATATGCGCCGGTCAGCTTGCTGCACCGGCGCGGGCTCCTCACGCAGCTGTACGATCGTCATCGCGATGGCGAGACCGACGAATACAGCGGCACCGGTGCGCGCGGCGAGCTTGGTATTCATCGCGGATCAGTCCGATCCGCCCGGCAGGTAGCGCGGGCGAATAGCGAGAAACCGTCTCAGTTGTTCGCGGGCCTGTGCCTTGGCCGCCGCGCGCTCGGCGGCATCGAGCGCCTGCGCCCTGCCAGTGGCAGCGATCGTGGCGGTCAGGTCGGCCAGCTGGCGGGCCTGCAATGCCAGCAGTTGATTGCCAGCCTGCGCTGCCTGCAAGGCACCGGTGGCGGACTGGCTCGCCGAAACAAGGCTGCCGAGCGCTTCGCGCGACCCTTCAATATTGGCAACCGTGCCCGCCTGAACCTTGAGGGCATCTTCGAAGGCCGCCACACTGTTTTGCCAGCGCGCCTCGGCACCGTCCACCATCGCCTGCTGCGAGGCACCGAGCGGAACGTTCTTGTAGTGCAGGTCGAAAGCGCCCTCGATGGTGCGGACATCGTAGGCGATGCGCTGGGCTTCATTCAGCAGCTGCTGGGTCTGCCGGATCTGGTCCTGCAAGGGCTGCACGATCGTCAGCGGCAGGCTCTGGAGGTTCCTCGCTTCGTTGATCAGCGAGTCCGCCTGGTTCTGCAGCATGCGGATCTGGTTGTTGATCTGCTCGAGCGTACGCGCGGCAGTCAGCACGTTCTGCGCGTAATTGGACGGATCGTAGACGATCCCGCCGAACTGCGCATGCGCAGGCGTCGATACCAAGGCACTCGTACTCGCCAAAGCGAGTGCGGTGCCCATGGCCATGCTCCGGACGATTTTTCGAGAGGTCATTTGAGGTCTCCTTCTGGTCGGTTTGGGGGGGTGGAAGAGTGCACAATGTCGCCGAGCAATTCGGCGGCCCAGTGGAGGCCGCGTTGCCTCAGCCAGTGGGCGGCAAAGTCGCTCCGGCCATGCTCTTCGACGATGCGGGACATGGCGAGCTGGTCGTTCTTGGAAGAGGCGGCGGTAAAGGCGAGCGCCACTTCGCCAAGGCCCAGTTCGAACAGGCGATTACCGCGAGAGGACTGACAGTAATAATCGCGCTTGGCCGTCGCTCGGCTGAGGATTTCAATCTGGCGGTCGTTCAATCCGAAGCGGCGATAAATACCCAAAATCTGCGGTTCGACTGCTCGGTCGTTGGGCAGGAAAATGCGGGTCGGGCAGCTTTCGATAATCGCGGGCGCGATTGCCGAGGTCTCGATATCGGCAAGGCTCTGGGTGGCGAACACGACACTCGCATTCTTCTTGCGCAGGGTCTTTAGCCATTCGCGCAATTGCGCGGCGAAGGCCGGACTGTCGAGCACCAGCCAGCCTTCATCGATAATGATGAGCGTCGGCGAGCCGTCGAGGCGGCCTTCGATCCGGTGAAACAGATAGGACAGCACGGCAGGCGCAGCTGCCGATCCGGTCAGCCCTTCGGTCTCGAACGCCTGGAAACTCTCTTCGCCCAGCCGTTCGCTTTCGGCATCGAGCAGCCGTCCGAACGGCCCACCGACGCAGTAGGGCGCAAGCGCCTGCTTCAAAGCCTGTGATTGCAGAAGAACAGCGAGCCCGGTGAGCGTGCGTTCGGCAACCGGCGCGCTCGCCAGCGAGCTCAGCGCCGACCATAGATGATCCTTGATCTCCGGATCGATTGCGACGCCCTCCGCAGCGAGGATCGCCTGGAGCCATTCCGAGGCCCAGTTGCGCTGTGCCGGTTCATCGATCCGCGCCAGCGGTTGCAGCAGGACCGCCTCGTCGCTGTCCTCGGACAGACTCGATCCCAAATCCTGCCAATCGCCGCCGCAGGCGAGCGCGGCCGCCCGGATCGAGCCACCGAAATCGAAAGCGAAAATCTGCGACCCGTCATAGCGGTGAAACTGCATCGCCATCATTGCCAGCAACACCGACTTGCCCGCCCCGGTTGGGCCGACGACGAGGCTATGTCCGACGTCGCCGACATGGAGCGAAAATCGGAATGGGGTCGAGCCTTCGGTCTTGGCGTAAAACAGCGGCGGCGCGTCGAAATGCGCATCGCGTTCCGGTCCGGCCCAGACTGCAGAAAGCGGCATCATATGCGCGAGGTTCAGGGTCGAGACCGGAGGCTGGCGAACATTGGCATAGACATGGCCCGGCAGCGATCCGAGCCAGGCCTCGATCGCGTTCATGCCTTCGGTCACGCAGGTAAAATCGCGTCCCTGGATGACCTTCTCGACGAGCCGCAGTTTCTCGGCGGCAAGCGCCGGATCCTCGTCCCACACCGTAACGGTCGCGGTGACCAGCGCGAGCCCGACATGGTCGGCGCCCAGCTCCTGTAGCGCGGCATCGGCATCCTCGGCCTTGTTGGCCGCATCGCTGTCAACCAGCACGGAGGCCTCGTTGGTCATCACTTCCTTGAGGATCGCGGCGACCGATTTGCGCTTGGCGAACCACTGGCGGCGGATTTTCGAGAGCAGCTTCGTCGCGTCGGATTTGTCGAGCATGATCGCCCGCGTCGACCAGCGATAGGCAAAGCCTTGCGCATTGAGTTCATCGAGCAAGCCGGGAAAGGTCGCGCTGGGAAAGCCGATCACGGTCAGCGTCCGCAGATGCGCCGCACCCAGGCGCGGTTCGAGACCGCCGGTCAGCGGCTCGTCGGCAAGCAGCGCATCGAGATGCATCGGGGTTTCGGGAACGCGTACGTCGTGCACCCGCGTCGAGATGCAGCTGTGAAGATAACTCAGCGTCTCGCCATCATCGAGCCATTGGACCTCGGGGAAGAGCCCTTCGAACAGGCGCAGCAGCCGGTCGGTCCGATCGGCGAAGCCGTCGAGAAGCTCGCGCGGATCCACGCCTTTCTCGGCCTTTCCTTCGTAGAGCCAGCTTTCAGCCCGCGCGGCATCCTCGGCAGGCGGCATCCATAGGAGGGTCAGATAATAGCGGCTCTCGAAATGCGCGCCCTCCTCTGCGAACTGCGCGGCGCGTTCTCTTTCGACCAGCGCCGATGCCGGCTCGGGAAAGGCGCAATCGGGATAGTCCAGTGCGGGACGGCGCACCGCCTCGACGAAGATAGCCCAGCCCGAGCCAAGGCGACGCAGCGCGCTGTTCAACCGCGCCGTCGTTGCAACCAGTTCGGCAGGGGTCGCGCTGTCGAGATCCGGCCCGCGAAAGCGGGCCGTCCGCTGGAAGCTGCCGTCCTTGTTAAGCACGACGCCGAGTGCGACGAGCGCCGCCCACGGGAGGAAGTCCGCAAGCCGGTCGGCCTTGTTTCGATATTCGCGCAAGCTCAGCATGACTCAGACCTGCAGATGCGCGGGGAGCCGCAGATGCCGCCGTGCGACATCGACGAATTGCGGATCGTGCCGGGCGGCCCAGACCGCGACCATGTGGCCGAGCGCGAAAAACGCGACGCCTGCGATCCACAGCTGCAGACCTAGTCCAATCGCGCCCGCCAGCGTCGCATTGGCGATGGCAAGTCCGCGCGGCGCTCCGCCGAGCAGGATATGCTCGGTCAGCGCCCGGTGAACAGGGACCGCAAAGCCGTTCGGCAGAGAAGCTTCGCTGCTATCCATCAGACCAGCGCTCCGCCGCCGAAGGAGAAGAACGAAAGGAAGAAGGAGGACGCGGCAAAGGCGATCGAAAGCCCGAAGACGATCTGGATCAGGCGCCTGAAGCCTCCCGATGTATCCCCGAAAGCGAGCGCCAGCCCGGTGGCGATGATGATGATCACCGCGACGATCTTGGCGACCGGGCCCTGGATGGATTCGAGGATCGCCTGGAGCGGCGCTTCCCACGGCATTGAAGAGCCAGCGGCATGGGCGGGCGCCGCAAATGCCAACGCAAAGAGGCTGGCAAGGATCAAAGCGGACAGGCGCGGGCGCGCCCGCGACAAGATATGGGTCACGAGTGGTCTCCTGCTGTGGATGGAAGGGGTGCGAGGACGTATTCGCCCGCGGCATCGAGTCCGCGCACCTCGGCGAGTTCGGCAAGGCGCCGGCCGGTGCCGTCGCGTACGAGCACGGCGATGATATCGATGGTCTCGGCGATCAGCGCGCGCGGCACGGTGACCACGCTTTCCTGGATAAGCTGTTCAAGCCGCCGCAGCGTGCCAAGCGCCGAGCCGGCGTGAAGCGTGCCGACCCCGCCTGGATGACCGGTGCCCCAGGCTTTCAGCAGATCAAGTGCTTCTGCACCGCGCACCTCGCCGATGGGAATGCGGTCGGGCCGCAGTCGCAGCGCCGACCGGACGAGATCGGACAAGGTCGCAACGCCGTCCTTGGTCCGCAGCGACACCAGATTGGGCGCTGCGCATTGCAGCTCCAGCGTATCCTCGATCAGAACGACACGGTCGGACGTGGATGCGACCTCGGCGAGCAAGGCATTGGTGAGCGTCGTCTTGCCGGTCGAGGTGCCACCGACGACCAGAATGTTCTTCTTCGCAGCGACCGCACCGGCAAGCGCTTCCGCCTGCCATTTGCTCATGATCCCGGTCCTCACGTAATCGGCCAGCGCGAACACCGCGATAGCTGGTTTGCGGATGGCGAAGCTCGGGGCGGCAACCACCGGGGGCAGCAGACCTTCGAAGCGCTCGCCGCCTTCCGGCAGTTCGGCGGACACACGCGGTGCGCCTGCATGAACCTCGGCGCCGACATGATGGGCGACCAGCCGGATAATTCGCTCGCCATCGGCTGGGCTCATCAGACATTCGCTCGCCGCGAGACCCTCGCCCAATCGGTCGACCCAGACACGCCCATCGGGGTTGAGCATGACTTCGATGACATCGGGCTCGTCGAGCCAGCGGGTGATGTCGCCACCAAGCGCAGTGCGCAGCATGCGCGCGCCGCGCGATGAGATTTCGGACCGGAGAGGGATGACGCTCATGGACTGCCTCGGATGCGGCAACCGACCACCGGCTGCATTCGCGAGGCAGATCAAAAAGACATCAAATCACTGTCGGGCAACAAGGAATTGCGCAAATCGTAGATTAGCGTGGCATTGAGAGGAAACGTCGCTTGAGCGAGGCTTACCAAAGATGATGGTGCTGACGACTTTGCTCTACATGGGCCCTGCTATAAGCGATCTTCACGCTGAACGGAGCTTCCCGGAAGTTGCTAAGCAAGGCTCGGTCAGAAAGGAATTGGCGGGGAATACAATTGACCACGAATTGTCGGACCACTTTTAAACCTGCACATAGGGCCGACCATCTTTAAACGGGACATCCATGGCCGACAGAAAATTCCATATCGCAGAATGGTATGGTGATCCGTTTCACGAACTCGCGGATACCGCACGTGTTGTACGCGCCGCGCATATCGTGGGTGGTTCCGCAATGAAGAAAGACGAGCTCGACCGCCTAGCCGTACTCGAGCAAAAGCTAGCCGAAACATCTCTGACGGCGCGCGAAGCGAGACGCCTCGATGTACTTCGTGAGAAGCTTTCACAGCAAAATGAAGACGAGCTGCCTTGCCCGTTCAAGGCTGGACGAGACCACCCCGTTTGCACCAAGAAAGGCGGGGTGTGTTCAATCCGCCTTTATGAAGACAGCGGCAATCAAATCGAACCTGTGAAAGGCGATCAGGGGAAGATTAGATCGCTTTGCCCATGGCGGTTCCATCAGGGTCACGTCGCATTTGCAGAAATCGGCAAGAGTCTTCTGGGAACCTCGGACCCGATCGAGGTCGGTGAGGTTGGGTTTCTCGAATCTACCGGCAGCCTGGACAGCGAAGAGGGCAAAGACGTCGGCCGGATAGACATGGTCTTGCTCAAGTTGGACAAGGATGACCAGTCCTTGCTGGATTGGGTGGCTGTGGAGGTTCAGGCAGTTTATTTTTCTGGCAAGAGGATGGCAGTCGAATTTGACGATATCGCCAACCGTCAGGGGAAATTGGCAATGCCGGTCGTGGGCAGGCGTCCTGACTACCGCAGCAGCGGCGTGAAGCGGCTCATGCCTCAGCTCCTGACCAAAATTCCTACGCTCAGGCGCTGGGGCAAAAAGATGGCCATCGTAGTCGATTGGGCTTTCTACCACTCGATGGGCCAGATGGAGCAGACAAAGCATATTTCCAACGCCGATATCGCGTGGTTTATCGCAGATTTTGTCGAAGATCCGGCGTCGGGCCGTTATCAGCTCAAGATCGTGGATGAGATTTATACCACTCTCGAAAGCGCTACGCTCGGATTGACCGGCGGAATTCCGGTTGCTCAAGGCGACTTCGAAGCCCGGATTAAGGCGAAAGCGGGAATGGGTCGCTTGCTATGAGGCAGCGATATATATATCAGGACAAAAAGAGAACAAACCGAGGGCTGTCTCAATGACAAAAACCGCGATTGACTTGTTTTGTGGTGCTGGAGGCCTCTCTGCCGGACTGGAGATGGCGGGCTTTGGCGTCCTGGCCGGTAATGATTGTTTCGAGGCGGCGGGCAAAACGTTTTCGGCAACCCATCCGAACGCGCAGTTCATGCTCGGGCCGATCGAGGATGTGTCGGTCGAGCGGCTCATGAGGGTGACCGGGCTCAATAGAGGCGAATTGACTGTGCTCGTCGGCGGTCCTCCCTGTCAGGCCTACTCGGTCTACAATCATAAGCGCGGCATGCATGACAGGCGCGCAACGCTGTTCAGGGAATACCTTCGGATCGTTGAGGGCATGAAACCCGAATGGATCGTGATGGAAAACGTCAAAGGCATATATTCCATTGGCGGTGGCGAAGCGGTTCGCACAATCAAAGCCGAACTTGCGGCTCTGGGGTACGAAGTCGAAGAGGCAGTGCTCAAGGCCGAAGATTTCGGTGTTCCGCAGGAGCGCCGTAGAGTGGTCTTTATCGGCAACCGGCTCGGCCTGCCTATCTCCCACCCGGATCCCAGTCACGGACCGGACCGGGCATATCCCTTCACGACAATTCGAGATGCGATCGGTGACCTTCCCGAGATCGAGAACGGTGAAGATCCGGGTGCCCCTGCCTATCGCACAGAGGCTTCGTCCGCTTTCCAGCGTCTGCTGCGTGGCAATGCAACCCACGTGACGCAGCACGCCGCACCACGCCTCGGCAAGGTGAATATGGATCGCCTTCCGCACATCCCGCAAGGCGGGAGCTGGCGCGACATTCCGCATGAACTTCTGCCTGCGGGCATGAAAAGAGCAAAGCGTTCCGATCACACCAAGCGTTACGGTCGGATGCGCTGGGACGGCCTAGCGTGCACGATCCTGACCAAATGCGACATTCACTGGGGCGCTTACATCCATCCGGAAGAGGATCGTGCGATAACCGTTCGCGAAGCGGCTCGTCTGCAGTCATTCCCGGACTATTTCGAGTTTTTCGGTTCGAAAACAGAACAGTATATTCAAGTAGGAAATGCAGTGCCTCCCCTGCTCGGGAAAGCCATTGGAGAACATCTCCTGACGCTTATGTCGCAACAGGTGAGACGAGCCGCTTGATATGCGCCCAGCCGGCAGGTCCAAACACTGATAGAAAAGATGCTCAGATGAGCTTCGACTATCACCGGGAAATGACGGAAGCTGTGTCGTAGGCCCCTTTTTCAGACCCGAACGACCTGTTCTGGATCATGAATGATTATCATAGAGCCAGATATCGTCACTTCCTTGAACTCGAAATGGGTGTCGAAGTCGACAACTCGGAATCTTTCAGCATACCGATAGAAACGGGCGAGCTATCGGATGGCAAGCCGTTCGAGCTGATCGATAGGCAAAGATCGCAATCGTAGCGTCAACTTTTGGGCCGTTTGCGGAATGTCTGTTTTCTGCAAGGATAAGCCATCAAGTAGACGTTTCACTCGATGAGCGACAGTTCACGATTGCATGTTACCTCGGATCGGATTGAACATCCGGACAAGAATTGGATGCTTCTCGCAGCTCTGCACCTTTCCCGACCAAGAAACCTCTCACGGCTTCTCGCGGCGGGTGATTAGCCGATGATCGACCTTTCATTCTCGCACCACATAGCTACGGTGCTTGACGGGAGATGGGGATGGATACACTTGAGCGAAAGTCCGCCGTCGTAGGCAGTTCGCGCATGCGCATTTCCGTTTTCGGAAGACCTATGCTTACCCATGGTTCCGGCGAGGAAATCGAGCTTTCGAACCAGAGGGCTCGCGCGCTGATCGCGATGCTTTGCGTGGAAAATGGCGAGCCATTAGACCGCGAGCAGGTGAGCAGGATGCTCTGGCCAGGGCGTTTTCCCGCACAGGCTAAAGCCAGCTTGCGTCAGTGCCTCCTAGCCCTGTCAAAGTCGGTTTTGTCGGGCGAACAAAGTCCGATTGTCACATCGCGCACCACGATCAGGCTTGATCGCGCGCTCATTGATTCAGACCTCTTCGATTTGTTCGATGCGCTCTCGGAAAGGCGCAACGCTGATGCCGCAGCACTCCTCGAACAGGTGGGCAACCGACGGCTTCTCGAAGGAATGGCATTTGGCAAGACGTTTGCCGCATGGTTGTCCGAAAGGCTCACTTCAATCGAGAACCGGCTCGAAATCGAAGTGGGTCGCGCTGTTGCAGGACTCAAATCCGCGGGCGAGCACGAGGAGGCCGCACGCCTCGAAAAAGCGTGGCAGGTTCGGCAAAGGCCCCCTCCTCGCGACACAAGCACAACCTGCAGCCTGGCGGTCCTACCTTTCGAACAAAGGGATGAGATCGGCGGCGATTTTTTCCTTGCCGAAGGGGTGACGGATGAGCTTTCGGCCAACCTGGCCCGCATCTCGGGTATCCGTTTGGCCGGTCGCACTTCGGTCGCAGCCGTAACAGAGCGTGGCTCGACCATCCCCGTAATTGCCGAGCTACTGGGCGTGACCCATGTAATCGAGGGTTCGGTTCACCGCATGGCGAACTCGATACGCGTTTCGCTACGACTGGTCGAAGGGGAAAAGGGGACCGAGATATGGTCGAGCCATTTCGATGGAACGATCGAGGAGATTCTGGGATCGCGTCAGCTGATCGGGGCCAATCTGATTGCTGGAATATGCAAGAACCTGGGACTGGACGCCCGAGCCATGCCGCGCCGCAGGATGACCGCCAGCCGGGAGGCCTATTCGCTGTATTTACAGGGTCGCGCTTTGACCTACCGCGCGATTGGCGACGGGGTTTTGCCAAAGGCAGTCGAGCTTCTCGAACAAGCTCTGGAGATTGATCGCGAATTCGCTGAATGTTGGACTGCGCTCGCCGAGGCGCACGTCTTCACCGCCGTCTACACACCTTGCCTTGAACGGGTCGAGGCCTCGCAAAGAGGAGCCGACTGCGCAAAGCGAGCCATCGCTCTCGATCCCTCGCAGGGGCATGCGCACGCCATGCTCGGGATTCACGCATGGACGGAGTTTTCGCCTGTGCGCGCGCTCGATCACGCTTTCGAGGCCTACCGCCTTTCGTCCAATGTTGCGGATGTCGGCATGCGGCTCGGCTCGTTCCTGCTTTATATCGGACGCAGCGCGGAAGCGCTTCCCTATATCGAAGCGGCTATCGAGCAGGACCCCGTGTTTGGTCGAAACTATGCGATGCTGAGCGTGGCCCAGCTCAATCTCGGCGACATCAACGCGGCCATATCTGCCGGACGAAGGATGGTCGATCTGGGTATGCCTGGAATGTGGCTTGCCAATGCCCTTTCAATCGCCGGGAGGCGCGAAGAGGCCGTTGACTTATATTACCGCTCCAGACTGCTGATGAACACGGTCATTCTGCCCCCCGCCGGGACCGAACCCATGGCCGATGAGGCGCGCGACGTCTATTGGCGGATTGCAGCAAATGGATGCTGCAGCGGCAGGGCCGAGGATCGCGAAATCTACTGCCGAATGCTGGACGGGCTTCATGCAACCATGCCCGATCCATTTGACCCTTCGATTGCGTTTCCGGCGATCTGGATGGGACATGCCGAACTCGTCATGAAGCTCTATTCGGGACAGATTCACCCTGCGAACATGTTTGGGCTGATGAGCATGTGGACCGATGCAGACCCGATCAATGCGGTGCGTGGGCACCCCGGTTTCATGGATTTCGCCGAGCGGATCGGATTGGTGGCCGCGTGGGAAAAGTACGGCTGGCCAGATCTCATTCCGCACGATCCACGCACGAATTGACGCTTTTTTGACGGTCGGCCGGATTGACGCAAGGCCGCCTCCTCAGCGAAAAATCTCTTTAGCAAACACGCCAAGAGTGAACCTGCCCTAGTCCTGAAAAGCCCTGCTTTTCGGACCTGGCGGAGCTTTGCCGGGACAGATTTTTGGGGAGTGCGAAATGACTGATACCATGTTGGCAGGCGCGGATCTGCATCACCTCTACGTTGCCGCGATTAACTCGAACGATGCGGCATTGATCGGAGAGCGCCTGAGCGACGATGTCGTCTTCCAGACCCCCGGCGAACCCGAACTGATTGGCAAGGAGGCGGTGGCTGAATGGGCATCGAGCTTCTTCGAGGCATTCGAAGCCCATTGGGACAAGCACGAGCAATCCTTTGAGCAATCGGGCGATCTCGCAATCAGCCGCTACACCTACACCGCGCGGATCCGTTCACGCGAGGATGCGAAAACCTTCGACGAAGCGGGAAAAGGCACCTGCGTCTATCGCCGGGAACCCGACGGCAGGTGGCTGCTCGCCATCGACAGCTGGAGCGTGAACGAGCCAGTGGAAGATGCGGCATGACCGTCCCCACACCGAAGCCAGCCCACGTCGTTTATCGCACGCGGCGTTTCTCTGAGATGCTCGACTGGTATGCCGCGGTGTTCGGCGCGAAGATCGTCTATCGCAACCCGGCGCTCGCATTCCTTGCCTATGACGAAGAGCATCACCGGTTTGCCTTCGCCGATCTCGACGTGATCGCTCCGGGCGGCGATGCCGACGACCGTGGTACGGTCGGCGTCGATCATGTCGCTTACGATTGCCCGTCCATGATCGCGCTTCTCGAGGCTTACGAGCGGCTCAAGGCCGGGGGCATAGCGCCCTATTGGTGCGTCAATCACGGAATGAGCGCTTCGCTCTATTACGCCGATCCGGATGGCAACCAGATGGAATTCTCGGTCGACTGCTTCGCCACTAAGGGAGAATGCAGTGACTATTTTACTGGGTCGCAGATTGGCGACAATCCGGTCGGTGTCGAATTCGATCCCGATGACTGGTTGGAGCGGCTGCGCGGGGGCGGAGACGAGCGGGAGCTGCTTCAACCCGATCCAGCAGGTGACGTCTCTCCGATCCGCGGCGCGCTGGAGATGATTGCGTCGTAACCGGGCTCAGCATCGCCTTTTTCATGCTTCGATAACTGAAAGAACAGGGGAATTTCGATGCTCATAAGGCCGCCCGAACAGGTGATCCGCAACTGGCACAGCGACACGTCTTGCTGGGCCGAGTTCGAACTGCGCGCGGGCGACATTGTGGTGGTGACCCCGCCAAAATGCGGCACCACATGGGTCCAGCGAATTCTCGACATGCTGCTCAACAGCTCGGCTGCGCAGCGCGAGTTCACCATGACGCAGCCGTGGCTCGACGCCTATTTCGTACCCAAGGATATCGTCCTGCCGGTGCTGGAGGCGAGCGAGGAGCCGCGTTCGCTGAAGTCGCATGCCCCGCTCACGGCGCTGCCGCTGCACGACGACGTTCTCTACATCAATGTCGCGCGCGATCCGAAGGATGCGTGCATGTCATTCCATGACCACACCACCGCCTACACTTCCAAGACCCTTGGCGAGCTCGACGAACGCGGGGCGCGGATCGAAAAACTCGGTGCGCCCTATCCGCGGGCGCCGGGCGATGCGCGCGCGTTCTTTCGCCGCTGGCTCCGCGATCCTGAATATGCTCCCTTCGACGATTACACAGCGTGCGAAATGTTTGAGCTTGAGCGCAGCTTCTGGGAGGAACGGCGCCGCTCCAATGTGCTGATGGTGCATTACAACGACCTGAAGGCCGACCGCGACGGCGAGATGCGCCGCATCGCCGAGTTTGTCGGGATCACGATCGACGAGCCGCTGTGGTCCGATATGGTCGAGGCAGCAGGCTTCGCTGCGATGAAAGCGGGGAGCGAAGCGATGCTCCCGAACCTTGCCGAGGCCTTCGAAGGGGGCCCGCGGCGCTTCGTGAACAAGGGCACGAACGAACGCTGGCGCGGTGTGCTGACCGACGCCGACCTCGCCGATTACCGGACGCTTCTCGCGGCAGAGACAACGCCGGACCTAGCCGACTGGCTGGAGAACGGCCGCCTAGCTTCGTTCGATCCCACACCACTGGACAGACATATCGAGCGGGAGGACGTACGATGACTACGCGCACACTCATAAGCACCGTGCTGGTGGCAGGGCTGGCTCTGTCTGTGCCCGCAGCTGCACAGGACAGCGTCGTTGAGAGCGAAGTCAACTACCTCACAGGCGACCCCGCCGATTGGCCGCCGGAGCTGGAGGCGACCGTCGCGGCGCCGGACAATCATAGGATATTGCTTGAAACCGATCAGGTGCGCGTTCTCGAAGTCACACTGGCTCCCGGTGAAGAAGAGCCGTTGCATTTCCACCGCTGGCCCAGCGTCCTCTACATCCAGCAGGCGGGAGATTGGATCGACCGCGACGCTGAAGGGAATGTGATTTTCGATTCACGCGAAGTGCCGCCGATGCAGTTTCCGCTCACTATGTGGAAGGGGCCGGAAGCACCACACTCTCCCGTCAATCTGAGCGATGATGTCGAAGTCCGTCTGATCCGGGTCGAGATCAAGGAAGGTATTGGCCGGTCAGCGGGCGTGATGCAGTCTTCGCTGTCTCCCGCCGGCCGCTCGCCGACCCATGCCGAAGACGCAGCCGGGGAGGCTGCCGCCCTGGAAGCAGCCAACGCTTTTCTCGCCACCCTAAGCACCAAGGATGCCGAGGCCTATGCGGCCATAACCATCCCGCAAGGGCGCGGCACGGGGACCGAAATCAAGGCCGACGGGTCGCGCATTTTCTTCACTTACACATTTGAAGAACTGGTAAGGGCTTTGCCTACAGCAATACCGGATGGCGCTGTGGAGGCGCTCGTCAATCCAATGGTCCGGGTCGATGGCGACATCGCTATGGTGTGGTCCGACTATACCTTCACTATCGATGGCCAGCTTTCGCATTGCGGCACCGACCATTTCGATCTGGTCCGGCGCGATAGCGTCTGGCGTGTGTTCAATCTGACTTGGACCACGCGCCATGACGATTGCGAGAGGCTGATCGCGGCACAAGATTCCCCGATTGAGCAGTTTGCGCGCGACTATGCTCGCGCCTGGTCGAGTGGAAAGCCTGAAGAGGTCGCAGCTCACTACGAGGCCGATGGTCGGCTTGCAGTTAATGACGCCGATCCGGTAATCGGACACGACGGCATTGCTTCGGTCGCACGCCGATTCATGACTGACCTGCCGGACATGAGGGTGAGCTTCGACGGGCTTGATCGCGATGGTCAGCGAATAATCTTCCGTTGGACGTTGACAGGCACCAATACGGGGCCGGGTGGCACGGGTGCCCGAGTAGAGATCAGTGGTGCAGAGGCTTGGCTAATTGGAGCTAACGGTTTAATCGCAGATTCGCTTGGCAGGTTCAACGAGGACGAATACGCGCGACAACTGGCAACCGCATCTGCGCCGCCCTCCCAACCCTTCAGCTTCTTTCCCGCCGACCGATCATTGACCCATGCCGAAGACGGGGTCGTGCTATCTGATGGTCGCCTGTTGGTGGGCGATTGGGATCACGGGCTGGTCACGCTGGATGGCGATGGCAAGAAGGAGCCCTTCGGCGATTTCGCCGCTGCGGGATTCAGAACCAGGCCCGATCCGCTGTGGAACAGCCCGAACGGCGTGTCGTGGGAGCCGGACGGGCGGCACGTCCTCGTCGCCGATATCACGGGCGGACATATATACCGCGTCGATACCAAGACCGAGGCGGTCGCACGGATCTACGATCACCCTTTCGGCGTGAATGCAGTGGTGCGCGATCCGAGCGGCGCGATCTGGTTCACTCAATCGACCGAGAATACTGCGGGCGAAGGGGCCGAAGCGCGCATGTTTGCAGCGGCCGATAAGCCGTTGGGTGATGGCTCGGTCTGGCGCATCGCCGCAGAAGAGGTGGGCAAGGCAGAACCTCGGGCCGTGAAGGTCGTCGACGGCCTCGATTTCGCCAATGGCATTGTATTCGACCCGGCGCGCGGGCGACTCTATGTCAACGAGATTGTGGCCAACCGCATCCTGAGTTTCGCGGTAGACCAAGCAACTGGCGCGCTCTCGAATCGCCGCGTGCTTGCGACGCTCCCGACCCCGGACAATATCGAACTGGACGATAACGGTCAGCTGTGGGTCGTCAGTCCCTTTGCCAATGCTGTCTACACGCTAAATCCAGACTCGGGAGCGTGGCGGGCCGTCTTTGCGCCCGCACCCGAGGCCAGTGAACGGATCATCACCGAGACGAGGCGTCGGCAGAGTGCTGGCGAGCCCATCCTGCCCCTGCTTACACCGGAGATGTGGGGGCCGATGCCGGGTCTGTTGACCGGTGTGATCCTAGCGCCCAATGGGACAGTCTATATCTCGGGGCTTGGCGATGCGCTGGTTAAGCTGGACGGAACTGATCCGCCGGAAATAGACCTTACTCCAATCCTCGCCAACCGCACGCGTGTGATCATCGACGGAATTCGTTCAGGCGATGTGTCGGAAATTATGGCGCTTTTCGGCCCCGGATCGCTCTATGCGGCGGACAGCGAGACGCTGCTGTCGGACCCCGCTTCGATCCGCGAATTCTGGATCAATGTTGCCGCTAGCCCAGCGCATGACGCAACGCTCGAAGTGCTGCGGATCGAGCGGCTCGGCCCCGACGCCTTTGTTGAGATCCAGAAATACGACGTTTTCGACGAAGCGGGCGAACGACTGTTCGGCGGCTACGCTTCGCTGCTGTGGCGCAAGGTTGGAGGCCGCTGGATAATCGCAGCGGATGTTTCGAATTGAGCGGCCCTTCCGCCTTCGACCTCACCGGCAAGGTCGCCATTGTCACCGGGGCAGGCAGCGGGATCGGCAAGGCGACTGCCGAACTACTCGCCGAGCGTGGAGCTTCGGTCGTTTGCGCCGCAAGAAGCGAAGACAAGATCGCTGCTCTTGCGGACAACATCGGCACAATTGGCGGCAAAGCCAGTTACATCCGTACCGACGTTGCCGAAGCCGAAGATGTGCAGCGGATGGTCGCGCACGCGGTCGAGACCCATGGACGGCTCGACATCGCGGTCAACAATGCCGGGATCGGGGCCGAGGTCTACCCGATTGTCGACACGCCCAACGAATGGTGGGACCGCGTTCAGAACACCAATCTGCGAGGCAATTTTCTTTGCCTCAAATACGAAGCGCGCGCCATGCTCGCTGCAGGCAATGGCGGATCGCTTGTGAATGTCGGCTCGGTCAATTCATTGCTTGGTTGCCCGATGGTTGCGGCCTACTGCGTTTCGAAATCGGGGCAACTGGCGCTGACCACCTCGGCATCGGCAGAGCTGGCTTCGCAAGGGATACGGGTACACCTCATGTGCCCCGGCGTTACCGACACACCGCTGCACCACGAGATCAAGGGCAATCTGGGCGTCGAAGCCTTTGAGGCCGTCAAGGCGGGCATTCACCTGCAACGGTTCGGTGAACCCGAGGAAATCGCGCGCGCCATCGCCTTTCTCGCTTCCGACGAAGCAAGCTTCATCACCGGCACCACGCTGACCGCCGATGGCGGGTTTCACCTCACGCTTTGAAGGAAAAAAGCCAATGCGAACCAATCTGGAAACAGTACAAGCGCTCTACGCGGCCTTTGCCGCTGGCGATATGGACGCCGCAGCTGCGGTCATGGCGCCCGATATGGAGTGGCGCGAGGCGGAGAATTACATCTTCGCCGACCGCAACCCCTATGTGGGTGCCGAGGCGGTATTCAACGGGGTGTTTGGACGAACAGCGGACCTGTTCGATGACTTCGCGGTCGAGGTGGGCACCTTCGTATGCGAAGGCGAGACCGTTGCGATGCAGGGCCGCTATTCGGCAATTTCCAAAGCGACGGGCGAGCGGGTAAATCCGCAGATCGTCCACTGGTTCAAGGTCAGAAACGGTCAGATTGTTAGCTTTCAGCAACATCTCGATACGCTCGCCATGGCCCGCGTATTGGGTGAGGTTCGATGAGCAGCGTTACAGGGGACGCCTCGGGCCCGCGCCTCGATGCACACGGCAGCGTTGTCAGCATGATTGACGGCTGGACCTATCTCGTCGGCCAGTACCCAAACCATGAAATCCAAATTGAAGGTCCGGTTAGGTCCTTCATTGCCAATGTCGACAACGCCTTTCTCAACATGCTGCTGGTCGCGGAGCCGGTCAGCGAACCCGCTGTGTTCCGGGCGGCACTGGCGGTTGCTGGAAAGATCATGGCATCCTGCCCCTATCCAACCATGCTCGCCAGCGTGCCGGCGTGGTATCCAGCGGATGGTCCCGACTTGTTCGAACGGCATGGCTTTGCACCGGCGCTCGATATGTGGGGCATGGCGGCTAGCGAAATCCTGCCGTCGCGTCGGTCCGAACCGGATATCGACTGGCGGAAAATCCATGAAGTGCAAGGCTCGGTCGACATCGGGCTCGTCAACGCGGCGGCTTACGACATGGACCCTGCGGCGTTCGCGATGACCGAAAATCTCCACCAATGGTCGGGTCAGCATTTCGCCATTGTCGGTTATGAGGGCGATACGCCGGTGACCGCCGCACTCGCCTATGTGCAGGAGGCGCAGATCTATGTCGGTTGGGTCGCCACCCTGCCGGATCGCTATGGCCGGGGTTTGGGCGAAGCCGCCATGCGCCGCGCCATCGTTGCCGCTCAGGAGGCCGCAGGACGTCCCCTGCCAATCTGGCTCCATGCTACCGAAATGGGTCGCCCCCTATACCGCAACATGGGCTTTGCCGATACGGCACTGATGCGCCTCCATACGTGGCCCGGTGATACGCGGGTGGATGGATGACCACCGAACCTGCCACAGTTCGCACCTTCCTCGGCCATCCGCGCGGGCTCGCCTATCTCGCCTTTACCGAGATGTGGGAGCGGTTCTCATATTACGGGATGATCTCGCTGCTGCTCCTTTACATGGTGCAGGAACTGATGCTGCCCGGCAGTATCGAGAATGTCGCAGGGATGGACGGCCTGCGCAGGACGCTCGAAAGCATGTTTGGGCCGCTGACCGCGCAACAGCTGGGCAGCCAGATTTTCGGGTTCTATGGCGGTCTCGTCTTTTTGACACCCATTATCGGCGGCTGGCTGGCGGATCGGTTTTTCGGCACGACGCGGATGGTGGTGGCGGGCGTCCTGCTGATGACTGCCGGGCATTTCCTGATGACGTTCGATCAGAGTTTTCTGATTGCCCTGCTGCTGCTGATTGTCGGTTCTGGCGCACTCAAGGGAAATATCGCCTCGCAGGTTGGACAGCTCTATCCTCCGGGGGAGGAAAGCAGGCGATCGCGCGGTTATCTGATCTTCTCGACCGGCATCAATATTGGAGCATTGCTCGGCTCGCTGGTGTGCGGTGTGGTCGCGCAGATATTTGGCTGGCACTTCGGTTTCGGCCTCGCCGGATTGATGATGCTGGTCGCGCTTGGAGTATACCTCGCCGGGCGCAGATATCTGCCCGCGCCTCCTGCGCCCAGGAAGGCAACCGCCCCGCGTGAACCGTTGCGGCGCGAGGACAGGCTGACGCTGGTTTTTATCGTCCTGATCCTTGCTATCGCAGCATTCGGTTTCACCGGCTGGGCGCTGGCCTTCAACGCCGGATTCATCTGGACCGAGGCGCATGTCGACCTGACGACACCGCTGGGCGCAGTCCCGATGGCGTGGTTTGTTTCGCTCGACGCGCTGATGAGCATCGCCGCGCCGATCAGCCTGATCGTGCTCTGGCGCGAACTGGCAAGGCGCGGCAGGGAACCGGGCGACCTTACGAAAATCGCCATCGGCTTCCTTCTGCTTGGCCAGTGCATGCTGGTGTTTGCATTCGGCGCACTCTCCGCCGGTGACGGGCGCACCAACATCATCTTTCCGCTCATCACGTTCATGCTAACAGGTGCGGGGTTCATGTGCGCATGGCCGGTGATCCTCGCGCTCGTGTCCCGCCGCTCACCGCCGCAGGTGAGGGCGATGATGATGGGTGTTGCCTATCTGGTCGCTTTTGCCAGCAGCACGTTCGCAGGCGTGCTTTCCGGACAATATGAAACGATGCCGCCCGAGCGCTTTTTCCTTGCCATGGCCGTCATCCCGTCGGTCGCCGGACTTGTTCTGCTGGTGATCCGAAGCCGTCTAATCCGCGCGCTCGACGCCAACGCGCAACCGATTCCCACGCTATCGCCCATGGAGCAGCCCGCATGAGCGATGCCACACTTGCCGACACGACTCTACAACGCGCTTGGCCCTCGCTGGTCGAGAACAAGCCACTGCGTTTTGCGGCGGTCATGATCCTTTACTTCATGCAAGGGGTGCCTTTGGGCCTGTCGCTTATAGTTTTGCCTGCTTGGTTCGCGGCGGCGGGAGCTAGTGCGGTCGAGATCGGCGGATTTGTGGGCTTTGCGGTCCTGCCGTGGTCGCTCAAACTGTTCGCCGGACTTCTGATGGACCGTTTCGCCTATCGCCCGATGGGACGGCGGCGCGCATGGATCCTGATTGCGCAAGGCTGCCTGGTCACGGTCCTTCTTGCGCTGGCTGCGGCCGCGCCGGACGCCAGCCAGATCGCATTACTCGCCAGCTTCTGTTTCGCGCTCAACATGTGCGCGATCTTTAACGACGTTGCGGTCGACGGCATGACCATCGACCTCGTACCTATCGAGGAACGCGGCGCAATCAATGGATGCATGTTCGGATCGCAAATCGTGGGAATCGCAGCAACCAGCTTTATCGGCGGACAAATGCTGGTGGCAGGCGGCACGGCGACGACCGCGCTATTTTTCGCAGCCTTGGTGGCCGTGCCCTCGGTGATCGTCAGTGTGTTTCGCGAACGGCCGGGCGAACGGTTAATGCCGTGGACCAGCGGCAGGCCGTCTACCGAATGCGAGGCGCTCCAGCAGGACGCCTGGTGGCCAATTATCAAGGGTGTGTTTGTGTCGCTCGCCGATTGGCGAATAGTCGCCTACCTGACGGGCTATGCTCTGTTCTGTGCGAACTGGGTTATTCTCGATAGCGTCAGCCCGGTCCTGAGCGTCCAGGAACTGGGCTGGAAAAGCGAGAGTTACAGCAGCTTCGCCGGCACAGCGAACCTCGTTGCCGGGCTGTTCGGCATTGCGATGACCGGCCTCCTTGTAAAATGGATCGGGCTTTCCCGAATGGTGACATTGGTCGCTGTAATCCTGGTATTGCTCGCTCTGACTGGAGGCATCACGTATTCGAGCTGGGATGGAAGCTGGTTGTTTTCGTCGATCCTCGTCTCGCAGACCATAGCCGCGACTCTGCTGACGATCCTTCTCATCGCATGGGGCATGATGCTGAGCAATCCGGCCGTCGCCGCGAGCCAATTCGCGCTGATCATGGCGATTCCCAATCTCTCGCGTTCCATGATGGCGGGCATATCGGGCCAGGTCGTCGAAACGTACGGATATGCCGCCGCCTACTTTATCGCAGCGGCGCTGACGGTCGTCACGATCGCGCTTTGCCTGTTTGCTTCCAGTCGAATCAGTGCGCGAGTAGACGCGGCATGAGCGATCCAGCAAACAAGCTCCAGAAACGCCTCGGCCTACCCTTCGCCATAGCGATTATGGCGGGAGCGGTCATTGGCGCTGGCATTCTGCGCACGCCCGGAGTGGTCGCCAACGAGGTGCCGGTATTCTGGATCGCCATGACGCTATGGGCGCTGGGCGGCGTCTACGTATTCCTGTCGGTCAATGTCGCGTCCGAACTGACGACCGCATTGCCAAAAGCAGGCGGTTTCTACGTGCCTGTGCGCGAGGCTTATGGCGATGGTATGGGGCTGCTCGCCGGTTGGGCGATCTGGGTGGGCTATGCCGCGGGAACGGCTGCGCTAGCGCTTGCCTTTGCAGATTTTCTCGGCACCGCGATACCGTTCGTCGCCGCCAACAAGATCGCCTTCGCCCTGACCGCCCTGCTGGCCGTGACCTTGCTCAACCTGCCGGGCGTCGAAGAAGGACGGGTCTCGAATATCCTCGGCATGGTCATCAAGCTTTCTCTGCTCGCCTGTGTCGTTATCGCGGCAGTGGTTGTCGGTCCGGCGGCGCCGCAGGTAGCATCCGAAGCCACGCCTGCGCTCACGGCTCCCGACGCGGCCATTGGCTGGATCGCCCTAATCACGGGCTTCCAGATCGTGCTGGGAGCTTATGACGGCTGGCAGGGTCCGGCATTCTTCGCCGAAGAGGACAAGGATCCCGCGCGCAACATTCCGCGCGCCTTTTTCCGTTCGGCGGTGATCATTTTGGTGGTCTATCTCGGTATCAATCTGTGCGTATTCACCGTTCTCAACATGGAGTCATTGCGTACGTCGGAGTTGCCGGTGGCGCTGGTGATCGAGGCGCTGCTCGGCCCGGTTGGACGAACCGTTACGGGCATAGCGGCCGCTGTCATGGCGCTGTTCACGCTGAACGCCATCATCATGACCAATCCGCGTATTCTGTTCGGACTGGCGCGCGATGGCTTGTTCGTGAAGGGCGTGGCAAAGGTCAATCGCGGCGGCACGCCTTGGGTAGCCCTGCTTATCAGCTCGGCCATCGCCATCCCGATGATCCTGACCGGCGCCTATGTCTTCGTGTTCAAGATTCAGGTCGCGACCGGTATTCTCGCTGGGGTGCTTTATAACGCGTCCTATTTCACCCTTCGCGCTAAACGGCCAGACCTGCCGCGACCGTTCCGCGCGATAGGCCATCCCGTATTGCCCGCGCTGATCCTGCTCATCACTACTGCACTGTTTTTTGGTGTCATCATCGCCGATCCCGAAGCTGGTCTGTGGACTGCGGGCCTGATCGCAATCTGCGTCCCTGTCGGTATCCATCTTGGCCGCCAGAGGCGACAGGCTACAAAGGCATGATCCTGCGCCGAATCTCCGAGCATCTGCGTATGCAGAACTGGACCGTAGTCATCATTGAGTTCGCCATTGTCGCATCGGGTGTCTTTCTCGGTATCCAGCTTGGCAATTGGAATGACCGGATGCGCGAGAAGGAAAGCGCCGAGATACTGGTCAATGCCCTCGATGCCGAATTTGCTCTGATAGAACAGCGCACTCTCACCAGTATCGAATTTCACCATGAGAACATTGCAGCACTGACGGGTATTCTCGAAGCACTGGAGCGAGAAAAGCTGGCGGAAGAAGACCGAGACCTGTTCGAATCCGGACTGCGGCGCGGTTACATGCGAGCCAGCTATATGGGGTCGACGACGCTGCGCGAGACCGTTTCGAGCGGTCGGCTTGGTCTGATCGAGGATCCGCAACTCTTGCAAGCCTTGCTCGACTATGAGCAGGAGACCGAGCTTGCTATCCGGACGGCGGGAGAAATCCGGGACATTTCAAATCAATATGTTCCCGCTTTCACCGCCCGATATTCCTATGATTTTACCACCGACGCCGAGAATATCTATCGCGCCGACGGCAGGGAAGAGGATGGCGGGGGAGCGGCGATGGGGTTTGGCCTCTCGCGAATTGGCGAATATGACTTCGATGCAATGGTTGCCAACCCGGACTTTGTCGAAGCCGCCGAAGAACTGCGCGAGACCCAGCGTCTTTGGCTCAATCTGCGCATCATCAACCTTGGGCGCATCAGGAATGTTCGAAGCCGGATCGGTGACTATAGATCGCATCGCGGGGAGTGAAGCCGCGGACCGACAAACCGAACGGCATCGACAGTTGCGATCAGTCAAACATGTTACAGACAATGTCCGCTCTTATGGCCCAACTTCCCGAAGCGCGACGTCTTCAATTGGGGCGCATAGCAGTCATCTAGTAATATACGCTCAGACCCAATAGGCGAGAGTCGATCAAGCGCCTGTTTCACTCCTGAGCTTTTCGAGGCGCTCCGAACATATCTCGTGTACTACGCAGCCGAGTTCTTCCACTTGTTCGCCAAGCCATTCAAGCTCCTCCTTGGTGATGCGGTAATGCTTTGAGTAGCGCGCCTTTACGTAAGCTTCCTTGAGCTTCTCGAACCGCGCACGATCACGCTTGGTGTCGCGCGGCCAGACATAGGTCAGGCGAGGGTCGATCCGCTCGGCCTGTGTTCGGAGGAAACCGAGATTGTGTACATGCGGTGTGTAGAAGGTGCAGACCAGAAGTACGCAGTGATAGAGGAATTCGGCTGCCTGGTGAGTATCGAAAGCTGCTTCTTTTAGGCGGCCCTGGCTAGCTGTGTATCGGGCCGTGTCCAATCGGCCAGCACCACCTGGAAACCACTCGTCAAAATACTCCTGCGCCATTGTCAGCGCTTCACCGGCAGTCTTGGGCTTCGGCGTGTGGAGCTCGGTGTCATCGGATTGGTAAAGCGCGATCCCGTCTTTCGCGACATCCATGAAGAAATAGCGTCCGTGCGCGAGACCGTCGTTCACCTCCTGCAGGGTGTGAACGATGAAGTTGACCGGCGTCTTCAGCGCCTTGGTGACGCCGTATTCGCGCATCAATCGGTCATCGAGTTTCGACCAGTATTTCACCCTATCGACCAGCCGCTTGTCGTTGACGATGATGAGCAGATCGTAGTCCGACTGGTAGCCCTTGGCGGTATGCGGTTCATCGACCCAGGTGCCGCGCGCATAGCTGCCGTAAAGTACGACCTTGAGAATGCGACCGGCCTTCTTCCACTCGTGCTTCGCCAGGGCAAAGGCATCGTCGAATTCTTCGAAGATCAGCTGCACCACGCGCTCAAGTTCGCGTTGCTTTTGCGGAGGCAGGTGATCGAGTTCGGTGCGCATTACTGGACCTTTAGCAAGCACTTGGAATGGTTGCACCCTCGCATTCCTGCCGGTGCGCCGGCACATCCAAGAAAGTGTGCCTCTCCTCTGTTCGGTGGGTTTCCCCGCCGGACTATCGAAGACCTCTGTCAGGGCTCCGCCGGAGACTCCGGACTGTTTCCGTCTTCTTTCTCAATCTCATCCAGCCCCGGTTCCGGAGCCGCGCGAATGAGATCGTCAGCGAGATGCCTGCCTGTCTCCATGCGACGCGCGAGCGCTTCGACAAAGAAGTCGAACCGCTTTTCTGCATCGGCACGCGCGGCGGCATTGGCTTCCGCCGGCATAGCCGGGGTCACCGCCAGCCATCGCCTGAGATAGAGCGCGAAAGCCTCGTTCCCGACCTCGATATGATAGTCGAGCTTGCCGATCTGTCGGCTTATGCGATCAAGTCGTCGGCTAAAGGCCGCCTCCATGCGCTCCGATCCGTCGGGTGAGAGGAAAGAGGCAATGGCAGCTTCCACTACCGAAGCCTGCGAGACGCGCTTGCGGCCCGCATAGTCTGCAAGCTGCCTTGAAAGGGCTGGCGGCAAGCGAAACGTGTGCTTGATGCGGTTGCCCTTGCTCATAGCTCGATCCCGTCGCCAGGATCGAGTGCAGCGCGCCGCGCATTGGCCTGCATCCGCTCGGCCATTCTGCGATTGCGGTTTGCCTGCTCGTCGTCCGTGCGGTCGCCAAACTCAAATTCGTTGGGGATTTCGACTGGTGGCGGCGCCACATCCTCGTATTCCGGCAATTCAGGCGATTGGCGGATCCCGCCATCGGACTGGCCATTATCGACCTCGTACTCTTCAGACCCGGCTACGGATTTCTCCAATTGCGAAGGCGGGCTCACATGTCTATCGTGCCATTCGCCCTCGTCCGGCGCGAAGTCCGACTTTTCAATCACTGGTGGACGCTCCACCCGTTTGCTGAGCCGGGGATCGCGGTAGTAGCGCGCTTTCCTGGCGCGGATCGGATGCACGCCTGCGAGCATCACGATTTCGTCGGTATCGGGAAGCTGCATGATTTCGCCTTGAGTCAGAAGAGCGCGCGCCGTCTCCGAGCGCGAGACCATCAGGTGACCAAGCCACGGGGAGAGGCGGTGTCCGGCATAATTGCGCATCGCCCGGGTTTCGGTCGCGGTTCCGAGGGATTCCGAAACGCGCTTGGCGGTTCGCTCGTCATTGGTCGCGAAGCACACTCGCACATGGCAATTATCGAGAATGGCATTGTTCTGCCCGTAGGCTTTCTCGATCTGATTCAATGACTGGGCGATCAGAAACGCCTTGATGCCGTAGCCCGCCATGAAGGCGAGCGCGCTTTCGAAGAAGTCGAGCCTACCCAAAGCGGGGAATTCGTCGAGCATGAGGAGAAGCCGCTCGCGATCGGCACCTTCCTGCAGGTCCTCGGTCAGGCGTCTTCCGAGCTGGTTGAGGATGAGCCGGATGAGCGGCTTGGTGCGGCTGATGTCTGACGGCGGGACGACGAGATAGAGCGTGACCGGCCGGCCCTGTGCCACGAGGTCCGCGATGCGCCATTCGCAATGCCGCGTGACGCTGGCGATGACCGGATCGCGGTACAGCCCAAGGAACGACATGGCGGTCGAGAGCACGCCCGAGCGTTCGTTCTCCGACTTGTTGAGCAATTCTCTCGCCGCGCTCGCGACAACCGGATGGACGCCGTCTTCCCCCAGATGCGGCGTGTGCATCATTGCGGTCAGTGTTGCCTCGATGGATCGGCGCGGATCGGAGAGAAAATTCGCCACTCCGGCGAGTGTCTTGTCAGGCTCTGCATAGAGCACATGCAGAATGGCTCCGACGAGAAGCGCATGGCTGGTCTTTTCCCAGTGATTGCGCCGTTCAAGCGAGCCTTCAGGGTCGACCAGGACATCGGCGATGTTCTGCACGTCGCGAACCTCGTTGATGCCGCGCCGCACCTCCATCAGCGGGTTATAGGCCGCCGACGCCTCATTGGTCGGATCGAACAGTAGCGTGCGGCTAAAGCTGGACCGGAATCCAGCAGTCAGCTCCCAGTTCTCACCCTTGATATCGTGGACAATCGCCGAATGCGGCCAGGTCAGCAGCGTCGGCACGACAAGTCCGACGCCTTTGCCGCTGCGCGTCGGCGCGAAACAGAGCACATGTTCGGGTCCGTTGTGGCGTAGATAGAGATTGTCGTGCTGGCCGATGATGGCGCCCTTGCCTGCCAGAAGGCCAGCACTTGCTATTTCTGAACGGGTCGCCCAGCGCGCCGAGCCATAGGTTGCGCTGTTCCTGATCTCTCGGGCGCGCCAGACCGACATGCCGATCGCGACCGCCACCGACACGAGACCGCCCGATGCGGCGATCATTCCGCCGGTCTCGAAGATGCGCGGTGCATAAGCTTCGTAGCTGAACCACCACCAGAAGATGGCGTAAGGCGGATAGACGGGCGACCCGGAAAGATTGAACCACGGCGCACCCAGTTGCGCCTGATAGCCAAGCGCGTGCGCCGTCCACTGCGTGCCCGCCCAGATGCCTGCGAGCGTGAGGGCAAAGACGACGATTATCTGACCCCACAATATCCGGGTTGCCGACAAGGCAGCCTCCTTTCGTGGAGGGCAGCACGGCGGCTTTGCATCGCATATTCAAGTCAGAAGCTGTGTAAGCGCAGGCTGGCGTAGCAAAAGCGGGAAGCTGCTAGATTGCTTCCCAACTATAGTCCGGATTGCCCGACCAGGTCAGGCGGTACATCGCTCCTTGCGCGACCGATTGCACGACATTGGGCCACAAGGCCGTTATGCAAGTTCCACCCGCATGGCGCACAGAGGGATAGATGATACCGTTATGGCCGACGGCGCGGGCCTGCGCCGCTAGAGCATTGCCGACAGGATAGCCCTTCGTCTTGTCCGGATCGAGGGCCGGGTGACCGGTCTGGTCGCGCAGATCGATAAAGACGCCTGCCATGCTGGCGATCATCTCGCCATATTCGACAACGGCATCGAAATCGCCGGCATCGGCGAGCGCCTGGGTCAGGTGATGGCCAACCTCGGCGATGCAGGTCTCGACATCGAGTGCGGCATACCATGCGCCGCGATTCGCGGGATTGAAGCGATTGGGCTCGCGCGGTTTGGCGTAAGCAAAGCTCGCATTGATGAACCTGGCATGCGGCACGCCGTGAACCAACTCGTCAGCTGTCAATCCTCGAAACCCGCGCTCTTCGGCGATCAGGCGCGAACTCGTCGCCCCCTCGATCTCAGCGAGCAGCGCAAGCTCGTCATCATTGTCGGCCAGCGGAGCCATGACCGCTTCGCGTAAACGCGCGCTGGAAACGAGCCGGACAGTCCGCTCGAACGCTTCGCGGATCTGCGGCGGCTCGCCTGCCTCCTCAGAGCCCGCCACGAAGCGCGTCGATGTATTGTCGGGCCTCTAGCATGCGCGGAATGCCGCCTTCGATCATTGCCCGGATCGGCGAGCGGCGATCGAACACCGGCGCCCTGTTTTCGAGCTTCGGCCAGCGATCGGCCATGTCGTTGGCAAACAGCAGGTGCAGTCCCTTGAACAGGCCGATCAGCGCCGACGCGCGGGTCAATTGGTCCTGACCGAGCGAACCCTCCCAGGTCCCGGCTTTCATCCGGTCCCAGGTGCTTTCGGACACGCCGAGCAGCGCGGCGCCTTCGGCGTTGCTCGCACCCCAGGCCTCGGCAAGGCGCAACACGGCTTTGACCGCAGCGCCAGTAAGGCGGCTGCGATCACCGTCACCTGCAAAGGTCTGGAGCCCCGTGGGAGCTTTGGCATGCTGAACTACCGAGCTAGCCATATCGCATCTCCTGACGCTGATATAAGCATCATGTGATGCTTTTGTCAAGTCTGCTTGTGACTGCGATGGGCCTGATCCTTGAAGATAACAGACAACGCAGAACCACAGTATTCACTATATCCGACCAGCGAATGCAGACTGGCAGCCATATGTCGCGCAGCCTGTCAGCCTACGTTGCGGTGAAGAACAGCCATTGGCCGACAATAAATATTCCAACCGCGATGATCGTATAGGAAAACAGGCGGGTAAGTGTCCGCTTGTGGTCACCCAGGCGACGAGACGCCAGCGAGCCCATGAAACCGCCGATTGCTCCTCCAAAGATAAAGCTCGCGGCGATGTGCCAGTCGACCAGACCGTCGAGCGCATAATTGGCGGCGGTTGTCGCGCCCAGCGCCGAGACCGAGACAAGAGAGGACCCGATCGCGTTCAAGATCGGCATCGCCGTTGCAGCGACAAGGCCGGGGACCACCAGAAACCCGCCACCGATGCCGAAAAAACCAGCGAGAGCGCCGACCAACACGCCGCCCAGCGCAAGGCGCGGAGTAAGCCGAAGCGCTGTTTGCGACGTTAGCTTCACGTCGGGATCGCTGCCACCCTTGTGATCGCGCAACATTGCAAGTCCAACGACGACCATTACCAAGCCGAACAGTCCAAGCAGGAGATCTCCCGAGGTCATTTTACCCAGCGTGGATCCAATCGCCGCACCGATGACGCCGAAGGTGGCGAAAGTTCCGGCGCAGCGCCATTTCACCGTCCCGTTTCTGGCATGAAACGCCAAGTTGAATAGGGCGCTTGCCGTCACTGCCGCAGCGGAGGTCGCAATAGCGACGTGCATATTCCGCACTCCCACAACATACAGCAGCAAAGGAACGGCAAGGATCGAACCGCCGCCGCCAATCAGGCCGAGCGCGAAGCCGACCAGTCCGCCCGAACCTATCGACAGCATATATTGTAGAAACGATGCTTCCATCAGTCAGGCGGCAATTCAGAGGCAGGCGGCAAGGCCTCTCCGGGCTCCTTGCAGTAGAGGTCATAGAGCGTTTCGAGCACTCGGCGCGGGGCATGTCCGGCAAGCGAGTAGTAAATGGTTCGCCCTTCGCGTCGCGGGGTGACAAGACCATCCTTGCGCAGCAGCGCAAGCTGCTGCGAGGCAGCGGCCTCGCGGATGCCCAGCAGATCGGCGAGATCACCTACGCTGCGCTCGCCTTCGACTAGCTGGCAGGCAATCATCAGCCGGTTGTGACTGCCCAGCGCCTTGAGAAGGGCGAGTGCTTTGCCAGCCTGCTCATACATGTCTTCAGGTCTCATAGTTGCATATATGCGCAGATGTGCATATATAGTCAAGTCTGACGGCGCTAAGTTGCGTCATTGCAAACGAAGGCGAGAATATGAACGACGTGAAACAGATCGGTAACCGCTATGCAGTCGGCATGGCCCCTCCCTCGAGCCAAGACCTGTCGCAGCTAGCGCAGGCCGGCTACAAGTCGGTGATAAACCTGCGCTGCGAAAACGAGCCCGACACGCCCATGAATCCCCAGCTCGAGGGTGAGAAAGCCGCTGCGCTTGGCTTGGAATACCGCAACATTCCGGTCGCGGGCGATGCGCTGACCGGTGACCTGGTCGACCGCTTCCGCGATTGCGTCAAATCGCTACCAGGCCCGCTCTTTGTACATTGCGCGTCCGGAAAACGAGCGGGCGCGTTCACGATGATGCATGTCGCGGCTGAAAATAACCTCAGCGGCGAGGCCGCGCTCGCGCAAGCAGAAGAAATGGGCTTTGCCTGCGATCAACCGGCGCTCGCAGAATTCGTACGCGATTATATCGACGCGCAGCGTGGCTAAACGAGCGACAAGTATCTTCTCCTGCACAGAAAGATTATCGACATGCACCCCCAGATCCAGCCATTCTTCGACGAGTTTACGAACACGATAAGCTATGTCGTGCGCGACCCGGGATCGATGGCCTGCGCGATTGTCGATCCCGTGCTGGATTTTGATCCGGCCTCTGCTCGTACAGATACGAAATCCGCTGATGCGATGATCGACTACGTGGAGTCCCACGGACTAGACTGCCGATGGATACTTGAAACGCATGTACACGCGGATCACCTTTCGGCGGCCCCTTACATTCGCGAACGCCTTGGCGGGAAACTCGCAATAGGCGGCCGTATTACCGTGACACAGGAAACGTTCGGTCCGATCTTCAATGCCCGGCAGGACCTTGCCAGCGATGGCAGCCAGTTCGACCATCTTTTCGAAGATGGCGACCAATTCTTTGTCGGCCGCCTATCGGCCCGCGCGATCCACACGCCCGGCCACACACCCGCCTGCATGACATATCTGATCGGAGACGCGGCATTCGTAGGAGACACCCTCTTCATGCCCGACTTCGGCACTGCGCGGGCCGATTTTCCTGGCGGAGACGCGCGCACGCTCTATCGCTCGATCCGCAAGATCTATGCGCTGGACCCCGAGACCCGCCTGTTCATGTGTCACGACTATTTGCCCGAAGGTCGGACCGAACATCGCTGGGAAACGACTGTCGGAGAGCAACGACGCAGCAACGTCCACATGCGCGATGATGTCACCGAGGACGAGTTCGTCGCGATGCGCGAAGCGAGGGATATCCAGCTTGGAATGCCCAAGCTGATCCTGCCCTCCATCCAGGTGAATATAAGAGCCGGCAGGATGCCGCCAACCGAAGACAATGGCACCGTATACCTCAAGTTGCCCGTCAATGTCCTGGGCACTCCCCATTCGCCTGAAGAAGCCGGCCCCCGGACGCAGTAGTCCCGGTCGTCCGGATTTGCCTCAAATCGGATGCCAATAGCAGGATGAGAGAATACGCATGCTCAGGAAGCTGGACAACACGCTTGCCCGAATGGCTGAGAAGGTCACAATAGTCGATCCGGTTTTCCGTCTATCGATCAGCCTGATCTTCATTATCGGTGGCCTTGGGCATTTCTTCGCTCACCAGCACATGCTCGGCAGAATGCATCTCTCGCCGTGGAGGTCCCACGTCGAATTGATTGGCAACCCCTCGGTCCTATTGTGGCTTTCCGGTGCGATTTTCATAGCAGCGGGGATCACACTGGCCTTGGGTTGGATGACGCGGATTTCGGCAGCAGCCCTTTTTCTGACACTCGTGCCGATTACGGTCGCCGTCCATGTCGCCCCCGGGCACACCGGGCCATTGCTCAAGAACGTCGCGATCCTGGGATCACTTTTCTATCTATTTGTTCGCGGGCCCGGTCGCTGGGCGCTGGACCATCAGCTTCAGCCATTCATAACACACCGCGATAGGTAAGTCCGACCGCCCCGGTGATGGTGATCCAGCTTCGCCGGCTCCTTGCCAATTTGCACAACTATCGTGTTCCTTCGTGATGACATTGCGAATTGTGCCTCCATTAGATCCCCTTTTGCGGAGAGCGCGCAAAGCTCCAATCGATACCGCCGCGCGCATTGGCCTTGCCTGTGATCTCTTCTCCCAGATGCCGCTCTAGGTCGCGCCGCCAAGGCACAAGCTGAAAGCATAGCCCGTCATTGATCATGGCGAAGCGGCCTGAGGCCAGCGAAATGCGCTCGCGGTAAATGCCGGAAATATGATCGCCTTCCGTCACTGGATTGGCCAGATGAACATGACGCGCGGCCAGCGCTTCACCCGCCGCGTCCAGTTCCTGCTTGCGGAGTGTACCCAGCAAATTGCGCACCAGCGTCACGCTCTTGCCATGTCGCTTCGCCAGACCTTCATCAACGAGCCATTCACGGCGCTCGTTAAGAGCCTGCCGGACTTCATTGCCGAAGCCGCCTCCCAGCGGTTCGGCTCGAGGCGACAGCAGCTGCCGATCGAGCCAGGTCGCCCCGCGCGCGTCAATCTGTCGGTCAAGTGGCAGGTCCGAACGCACCAGCAGGCTTTCGCGCCGACGTCCCTGGCGGTTGGTCCATTCGCTTGTCTCGACGATCGCACCCGGAGCTGCATCGCTCGTCTGATCCAGATCGGGAAAGCGAAGAAAATGTGCGCGACCGTCGACTCCTTCGACGATCGCATAGGCCTCGCCCGTCAGCTCATTATGAAGCCCGCGCTCGACCAACCTCCCGATGACTCGCCGGTTCTCGTCTTCTCCGTGCAGCGCGAAGGATGCAAGGGCGCCTTGCGCGCCCCGTCCACTCATCGCCTTGTGCAAGGTCTTGATGATGTCGCTGCGCTCGCCAAGCGCACGCAAGGTCGGTTCGCAATCTGCGGCCAAGGTCCAGCGCGCCGACCCGACCCGCTCAGCCAATCCCATGCGTTCGAGCGTTCGTGCGCGGCCGATAAGGAATGCGCGGTTGCTGCGCGGTGTCGCATCGACCTCGGGGCGCAAATCGACCACGCCGAGATCGTCGCGCTGCTCTTGCAAGCGGCGGTCGAGTGAGGTCCAGCGCTCGGCATCGACCTCGCGGCGAAGCGCCAGCTGAATATCGCGCTCGCTGCGCGGCCCGAGTTCAATATTGACGCGCTCCTGGGCACGGGCACGCATGCCTTCGCTGATATAAGAGCGATCGATCACAAGATCTTTGCCGTCCGAGGCTACGCCGCGGACCAGAACATGGACATGCGGGTTGTCGGTATTCCAGTGATCGACCGCCACCCAGTCGAGCCTCGTATCGAGGTCGCTCGCCATATCTTCAAGGAGTTCGCGCGTGAAAGCGCGAAGGTCAGCCATCTCACTCGCGTCTTCCGGCGACACGATGAAGCGGAAGTGATGCCGGTCGTCTTCGCAGCGCGCGGCGAAGGCATCGCCGTCGGCCTCATCCGAGAAGGCATCGAACATCTGGGCATCCGATCCGTCACGGGTGACGCCGTCGCGTTCGAGATAGGCGATGTGGCGGGCGAGCGAAGCCGCGCGGAAACGGGTGCCGCCGTGACGAACGACGCGCGCCTTGATGATGACCCGCCGCTGGAAAGCATCGGGGCGACCTCGGAACGCAGCATGTTTGCCGCGCCCCAGGTGGCCGGTTCCGCCACCCGCCCGGCCTCGCCCGAGCGGTGTAAAGCCTGACCGGCGCGAGGCCTGCAGCACGCGTCCGACCAGCGTACCGGCCTTGCGATAGGCGCGCGCATCATTGTCTCTTGACCGACCGGGTCTGATCTCGAATTCATCGTTAGCCACAGACAGGAGATCCGCAAGACGGCGCTTCCAGCATTGAAAAGCCTAAAGATTTCGATCCAAGCGCCTGCTGGTCCATCGCAGAGGCGGCGCAGATTGCCGAATAAAACCAACCACCTGCACCCCGACCGACGGCGGTGCTTTTATCTCGCCATCCCTTCCTTCCTTTGATGCCTGGGTCTCCGCTCCTACGCCCGCTTTCGCCAGAGAACGCATGCTCGTGCGAAAGTGCGAGGCTCGCCTTCATCGGGAGGAAGCCGTCGAGACGGGCGCGAAAAGATCGTGCGCGGGTTGTTCCGGACGCGCAAAGGGGTTCGCCGCGGGACCGGCTGTAACCACCTCGTTCAACTCTTGTCGCGCCGCGCCGGAAGGCGGCAAGACGCCGGCCGGAGCATTACGGGTTTGTAAAGGTGCCGCTGCAAAAATGCGCTCAGACTGCAACAGCTGCGCAATCCGGGCGACATAGCGGCGGGTTTCGAGCGGCAGCGAACGCCGTCCGGCAAGCCAGTCTTCGTAGCGTCCCGGGCCCGCATTGTATGCAGCGAGGAAGCCTTGCGCGCCGTAGCGATCGTACATTTCGCGCAAGTAAGACGTACCGGCCAGAACATTGTCGCGCGGGTCGAACGGGTCTTGCCCGAGCGAGAACCGGTCGCGCTGCCGCGCCCAGGTTCCGGGCATGAGCTGCATGAGACCCATCGCGCCTGCGCTGGAAACGGCCCGCACCCGGCCCGCACTTTCGACCCGGATCACCGCATAGATCCAGTGCTCGGGAATGCCGAATTGCTGCGATGCTTCGCTGACATGCGCTGCAATCTCGACGTGAGGCGACAGTCGGATGGGTTGCGGCGATTGCGCAAAGACCTGCGCCGGACTCGCCGCCAGCATGGCGGCCAGGAGTCCCGGCGGAAGATATGAGCCAAGCACGGAATCAGTCCTTTGCCGTGCGGCGCGTGCCGCGCGACCATATGAGGACATGGCTCTGGTCGTCGGCACTGAACAGATTGGCACGCAGGGGCCGCGCCAACACCGGATCGTCGATGAGGAGCGTAACGAAGCTGCCTGCCTTGTCGCCAACATGTTCCCAGCCTGCACCCACCTCGTAGGTTTCCTCGCCCTCGCCTGCCAGGATGCGATAATCCGGGGCGTTCTCGGTGTCGCCAGGATCGGCGGCCACCAGAGTCAGCGGTCTATCGATAGTCAGGGTTTGCAGCCGCCCCTCGAAACCGTCAGGTGTGGCTGTAAAAGTGCCGATACAGGTCATTGTGCGTCTCCTTCAGTGACGTTGGGGATGGGAAAGTCGGCGAGCGAGGCAAGCAAGACATAGTCTCCGTCGCCCGCTTCATCGGTCCAGACGGGCCGAGCCCGCCCGATGACATCGGTGCGTGCGACAGGCCCGAAATAACGCCCGTCAAAGCTGCCGACGGCGCGTCTGTTCATCACGAACAGTTCATGCGCAGCGATAGTCCGGCAACCTTCCCAGACGGGCAGTTCGCGTCCAAGGCTGTCGCGCCGGCGCGCCGCGCCCGCAGGCGTTCCATTGATTTCGATGAGCAGGTCGCGCCGGCAGACCGTATCCCCGCCGAGCGCCGCAACCTCCTTGATGAGCGGAACGCCCGCAGGAAGATAGCCGTGCTTGGCGAGGTATCGCTCCAGCCTGGAAGCAGGTTCGATAGCGACCCGGTCGCCTCTTTGAAGATCGGTCGTTGCGCCGATGGAATACAGTCCAACCGGCACGCTGGCAGTCGCGTTCCAGACCAAAAGTCGCGAGAGCGGCATTGCGATGCTGGCCAGTGTCGCTGCCGCGACCATGCCTGCCAGAAAGGCGGTGCGCCGCCTCATGATTGCAGCTTTCGCCGCCGCAGCCAGTCGCGATGGCGCGCAGGGGAATAGGAACGTACTTGCATGCCCCCTGCCAGCCTGTTGTGGACATGATGCCAGTGGTCGGGAGCTACATCGCAGGGATCGATGCCAACGTCCTCGATCGCATCGATCAGCGCAAAGACCTGGCGAACCTTTGGCCAGCTTCGCACCGAGAGCAGGATTTGCGCGCCAGGATCGACCTGCGGCAGAGTGGTGAACGGCTCGCCGAAACCGGCGGCTTGGGCGATCGTGAGTGTGGAGCCAACGGTCCCGTAGTCGTTCGAAGCCCACCGAACCAAGGCAAAGACCTGTCCCGGAGCATAGCTTTCGATACGCGTCCGGCGATTGAGGATGCGCTCTGCAACGGGCTTGCCGAACCGAAGCCAGTCTTCCTGCACGCCGCCGCGCCACACCAGCGTGACATGCGTAAGTGGCGGATCACCGGAACCTGCCTCGACCGGTTCCGGAGGCGGAAGCGAAGCGCGCGCTGCGCTTTTGCACAGGCGTGGCTGTGTTAGCAGGAATCTGAAAGATTCCTTGTTAGCATTGTTAAGGGCTTCGCAGGCGCCGCGTTTTCGGCGAGTCGCGCAGGCTCCCGGTTCCCGATAGTCCGGGAATAGGGTTCCCGATCGTCCGAACGTCATGGTTCCCGATAGTCCGAACATCACGCACCCTTTTCCACAGGGGGCAGCCCGATACGGCGCCGCGCGGACGCGAAGGGATCGACAGGCGCTGCAACGAACAGGAGCCGCTCGCGGCCGAACTGGTGCTCAAGAGCGAGATTGTAGCCGGGGAGCGACTGGCGGCGAACGATGGCCCGCACTTCGAAAGCGAAACGCTTCAATGGCGAGAGCGCGCCGGACTTCAAATGCAGGTGCGAAATGTCGAAACTCCACCCGCCCTTCTGCTTCCCGCCATGCTTGCGTACGATGCGATAGAGCCAGCGCTCAAGACCGCCGGTAAGCGCGAAATAGGCCGGGTCGATGGTCAGGACGAGCGCACGATCGAGCACGCCCTCGTAGAGCCAGTCCGGCACGATCATTTCGATGCCGAGCGCGCGCCCGTTGTCGTCGAGCCGTTCGCGCCATTCGTTGATCCAGGAAAATCGTCGGCGGCGTCGCGCCCCGGCCTGCCGGATGGAGGTGGCAATGCTGGTCGACTGCAAGCGGTCGAGCGCCGCCTTCAGGCGCTCGTAGCCAGCCTTTCCGGTTCCGCGCCGGGTGAAGGTAAGGATTTCATGGGGCGTCGCCGCGATAAGGCGCGAGGTGGCTTTGCCGGCATCGCGCGCCTCGACGATCTGGCTCGCTACCCAGATCAGTACATCGGCGTCCCAGATGGTGGCCATGCCATGTTCGGCGGTCGCTTCGACCAGAATGGCGACCTCGCCCATGCGAAAGTCGATCGGCTTCACTCGCTTCGACTTGGCGAGGCTGAAGAAAGGCCAGGCCATCAGATCCTGCGCATCGCGCGCGGCGATGTCGCTGCCCGCGCCGACGAACAGGTCGAGCTGTCCGGCCCCGCCGTCCGATGTCTTCAAGGAGCGCATGGTATCGCCTCAGCGCCGGACCGGACCGGTGTAGCCGTCGATCCGCTTGGCAGGATGAACGACGCCCTTGCCCGGATCGCTGGTCGAACGGCGCAAGCCCTGCTCGGCCCAGGCATCGAGATCTTCGGGCCGATAAACGATGCGGCCGCCGAGCTTGTGGTAGACCGGCCCTGTTCCATAGCATCGGTGCTTTTCGAGCGTGCGCGGCGAAAGCCCCAGATGCACCGCAGCATCTGGGGTGCGCAGATAGCGGGGTCGGACCGGATCGGGAACGGCGGGCATAGGGTTAGCTCCAGGAGGCTTGGGTGACTGCGGCTAACTGCCGCTGATTGCGGAGGGTGATGGCGCAAGCCTTGGCAATGGGGGGAGCGACACAATGCTGCGTTCGGATTTGTCGCCCCTTCCGGTCGTGAGCTTGGCAGGATCGAGGAGGGGCGGCATCCGGGCAAAGCCCGACGCTTTCGCGTTTGCTCAGCAGGCTTTCGGCTGCAATGCCGAAGGCTCAGAGCAATGAACCGCACCTGCGAGAGAGGCAGTGGCCAAGGGCCTGTGGGAAGCAAGGCAAGCGGGGCCTGTCGCGGCCGTAGCTTCCCGCTCGCCCGACCCGCTGCCGGTTCGCAAGTGCATGCGGGGCCCCAAAACACATAATGCCGCACCCTCAGGAGCGTATCGCCAGATGCGCGGGACAGAGTGCGTCCCCAGCCCCGCTCCATTTATCCCGATCGCCAGTTGGCCAAGCCGATGTCTGGAGAACCGCCGATTACTGCTGGATCGAAACTTGACCCTGTAGTTCAGCCCATAAGAGACACGAAAAAAGGGCAGGAACCGCTGCTGGTCCCTGCCCTGCAGTATGCCTCAGAACTCGTCGAGCATTCCGCCATGGACGGTATGAACGACTCGGATCGCAAGATGCGGGGGCAGCGCGTTGTAATCGCCTTCGTCGACCGCGCGGTATCCAAGCTCGTCATCCTCGATGACATGCTGGTCGAAGAAGCTGTGCAGGGCCCGTTGTTCGGCTGTCGCCAAAGCCTCGAAATAGTTGCGCGAGGGCAGTTTGCATTTCGTGAAATAGGTCATGATAATCCTCCTGAAATCTGTCGCGAGACGACAGGAGGTTGGCCGATGGGCCCGGGCAGACCGGGTCACAGGATCGCCTGACAGGGCGACCGCGAAGCGGCGCAGGGGGAAACGGTTTTGTCCGGTGCCGGATGCAATCCGGCGGCGGACAAAATGGTGGGGCCCCTGCCGTCCTTGATGCGGGCGGCGCAGGACCATCATGCTGGAAATGCGGTAAGCCAGGCCAATCCAGTCCACCTCAAACGACCGTTTCAGATGATCGCTGCCATAATGGGTCGGGCCCTCCGGGCAGCGCCTGGCTATTCCCCGGAGAGAAGTACGAGCGGAAGGACGTGTGAACAGCGAAAGAGGCCCTGCCGTTTCCGGCAGAGCCTCCTTTGGCTGGTTCGATGGCGCCGGATCAGTCGATCGGAGGAGCGTCCTGGTTGTCGCCGCCATTGGCCCGCGAGAGGAAATCGACCTTGTCGGCAAGGATCTCCGAGCCATACCGCGTCACACCGTCCTGGTCTTCCCACTGCGTGTAGTGGATACGGCCCTGGACCGAGACCAGCTGGCCTTTCGAGCAATACTGACCGACGGTCTTGGCAAGGCCGTTGAAGCAGGTCACACGGTGGAATTCGCTGTCCTTGGCGGTGTAGCCGTTATCGTCCTTGTAGGTCTTGCCGTCCTTGTCGCGCGCGGGACGATCGGTGACGACAGTGATCCCGGTAACGCTGGTTCCGCCCTTGGTTTCGCGGGTGTCCGGATCGCGGGCGATACGGCCGGTGAGGATTGCGATATTGGTCATGAGATAAGTTCCTTCAGTTCCTCAAACCGGAGACCATCTCCGGCTTGCGAACATCCAGAAGAAGCAGGGCATGGGAGGACTGCACCGCAGGCCTGAAGGGCCGAAGGGAAACCTGTTCATGACGGGTGGTGCGGGCAGGCGGCGAAGCCGCCAACACGGCCGGAAAGGAACGGGTTGCGGCTCCTCAGCTGACCTGGTTCAGGACTGTTCGCGAAGAAAGCCGGATGGGTATCGGGTGCGGGTCTGAAGGTGCCAGGACCCTGCTGCAATCAGCTTACTTCATTGCTTTCCGATGCCGCCAGGAGATCCATGAAGTTGCGGGCTGCTTCCCGGTCTTCCTCGTTCTCGAAGGCCACGTCGAGGTCGGGGGCAGACCCGAGCAGGTAAAGCATGGCCCACAGGGCAAAGCGTTTTCCCCGGTCCTGCTCCAGACCGAGATCGACCTGGCATCGCTCGATCCCCGAGGCCAAGGTTTCTGCGCCAGTCGCTCCAGGATCGGCAGTGCCAAAATAGCGGATGAGAAGCGTATCAAGGTCCATCGCACTCTTTTCGGATCATCGGTCGGGCCGCGGCGAGGAAGGCCAGCATTCGTGGCCCGGTCATGCGTCGCTCAATCAGCGGTGGGTTGCTCGCGAAGCCGCCGGGCGCGCTCGACGAAGTGCTCCATCTGGGTGGCAGCGTGCAAGGTAAGCGGATGCGGCTTCGCATCGGCACGCGGGGATATGAATTCCGCGATTTCTTCGATTGCTGCAAGCTGATCGGCGCTGGCCTTCGACAGAAGGCCGAGCACCATGTTCTCAAGGGCGATCACCCTGATGCGCAACTGGATGATCTCGGCATCGGAAAGCGACGGAATATCCCATTTCTCGCAATCGGCAGCGAGCGCTTCCTGCGGCCCGCAGGGCAATGCCCCGCCTTCGTCTTCCCAGCGCGACAGCGCCCCGGCTTTTCCCGTTTCCGACATATGCGGTTCCTTTCATAACCAACGAGGCGATCGTCTGCACGCTGCTCACATAGCACAAAGCCCTACCGGGATGCGCCTGGCACGGCGACAGCGAAGCCGGGCAAACGGAACCCCGCGCGGGTTGGTCTTCACGCGGGGTTCCTGAACGACCCCTTGGGGGCACCTGCGACCCGCAGGGCTTCGGGGGGAGGCGGGGCCGTCCTTTCCTGATCTTGCGTTGTTCGTTGCGATTTCTTGCCGAGGGTCTCTCCTGAATAACCGTGTCACCGGGAAACGCGTCCGATCACATGCCTTCCATGTCGTGATCGGCCATCGAGGACATGTCATGGCCCGCATGGGGATCGGCGGGTTGGGTCGCTTCGCTCGCGGGTTGCGTGCGCGCTGCTGGCGCTGCGGGTGTGGCAGTTGCGCGTGATGCGGGAGAGGCAGCAGGCCGTGAGGCGGTCGGCGCGGCGCCATTTGTCGAAAGAGCGTCCTCCCGAGCGGTCGCTGCCTCATCTTCGGAGGGAGAGGCTGCCGGATCGGCAAGACCCGGCTCGCCTGCCGTGTCAGCCACCACCGCAGCCTCGCCCATAGGCGAAACCTCGGTGATCGGTGTGCTCTCCTGCGCCTCGTCGCAAGCAGCAAGAGCGGACATCAAGGGCGCGATCGCGAGAAACCCGAACGCCGCATTCAATCTGGAAGTACGCATGCTCTTCAACTCCTTCAGAGCCAGGAAATACCTAGGTGGTTCGGTCCATGCGCGAGCTCGCCGCCAAGAAAGCCCTGGATGAGAACGAGCGCCACCATGGAGAAGATCGACGCGCGCAACCAGGCGCGGCTCTGGCTCGGCCTGCTCGCGAGATAGGCCATCGCAATACCGAGAACCGCGATCAGCATACCGTTCCACCGATGCACCTGCATGACGGCATCGCCGCCGAACCACAGCCCGGTGTGAATCCATCCGAACAGGACTGCGACGACCGCGCCGATGGCCCCGCCGTAGACAAGCACGCGTACCGCACTTTCCAGGCCCGCTCCTTTCCGGCGCATAACGAACAATTCGGTGGCCGCAGCCATGAGAAACAAGGCGATCGGGAAGTGGATCGTTGCCGGATGCAGCTTCTTCAGTACGGCCATGACGCCGGTTTCACCCTCCGCCGCATGGCCACCGGCTTCGTCTTGGCCTCCACTTGCTTCGTCGTGCCCGGCTGAGGGCTCGCCGGCCGCTCCGCCGTCGCCCATCTGCGCCATGGCCGCCTGGTCGGGCGCATCGCCATTGGTGACAGCAGGCGCGGCGCTCGTCTCTTCGCCGTGCTTTTCGTCGCCATGAGCCTGAACGGGTCCGACGAAGAGCAGGCTTGCGGCGAGCAGCGCCAGAAATGAGGGGGCTTTCATGTCTCGTATGTCTCCCGGCCCGGCAGTTGTAGTGCGACCTATGTGCCTGATACGCACGGCAGCCGCCTGCCCCTCACATTAATTTGCTGGTATTGGCGCGACAGAAGTGCGCCCGCGGGGTCACGTCTGCTGCCGGCACGATCGCGATATTCGAACGCATTCGGCTCTTGGCACCGCACAGCTTGCAGAACGGGAATATGAAATGTGCCTGCCCGAACAAGCCCATGGGCTCAGGCGAGCTTGCTCTTCTTTGTGCGACGGCGCAGCCTCGGCATCCGGTTCGCCAGCAGAACGAAACCCGACAGGGCTATGATTGTGCCGCCAATGCCGAACAGCAGAAGCCACCAACTGTTGATGCGATCGCGCTCGGTCCAGTCCATGATGTGCAGGCCCCAGATGAAATCGAACAGGCGCCATGTATCGCTGCGCGCCGCCCCGAGCGTGCCGCTGGCGGCATCGATGTAGATGCGTGTCGAAGCCTCGTCGGCATAGGTGACCTGCCAGGCCGGAAATGGCCCGCGAAACTCTGTTCCGACGGGGTCATCGACGATCCGTGCGGCCTCGATGGTCGTGCGCGGCCCGGTCCATGCGCGCAAGGCGATGGATTTTGCCGTTGCCGCCGAGATGGGGGAGAGTTTACGCCCAGTCACCGGATCGTGGAGGCTCACGCTACCGTCAACCTTGCGGACCTCGGTCACGGCATCGCCGTCGAGCGAACGTGTCGTTACCGCCGAAAGGGTGCCGTCATTTGCGACCCAGGCCGGAAGCGGAGCGTCGGCGGGCAGCGCCTCTCGTTCACGCGAAACGACATGTTCGGAGCGAACTTCTTCCAGGTCGAGAAACGACATGAGGGCGCCGGTTCCCATCCACAAGAGAACCTGGACACCGACGAAAATCGCCAGCCATTTGTGGATCTTGCTGCCGAGCACATGCAGGCGCAGCTTCAGCGACGGCGTTGCCAACCGGTGCTACCTCTTCGAAAGCCGTAATCAGTTGCGCGGCGCGCGCGACGAGGAATGGTACTGGACGATTCTCCACCCGTCCGCATCGTGAGCAAGCACCGATGTCGCCACGCCGTCGCGCTCGATCACCCGGCCATCGCTAAGTTCGATGCGATAGCCATACGTCTCATAGGCATGGGCTATGTGCCCCATCCGGGTGACGGTCAGCGTGGGGTCGGTAAAGGTGAAGCTCACGATCGCGTCGAGCTCGGGGCCCAAATGATGCTCCATGTAATTGGCAAAGCTTCCTTCGGCCTTGCCATTCTCGAAGATCGCCGAATCTTCGGCGAAGAGCGCGCGCATCGCCTGTGCGTCGCGCGCTTCAAGAGCGGTGCGATAGGCCTTGAGGGCCTCCTCCGCGCCCGCAACATCGTCGGTCGAGGCGTCCATGGCGTGCATCTGGTGGCCGCCATGGGATGAATGATCCATTTGCTGCGCGAATGCAGCCGTTGGAATCAGCGCAAGAGCGAACGCAGTCGATGCGATCCGTGTGAAAGTCTTGGTCATTTCCTTGTATTCCTTCTCTTTAGATTCAAAACCAGAACCTTACGCCCACGACATAGTTTGTGACGCTGGGATCCTCTCCCTCAGCACGCGCAAAATCCGCGCTGCCGCCGATGCGCCATTCCTGCGAAACGCCGACATAGGGCGCGAACTCACGTGCGAACTCGTAGCGCAGACGCAGGCCTGCCTCGATCCGGTCGAGGCCGGCGCCGATGCCCAGCTCGGGAATATCCTGCGCCGAAAGCGCGATCCCGGCTCTCGGCTGGAGGATCAGTCGCTGCGTGATACGCTGGTCGAGTTCGCCTTCAATCGCCGCCGTCACATCGCCTTTCGTAGAAACGAAAGCTGCGGCATCGACCTCGAACTGGTAAGGCGCGAGCCCTTGGATGCCGACCACCGCATGGGTACGCTCGGGACCGGTCAGATCCTGACGGACACCGGTCTGGAAATCGAAGAAGGGTGCAATGGCGCGGCTCCAGAGCGCCTGGACCTCGGCGCCTTCTATGGGTTCGCCAAAGCTGCCTTCACCCTCGGACTTGAACCAGAATTTGTCGATGTCGCCGCCATAATATCCCTGGATGTCCCACAGATATCCATCCTTCCCCTCGCGGGCGCGGTATTCGAGCCGGTCGCCCTGAAACCAGAAGCGCATTCCTCCGTCAGTCTCGCGGACAAGCTCGCGGCGTGCTTCGTTCATGGCTTCCTCGCCCCAGATGGCGACCGCCGCGCGCGCTGGGCCGCTGCCGGCTTCGGGAGGAGGCGGCAGCAGCGGGATCTCGGCATCCGAGCCCATCTGCATCGCCGAGTGGTCCATGCCCTGCATGTCCTGCGAACCCGTCTGCCCATGGTTCATCTGGCTGTGATCCATCTGCCCATGGTCCATCGACGAACTGGCCTCCGCCTGTCCCATCTCGCCGTGATTCATCTGCGAATGATCCATCGCGCCTTCGGCGGGCTTGCCCTGCGGCATCGAGCCGTGATCCATTCCTTCATGACTTTCGGGCGATGCCTGTGGACGGGCAGCGTCCACAGGCATTGTCATGCCAGAATGGCCATCCTGAGCGGTCACCGCACCATGATCCATGGTTGAGTGATCCATCTGCGAGCGGTCCCTGGCAGCTTCAGGATCGGCAGCCGGTTCGCATGCCCCTTCTGTTACCGGGTGCCCCATCGCGAGATGGCGCTTGGCTTCTTCCTCGCACTTCATCTTGGCGTCAGCCTGCGCCTCGGCGCTTTGCTGCGGTTCCGTCGGCGAATGACCGGCATGCTGCGCCGCGGCGGGGGAGGCGAGAACTGAGCCGGCTGCAACCGATGCGAGCAGGCTGGCAATACGAATTTTCATGCTTCGCTCCCGTCGGGATTGGCGACCGTGACGATCTGAAACATCCCGGCATGCATGTGATAGAGAAGGTGACAGTGGAAGGCCCAGTCGCCCGGCTCGTCCGCCGTCAGGTCGAACTGCGCACTGCCGCCCGGCTGCAGGTTGACCGTGTGCTTGAGCGGTTGACGGTCGGCCGGCGCGCCATTGACCAGTTCGAAGAAATGACCGTGCAGGTGGATGGGGTGCGCCATCATCGTGTTGTTGATGAGCTTTACACGCACGCGCTCGTTATATGCGAAGCGGATCGGCTCGTCCGAAACGGCGGAGAACTTCTTGCCGTCGAACGACCACATGTAGCGTTCCATATTGCCGGTCAGATGGATTTCCATCCGCCGCGAGGGCGTGCGGGTCTCGCGATGCGGCGTCAGGGCGCGGAGTTTACGATAGTCCAGCGTGCGGTGCGGGACACCGGCGAGGCCGATCCCAGGGTCGCCCATCCGATCGATCGGGTTCATCGCGACAGAATCGAGGCCGGGTCCGACCTCCACATCGGGAGGCAGGCGCGAAGTGTCGCGCATATTCATACCGGACATGCCCGCCATGCCGGCCATCTCGGCCTCGCCGGACGAACCATGATCCATCCCCGCCATGTCGCCGCCACTGCTGTGGTCCATTCCGGACATGCCGGCATCGCCGCCGGAGCCATGGTCCATGCCGCTCATGCCCATGTCCGCCATGGTGAGGAGCGGCGGATCGCGCAGCGGAGGTATGGCGGCGCGAGCGCCGGGTGTGCTCGCAAGGGTGGCAATACCCATGCCGGAGCGGTCCATGGACTCTGCCACCAGCGTGTAGGCTTGTTGCTCGCCCGGCGTCACGACGACATCGTAGGTCTCGGCAACGCCAATCTGGAACTCGTCGACCTCGACCGGTTCGACATCCTTCCCGTCCGCCTGAACGACGGTCATTGGCAGGCCGGGAATACGGATGTTGAAGAAAGTCATAGCGCCGGCATTGATGAACCGCAGCCGCACGCGTTCGCCCGGACGGAAGAGATACTCCAGATTGTCGAGCGGCCCGTGACCATTCAGCAGGAATGTGTAGCCTGCGCTAGAGATGTCGAGGATGTCGGTCGGCATCATGCGCATTTTCGCCCACATCCGGCGGTCTTCGCCCGAAAGCGGGTAATCGTCAGTCCAGGTGTTCTGATTGTAGTTGAAGTAGCCTTCGCCCTTCTTCAGTTTGTCGAAGATCGTGTAGGGCGACATATCGCTGAATTCGCTCAGCACCACGATATATTCGCGGTCGGCCTGAACCGGATCGGGTCCGGCGGGATCGACCACGATCGCGCCGTAGTGCCCAGCCTGTTCCTGCAACCCGCTATGCGAGTGCCACCAATAGGTTCCTGCCTGCCGCACGGGAAATTCTGCAGTGAAGGTTTCGCCCGGCTTTACGCCGGGAAAACTTACACCTGGCACCCCGTCGAGCTGAAACGGCACGAGCAATCCATGCCAGTGGATCGAGGTGTCTTCCTCGAGCTGGTTATGGACGTTCAATCGGACGGTCGTGCCTTCCTTCAGGCGCAACAGCGGGCCGGGGATCGTCCCGTTGACGGCGATCGCTCCGCCGCGCCTGTTGCCCGTCGCGAAGGCAGACCGCGAGACAGTAAGGTCGATATTCGGTCCAACCAACTCGTCGAGCCCCTTGCGGGCATTTCCCGCAAGGATATCCGCCCCGCGGGCCCAAGCCGGCATTGCCCCGGCAAGGCCAAGCAGGCCGAGCCCGCTGGCTCCTGTTCCGAGAAATCTTCGGCGATTGACAGCGATCATGAAAAGCTCCTGAAAATGGTACTCACCGAGTATATACGCGCCGCCCCGTCCGATCCCTCAAAGTTTTTCGAAGCGTTCCTTCAACCTGTTGCGCGCGCGGTAAACGCGGGTTTCGATCGCTTTTTCGGTTGTGCCGAGAAGATCGGCCGCCTCGGCCTGGCTACGCCCCTCGATGGTGACGAGCACCAGCGCCTCGCGCAGCCTTACGGGCATGCGTGCGATCTCGGCCTGGACGCGTGTAAGCTCTTCCCTGGAAACGGCCAACGTTTCAGGACCCGGCAAATCGTCGGCGATGGAATGGAGTTCGTCATCGCCCGACAGCCCGAAAAAGCCCGCGACCTTGCGCCTGCGCAAACGGTCCCGGCAGCGGTTGAGGACGACGGTCGTCAGATAGGGTCCGATCGGCTTGTCCGGATCGAGCCGATGGCGCGTCAGCCACACCGAAGCAAGGCTGTCCTGAACAACGTCCTCGGCCTGGGAAGGAGAGGAAAGCATGCGGGTCGCGAGCGCGAGAAGCCGACCGGTTTCATGCTCGACGAGCTTGCTGAAAGCCCGCTTGTTACCGGCCCTCACCTGCGAGACAAGGGCCTCATCCGGATTGTCGCCCGCCCCTGACATGGCGCTTCAGTCGCGTGGGTCGCGGGTCAGGGCGTCGGAGACCTTGCGGTCGAACTGGCGTTGCTGTTCTGGATCGAGAATCTCGCGCATGTCGAAGACATGGCGCACCGTTGCTTTCTGCAGATCGCCCATACGCGCATGTACCTCGTCGATCGCGGCCGAGACCTCGGGGCCGTATTCGTGCTCGTTTTCCATCGCCTGGGCGAGCCGGGCATTGGCTGCGCGCGCCGATCCTTCGAGCCGTGCCCTTTCGACAGCGAAACGGGCCTCGAGCGCATCGAGACGCTGCTCCTGGTCGGCCGTCAGGGTGAGCTCGTCGTGCACGAAATCGTGGAGGCCGGAGCCTGCCTCGTGATTGGCCCAGCGGTCCGCGGCAATCGCGCCGAGGCATCCTGCGAGCGCTGCGAGAAGGACCGCGAGAACGATATGCGTCGTCTTCAAACCTTATTGCTCCACATGGAGGAGTGCCGATGGGGACAGCTGTTCGCCGAGGATAAGACCCTCGCCAAATGACGCGGAAGACGTGCCATAGCCGCCGGGCCAACCGCTCGTTCCGGCGCCAGCTCCAAGCCCGACGACGAACAGACCGACGAAAAGGGCCGTCCGGCGGCGTCGGTCGGCGATTTCGCCAAGCTGTCCGGCGCGCTGCCAAACGCCATCCATGAAGTCGGCTGGGACCTCGTTGGCGGCGGTGGCGGAAAGCGTTCCGAGCACCGCATCAAGAGAGTGATTGTCACGCATCCGAAAAACTCCTGTGGGTTGCACGTGTCCTATACGCAATAGAATACCCGAACCCTTAAGTTTCTTTTTTGAGGGCTGCGGCCCGGCTGTGCGTATCAGAACGTGCAACGAACAATAGCGAAGGTTGTCTGAACAGATCGGAAATTATGTGGTGAAAAATGCACGCCTCACAGAAGCGGAACGGGAATTCACTCCCCTGCTTGGCAGGAGCTGGCTTACACCGTTCTATGATCGTGCAATTGGTATATTCACCCGTGAGGCGAAATGGCGCCGGGAGACCGTCAGACAGGCTCGGCTTGAACCTGGCGACCGCGTCATCGATGTCGGGTGCGGCACGGGGACGTTACTGCGGGCGTTGATGGCAGACTGTCCCGAAGCGGGCTTGGTCGGCGTCGAACCCGACCCTGCCGCGCTGGCCATAGCCCGCAGCAAGTTCGGACAGGGTGCCGATCTGGTACGGTGGCACAACGGCTTTCTCGACAGCCTCGTGCTTGCCGATGATTGGCGGCCCAACATAATAGTCAGTAGCCTCGTTTTGCACCAGGTTCCGTTGCCGGAAAAACGCGCGATTCTTGACGAGATCGAGAGGTTGCTCTCTGCGGACGGTGTAGCACTTATCGCGGACTATATGCGGCAGGACCGCCCGCTGATGCGCGCACTGTTCCGGACAACCGTGCAATTTCTCGACGGCGTCGAGGATACTCAGCCGAGCGCTGACGGAGCAGTCGAAAAATTGCTGGATGAAATTTTTGCAAACGCAGAGCTGCTCGCTCAAATCCATACCGCAACCGGAACCATTTCGCTCTGGCGCGGCACCAAGAAAGGAAATGTAAGATGATCAAAGACAACCCATCGAAGCCGCTGCGGCGTTCGCTGACGGCATCGGTTCTTCTCACGCTGGCGGCGTGCTCGAATGCCGCACAGGCCGCAACCTACACCATGTTCCGGGATCCGGGATGTGGTTGCTGCCTGAGCTGGGCAGGACATGTCGAGGGCGGCATGGAAGCAGAAGTGGCTTCGGTCGATACTGACGATATGAGTGCGCTCAAGGCAGCCAGGGGCGTACCGCAGGATCTGTGGTCGTGCCACACAATGGAAGTCGATGGCTACATCATCGAAGGTCACGTACCCGCCGAAGCGATCGCGCGGCTCCTGCGCGAAAGGCCCGAGGGAGTAACCGGCCTCGCCGTTCCCGGAATGCCGATAGGCTCCCCCGGCATGGAAATGGGCGACCGAGTGCAGCCCTATGAGGTCATCGCTTTTGGTCCGAGCGGCCACAAAGTCTTTGCATCCTATCCGTAACCGCCACCCGACCCGTATAATCGCAATTCAAGAGGAGATCGCTCATGCAAGACCGCTCGCTCAAATCGTCGATCCTCGCCTGGGGCTGGACACTCAGCCTGTTTCTGCTCCTCAGCTACTTGATCTGCATAGCTTTCGGCCTGCTCGCGCCCGAACGGTTCCATATGCATGAAGCCTGGGAGCCGCTGCTTCCTGGCTTCGAGTGGTTGACGCTGTCCGGATTCCTTGCAGGCGCAATCGGCAGCTTCTTATATGGGTGGTACATTGCTGTGATCGTGGTGCCTTTGTACCGGTACTTCAGATAACGCTCGAGGAAATCAGACTGGCTTGAAACGGCGCTCTATCGATCGGATCGAGCACTCGATCCGGCGCAGATGTCGGATGCGATAAAAGCAGGCTAGCGGCGCCAATTAGAATGACCCGTCAACAGGAGACGAACAATTTCGCGATATCGATCCAGCGACGATAGACATGGTCTCCTTCTGCACACCGTCATAGGCGCGATCATGGGTTTCGCGATCCTTCATCCGGCGACAACACTTGTCTATTGGTATGAATTCGGCGCTTCGAATACTGCCGCCCATAGCAACGCGCTCGCTTTTCTGCTTGACCGCCTGTCTTCGGCATTCGCGTTCGAAATGATGACGATGAGCGCTGTTTATGCAGTCTTGGGCGCTGCGATTGGGCTCGGATTTGGTATTTATCATAGCCGCCTTTTGGATGAACGCTCGAAAGTTCGTTTCCTTGAACGCGAGCTCGAAGAAGAACTACCTTTGCTCATTGCCCGGGGCGAAGGAGAGCATGTCGAGTTCAAGTCGTCTATGCGTTGGGACCGACGCGAAGAGCGCGTAAACCGGCGCCTGCAGCAGGTTGTCGTGAAGACAATAGCGGGTTTTCTCAACCATGAAGGTGGCACGCTATTGATCGGCGTGGAAGACGACGGGGCTGTTGCGGGCATTGAAGCGGATATGCGAACGCTCAAGCACGCTAACCAAGATGGATTCGAACGACTTTTGATGGATACTACAAGAGACGCCCTAGGCGGGCATGCTTGTGCCTTGGTCCATAGTCGTTTTCATATCCTTGGCGGGCTGACCGTTTGCAGGGTGATCGTCGAGAAGAGCGTACATCCAGTTTACTACACCGACGGGGGTGTCGCTCATCTCATGCTGCGCACCGGAAACAGTACCCGGGAGCTGGATGTTCGCGAAGCTCAGGCGCACCTTCAACGAAGAGAAGCCGGGCCGATATAACTTTAACCCGGTCGCACGCAGACGCCTGGATTCTCACAGATTCTTTTTTGAGGGGTGAAGCCCTGCCAAACGTACTTTTCGGCAATGATGTTTTTCCGACGAGAGGACATCCATAGGGGAATGTGTTGCAAGGACATAGTCGCGATCGAACGGGCAGTACTGCCGGATCCATAACACTGTTGGGCGGTGTTGCGATGGGAACCGGCGTCATGATCGGCGCAGGAATATTCGCGCTTACCGGGCAGATCGCCGAACTTGCCGGTCCGCTTTTCCCGCTGTCCTTTATTGCTGGCGCGCTGGTAACCTCGCTGGCGGCCTACAGTTACATCAAGATGTCGAACAAATGGCCGTCCTCTGGCGGTATCGCGATGATCTTGCAAAAGGCATACGGGCCGGGAGTGGTTGCCTCAGCAGCCGCGCTGATGATGACGCTATCGATGATTATCAACGAAAGCCTTGTCGCACGAACCTTCGCAACCTACGCTCTGCGGCCCTTTGGTCTGGAAAGCACCGGCTGGCTTGTGTCCGCCGCGGCGCTCGCCGCTATCGTCTTTGCCTATCTGGTCAATGCGGCGGGTAACAAATCAGTCAGCGGCCTTTCGGTTATCATGTCAAGCATCAAGATCGGCGGGATCGCGATTTTCGCGATTGCCGCGATCTGGGCCAGCGGACTGTGGGGCGGCGCATTTTCAGAGCCGGTAGAGCTATCAAATGCCGATGCTTTGCTTGCCTCGGTCGCCTTCTCGATCCTGGCCTTCAAGGGTTTCACCACGATCACCAACAGCGGCGCTGAGATGGTTGACCCGCACAAAAATATCGGTCGCACGATTATGATCTCGATTGCAGTTTGCATCGTGATTTATCTGCTTGTCGCACTAGCCGTCGGCTCCAGTCTCAGCATCTCACAGATCGTACAGGCGCGCGACTATTCGCTGGCAGCAGCGGCGCGGCCGGCTTTCGGGCAGATGGGTTTCTATTTCACTGTCGCTATTGCTCTCACCGCTACCATTTCGGGTGTGATCGCGAGTGTTTTTGCTGCCTCACGCATGTTGGCCATGTTGACGGAAATGAAGATGATCCCGCACAGCCATTTCGGCATGAGCGGCGGGACACGCAGCCACATGCTGGTTTATACCGTGGTCATTGCCGGCACGCTCGCCGCCCTGTTCGATTTGTCGCGGATCGCTTCGCTGGGCGCGTTTTTCTACCTCGTGATGGACATGTTGGTGCACTGGGGCGTCTTGCGCCATCTGCGCAAAGAAGTTGGTGCAAGCGCAACGGTACTTCTTGCCGCGTTGGCGGCAGATGGCGTGGTCCTCGCAGCCTTCACCGCAGCCAAATTGCGCAGCGATCCTGCGATTGTAGCCTATGCGATCATCGGGATCGCTATCGTATTCTTGGGCCAATGGATCTTCCTCTCGCGCAATCCCGATGCTCCTGCATCACCCGAGAAAGATCAGTCGGAAGAAACGGGATGAACAGGCTTTTCCTTCTCGATTGTGAAGCTCTCGAAGCGAATTCGTTTCGAAACCACACCCGATTCTCGGCGTTTCCCAAAAGAACAGCCAGACAGACCCAATGGAGCGATTTATGACGACCCGAACAGCGACGGTTTACCGCATGGTGATGGAGGATCATGTCTGTCCCTATGGTCTCAAGACGATCGATCTCCTCAAGCGGCAAGGCTTTGAGGTCGACGATAATCACCTGACAAGCAGGGAAGAAACCGACGCGTTTAAAGACAAGCACCACGTTGAAACCACGCCTCAGACCTTTATCGAAGACAAGCGCATCGGTGGTTACGACGACGTTCGCGAATTCTTTGGCAAGAGCCGCTCGCAGCCCAAGGAAGGCGAAACCAGCTATCAGCCCGTCATCGCGATTTTCGCGGTGGCGCTGCTGCTCGCGCTCGGACTGAGCTGGGCCTTCTTCGACAATCTCTTTACCGTGCGCGCGGCAGAATGGTTCGTGAGCCTGTCGATGACCTTGCTGGCCGTCCAGAAGCTGCAAGACGTGCGCAGCTTCTCGACCATGTTCCTCAACTACGATCTGCTGGCCAAACGCTGGGTCCCCTATGGCTTCGTATATCCGTTCGGCGAAGCCGCCGCGGGTATTCTCATGACCGCTGGCGCGCTGACCTGGTTTTCGGCACCGCTGGCACTGTTTATCGGGACTATTGGCGCCGTCAGCGTATTCAAGGCGGTCTACATCGATAAGCGCGAGCTCAAATGCGCCTGCGTCGGGGGTAGCAGCAACGTGCCGCTTGGCTTCGTCTCATTGACCGAGAACCTGTTCATGATGGGCATGGGTCTGTGGATGGGCGCAAAGGCCTTCCTATGATCATTGCGCTCATTCTTGCCGTCGCCCTGTTCCTCTTGGCTATCGCCTCACACCTCGCGATCCTTGGTGTCGGCCACCGCCTCCTCGGCCGCAGGCGAGACACGCTGGCCAAACTTGGCGTCTCGCTGCTCGTCCTCAGTTCGCATTTTCTGGTCGCAATCCTTTTCGCGGTCGGCTTCTGGCTAGGCGCGGAATGGGATCTTGGAGGGTTCGACAAGGCCCCGACAATGGACTGGATGGACTACTTTTATTTCTCGCTCATCAATGTGACCACGCTTGGTCTGGGCGACATCTATCCGACCGACCACCTGAGGGTGCTCGCCGGCATCGAAGCCCTGACAGGCTTCGCACTCATCAGCTGCTCGGCGCAGCTATTCTGGACCTTGATGCATGAAGGAGAAAAAGCATGACTGAGAAGACGCGCCACTCGGACAAGGGAGGGGGAGGCAGCTACTGGCGGTTCATGGCCATGGTCTCGACCTCAACCGTGATCATGTTCTTCCTGATGTATGCCAACACGTTCACAGTTGACGACCTGTTCTGGAGCGAAACCCGCTTCTGGATGATGTTCGTCATGGGCGGAATGATGATGATCGTGATGCTCCTTTTCATGTGGGGCATGTACAAGGACCAGACCAAGAACTTCATCATTCTTGGCATCGGTGCCGTCGTGTTCGCCCTCGCCCTGTGGCTGGTGCGCAGTCAGACCACCGTCGACGATACCGAATATATGGCCGCGATGATCCCGCATCACTCGATCGCGATCATGACCAGCGAACGCGCAAGCCTGAAGGATCCAAGAGTGCGCGAACTCGCACAGGCTATCATCGTAGCCCAGCGCCGCGAAATCGCCGAGATGAAATATCTGATCGACGACATCGAGCAGAACGGGCCGCGAACCGAAGAACGCCTGCCAGAGGAGATGCAGCAATGAAAAACTTCGCGCTTATAGCGGCCATCGCATTGCCTCTCGCCGCCTGCAATTCCAACACCGCCCCGGGCAATGACCGCGAGGCACAGCTAGATCCGCCCGCATCCGCAGCCCCCATTGAGGATGCTGCCACTGCTCTGGCGAATGTCAGCCCCGGCCTGATGCTTCCCGAAACCATGAATGGCGCAGATATCGCTGCGCTGGGCGCGCAGAATTCCTGCCAGTTTCGTCTGACCGAAATTGCCTTCCCGTCCTTCGTCTACGACGATAGCGGCCAGGGTGCGGTCAAGATCAACGGTACCCTTATTCCGGTCACTGCCGATGGCCCGGACAGTTATTCGAACGGCGAGCTTCGCATCAGGACGCGCCTGCTGGATGATGAAGGCGATGCGGGCCTGCAGATGCAGGAGATAATCGTGGCTGCGCCAAGAGCCAAGGATGAATTCGGCTTCTGGGGTTATACCACCTGCCCCAGCGGCGGAGCCTGATTGAAGCCGGGCGCACGGGCGAGCGATGGCTCGCCCGTGCGCCTGCTCAAGCTGATTTTTCTTGCAGACATCAGATCTGAATAGGAGCGATCCCATGCCCGATACCAGGCCGATCGCCGTCTTCGGTGCCGGCGGCAAAACAGGCACCGAGCTTTTGAAGCATGCCTTTGGCCGCGACGTACCGATCCGTGCCTTTGAACACAATCTGCCCGAACCGAGCGAGCGCATAGGCGAGTTCGAATATATCGACTGCGATGTTCTGTCGGATAATTTCGCACACCAGCTTGATGGATGCCGCGCGGTGATTTCAACTCTCGGTGTCGGGTTTGGTCCGAGCAATGCCATCGATCCGCCACCGCTTTATACCGAAGGAACGCGAAATCTGCTCGAAGCGATGAAGCAAGCCGATATGGACCGAATTGCCGTGATCTCCGCGGCGTTCGTCGAACACCAGTCGAGCGTCCCTGCCTGGTTTGAGCTGACGGCCAAACCTGCACTGTTCAACATCCTGGAACAGATGCGTGCAATGGAGGCGATGCTGAGTGACGCTCCGGGTGTCAGATGGACTGCTGCGCGGCCCGGCTGGTTGCTTGACGAACCCTATACCGGCGAAGCGGTAATTACCGACGAACGGCTGGCAGATGGTTGCTTTAGATGCCGTCACGCGGATCTTGCAGCGAGCCTTCTCGAGTTCGTGGTCGAAGACACCTGGATCAATGCGAAGCCCGCCATCGGTCGGCCCGAAAGCGAGAGCTTAGAGAGACCTGCCGCCATCAAAGCTGAACTTGGGATCGATTGAGCCTGGCACCACCGATTGAAAGCAGTCGGACTGAACGTCACAAATTACGGATAAAACACAAGGAAGCCACATGTATTTCGAGACGATCAAGACCCCGGGCCTTTCGCAACTCTCCTACATTATCGGTGCAGGCGGGCAGGCTGCGGTCATAGATCCGCGCAGAGACTGCGAAATCTACGTCGACAAGGCCCGCGCCGAAGGACTGGAGATCACCCATATCTTCGAGACCCATCGCAATGAGGACCTCATCAGCGGATCGCCGATCCTTTCCGAAATGACCGGCGCGAGGGTCTATCACGGGCCCAATCCAGCGGGCGAAGTCCTGTTTGCCGAGACTGCGCGCGAAGGCGATTGCTTTGAACTGGGTCAACTGAAAATCGAAGTGCTTGAAACGCCCGGTCACACTGACGACCATCTCGCCTTCGTTATCCATGACAGTGAATATTCCGAAGGACCGGTTGGCGTCTTCACCGGCGATGCGCTGTTTGTCGGCGATGTCGGGCGAACCGATTTCTATCCCGAACGCAAGGAGGAAGTTGCCGGGCTGCTGTACGATTCCCTGCAAAAGATTTGCCGTCTCGGAGACCAGGCAATCATTTACCCGGCGCATGGCGCGGGTTCGGTCTGCGGATCGGGTATGGCGGACCGGGAATTCTCCACGGTCGGCCACGAGCGACGCAACAATCCGCGTCTGCGCATCTCTGATCGCGAGGAATTCATTCAGGCAAAAATAGCAGAGCACCATTACCAGCCGCCCTATTTCCGGCTGATGGAGCGACTCAATCTGGAAGGCGCCGATGCTGCGCCGCGCATCATGCGGCCCCGCCGCATTGGGCTAGAGGAAATTACCAAGAGCGGCGCTGACCACCTGATCGACGTTCGTGAGCCGCTTGGCTATGCTGGCGGCCACCTGCCGGGCGCGATGTGCCTTCCTGTGGGTATGATTCCGGCTTTTGCCGGGTGGTTCATCGGCGAGGGCGAGACGATAGCGCTGGTCGCCTCTGAAGAAGACCAGCTTGCCAAGGCGATGGCGCATCTGGTGCGCATCGGTTTTGACAACATCATTGGTGGTTACGTGGGCGTCGTTCCTGCAGCTGCACAGGGCGCGGCGATGCGCAGCGTTCCCATGATCAACACCGATGAAGTCGCGCAAAGACTCGATCAGAACGGCGGCCAATGGACCTTGCTCGATGTGCGTGATCTCGAGGAGCGCCAGCAAACCAGTATCGATGGCTCAGAACATATCTACGTCGGCGAGCTGAATACCCGCTGGAAAGAGCTAAAGCAGGATCATCACTACACGCTGATGTGCGCCAGCGGGATGCGCGCGAGCGTTGCTGCGGGCTGGCTGGCCAGCAAGGGTTTCGAGCACCTCGACATCTATCTTGGTTCCATGGGGGCGTGGAAGAACGCGTCCGGCTGAAGCGCGTAGCTTGAAGCGCGAAACTCTTGCAAAGCACGTCAAAATCTTTTGCGAGATTTTGCTCGTATGTGGCGGGTCAGCGTGCTCGTCGCTCAACTAGCGGCGCGACCGAGCGCCGTATCCATTGAATGACTTCCTGGTCCGCGAACGAAGACAAATGCCAGCGCCCCCAGGATAGCGATATTCTTGAGTAGAGGCCTGTGTGGCCAGGGGCGATATGGATCGCGAAAGTTATCGGAACGAGAGTGAGAAATAGCGCGGTGCATGAGAGCCGAGTCATCCACCCCAAGGCCAGCGATGTGCCTGCACCGATGAACACCAAGCCAGACAGCCACAAAAGGATGGACGCATCACCAATTAAAACAACATGATCTTTCCATGGCGACAATGCCATCCGGTCAAGCATATATTCATGCGCAAGAAAATGCCCCACTCCGCCGATGACGAATATGAGGCTCAAAGAGAGGCGGAAGACCGGATCGATCAATCGCACTTTTGTGGCCCATGTCGCTAGGTTGTTTTCGACATTCCGGATCATAATGTACCCTCCACCCTCAGGTTGATGCATCGACGGCAAACTTACTGGGTGCGTGGACCTGTTTCTTCGGGCGGTGTTTGCGGTTCACCCAAAACGTTGACCGGCAGTTTCAGATAGATCGTGCCGTTTTCTTCTGCGCCAGGCATGTTCCCACCACGAATGTTGATCTGGATTGATGGCAGGATGAGACGTGGCATACCCAGCTGTTCGTCGCGCTCCTCTCGCATGGCCACAAATGCATCCTCGCCGATCCCGGCGTGGACATGGATGTTGCTGTGCTTTTGGTCTTGTACCGTAGTTTCCCACCGATGCTCCGAGCGGCCTTCCGGTAGGTAGTCGTGACACATAAACAGCCGCGTCTCGCCTGGTAGCTCGAAGATCCGGCGAATAGAGCGATAGAGCGTACGTGCATCGCCGCCGGGAAAGTCGGCGCGCGCCGTGCCGTAATCGGGCATGAACAGCGTATCGCCGACAAAGGCGGCATCGCCGATAACATAAGTCATGCACGCGGGCGTATGTCCCGGCGTATGGAGTGCCCGAGCCGATATGGTGCCCAGGTCGAAGCTGTCATTATCGGCAAACAAATGGTCGAACTGGCGCCCATCGCGCGGCAGGTCCACCCCGGCATTGAAGATCGGACCGAAGGTATTCTGCGTGACGGTGATCTGGCTGCCGATAGCGAGTCTGCCGCCTAGCGCGCTGCGAATGTAAGGTGCGGCGGACAGGTGATCGGCATGGACATGGGTTTCCAGTATCCACTCACATTTGAAACCCTTCTCCCGGACGAAATCGATCACCTTATCGGCGGACTTTGTCGCGGTTCGTGCCGCTGCGGCATCGAAATCGAGCACCGGATCGATCACCGCGCACACCTTGGCCGCGGGATCGGACACGACATAGGTCACCGTATTGGTATTTGTGTCGAAAAATGCCTCTACGTCAGGTTTCATCGAAAGCTCTTTTTGTATGCAGGTTGAAGGCGGGTCGGAGTGATCAGTCCTGCGCTCGGTCGACGTAATTACGGACAAAATCTTCCAGCGCCGGTTCATCGCAAACGAAGCCCATATCCGCCGCTTGCTGCAGCGTCGCGTCGCCGCCCATTCCCTGTTGCGCCGCCAGATGCATCATTGTGAAGGCCCCTGCGCGCTTGCCCGAAGCGCAATGGACCAGCACCGGCTTCGGGAGCGCTTCGACGCTGGCCCTGAATTCATCGACGAGTTCATCCGACATGGCGCCGCCCGCCACCGGCAGGTGACGATATTCGAGGCCAAGCGATGCCACAACTTCACCTTCCCGGTCCGGGGCGATTGGCTGATCCGCCTCATCCTGGCAGCGCAGGTTGACGACGGCTTTGTAACCATCCTCCGCCAAGGCGCGCAGGTCGCTCTCGGAAGGCGGAGCAGCCGAGACGGCGAAACTGTCGTTGAGGGTCTTGATGTGGGTCATAAGGAATATCCTGGATCTGGTTCAAAGCTCCCGGCCCGCAATAGCGCGGCGGCAGATTACGATTGACTTTATATGCACACCTTCGCATATATGCAAGTATGCAAGCCGAAGATATTCGCAAACAAGCCGAAAAGGCGGTGACCCTGCTCAAGGCATTGGGCAGCCACAACCGCCTGATGATCGCCTGCCAGCTTGTGGAGGGCGAGCGCAGCGTGGGCGAGCTGGCCAATTTGCTGGAGATCGGTGAAACCGTCGTCTCGCAGCATCTTTCGCTGATGCGCAAGGACGGTCTGGTCGCAGCGCGGCGAGACGGTCGCTCAATCCACTATTCCCTGTCCGGCGATGCGACACGGCGTGTGCTGGAAACGCTTTACGCCATCTATTGCAGTCCGGACGGCGAAGCCGGCAGCGGACCCGGCGAGACAAGTTAATGACGGCTGCGCCCGCCTGATGGATATCGGTCTTGTTCAGGCGTCATTGTCGCTAGCCTCAGGGCTCCTCGTGGGGTTCTCGCTGGGCTTAATCGGCGGCGGGGGATCGATCCTCGCCGTGCCGCTATTGATCTATGTTGTCGGCGTTCGCGACACACATGTCGCAATCGCCACATCCGCTGCCGCCGTGGCCGCGAGCGCCTTGGCCAACCTGCTGTTACATGCCCGTGGCGGAAGTGTGAAATGGCGTTGCGCAAGTCTTTTCGCGGCATTCGGTATTATCGGTGCAGCGGCGGGATCGACTGTGGGGAAGATGACACAAGGCGATCTCCTGCTGGGCCTGTTCGGCTTGGTGATGATCATTGTCGGCCTGTCCATGTTACGCGAAAAATCGGGCGGGTCCGACCCGGATGTCCGCCTTACCGCAGCGACCGCATTGCGGTTAACCCCGCGGCTGGCGGCCGGTGGGTTTATTGTCGGCGCACTGTCCGGCTTTTTTGGTATCGGCGGCGGGTTCCTGGTGGTGCCGGGCTTGGTTGCAGCGACGGCCATGCCGATCCTCAATGCGATCGGCTCCTCGCTGGTTTCCGTAACGGCTTTCGGCGCCACCACGGCCGCCAATTACGCATTGGACGGGCTGATCAATTGGCCGATTGCCGGGTTCTTCATTGGCGGAGGCGCGATGGGGGGCTGGCTGGGAACCCGGGCCTCGCACAGCCTCGCGGCGCGCAAGCGGACGCTAACATACATCTTCTCTGCAGTCGTGATCCTTGTCGGTGTGTTCGTCACCGGTGAATGGGTGACGACGGATTTGTTGTGATCGCCGCCATTCGGCGTCATATGTCCAGACGCAGACTGCGCAGTCTGACAGGGTGCAAGGTCTCTTACCCTGCCGATGACAATATCTCATGTGCGGATGTGGAAGTGAGCGAAGAGGAGCCCCTAGCAGTAGGCGAGCTGACCATCCGCGCGCTGTTTACACCCGGCCATACCGACAAACATCACTGCTACCTGATAGAGCAGGGCGGCCATACGCAGGTGTTCACTGGCGACGCGCTCCTGATCGATGGGTGCGGTCGCACCGATTTCCAGAGCGGCGTTTCCGCCACTCTCTACAAATCAGTCCGCGAAAAGCTGTTCGCCCTCCCGGAAGATACGCTGGTCTATCCTGCACATGACTACTCGGGCCGCCAGGTATCAACGATCCTGCAGGAGCGCACACGCAATCCTCGATTGAACGACGGCATCTCGCTTTCCGAGTTTCAGAGGATCATGGCCGAACTCGACCTGCCCTATCCTAATAAAATCGACGTTGCCGTGCCTGCCAATTTAAAGTGCGGTGATTGCGTCGAAGAAGCTGTCGGGCACATGCATGAGATCGGCGGGAAGTCGCCGCAGGGATAGGTTGTCCTGCCATAGATAATGCGGAAGCCCGCGCCGGTTATCACGAACTGTGCGCACGCCCCCATCATTTGATCGAACTAGGGGACTATCACCAGAACCATATCTGGATGGCAAATCGAACTGGTATGCTTCGGGATCGAGGAGTTTTTCCAAATCCGTCGAAATCAAGATCGCTTTGGTTCCGCTCGATTCCGAAAATGCTTCCCCTCAAACCTTGCCAGGCAGCATCAGTCTGAATGACATGCCGGGCCGAAAAGCGGCTGGAACCATCGTTGCGCAATGGCCCATCGTATCTCTTTGCTGGCTTCAGCTATCGCATCAAACGGAGCATAATGCGAGTGTCGATCTCTCAGAGCATGAGACTACATGAATGCTTTCATGAGAGTTGGCTCGAACAAGCCCCAAGCGGCAGCGATGAAGCTCAACGCAGTTGCAACCAGGAGCATAATTATCTGAGGGTTCAAGAACCATTTATGTGCGGCTTGGGAATCGCAATGACATTTGCGCCGATATTTCCGTAGAACAATGAGCCAACTAGTCGCCACCGCAATCATCGAAAGGGCGGTCATTGGCCAATGGAGCGAACCCAGAGGTGCCAAAATACTGCTCAAGCCCGCACTTAATCCGGCAGCGGCCAGCACCAACGGCAGAATGCAGCAAGAGCAAGCTGCCAAAACAGCAGCCGAACTGCTTATGACACTCACAAAGGTGGTCTTGCTTTCATTCAAAGGAAATGGCTCGACAGCATTAATCTGTTTAGCCATGAAAGGACTAGCCGCCACGGGCGGCTCTTAACCACATGTGATCTTTGAATAGATCTGCCATAGTACTCTTTCGACCAGAGGTTTCCCAAGTGAGAATTTTTCGTATTCCGCAGTTGTAGCGTAGCCTTCAACGAATTGAAGGTCGATGGTAAATTGCATCACAGTTTTCTTGCGGCTCCTCAAACCCGCAGTACGCAGCCCTGGTGTCCCAGGTCGATGGACGCCGCAGTCCTTCCGCCAGCATACCTGCGCTCGAGCGTCATCATACCAGAAAGACGGAACCCCGCGCCCAGGGTTGGGTCAAGCGCGGGGTTCCTGAACGGCCCCGGGACACCTGCGACCCGCAGGGCTCGGGGGGAGACGGGGCCGCCATTCAAGTAATGAGGAGACAACCAGTCGGGGATCGAATTTGGTTATTCACTGCATCTGAGCTCTCACGTTTCTTGAAAATCGATATATCGAACGGATAGGTCCACTCAGAGATGTGGCGCCGCAATCAAAACGTAGCACGAGCATGCTGGATTCTCGCCGACACTCAATCGCTGGGAACTTGCTCGCTCAATCAGTCGATCGGTTCTGGAACCACGCGCAAGTATGGTTTTTTTTCGTCCCAGCCAGCAGGATATATCGCCTTCGCATCTTCGTCCGACAAGGAAGGCGGAATGATCACGTCATCACCTTTTTGCCAATTGACCGGCGTCGCGACGCCCTTGCGTTCGGTGAGTTGCACCGAATCCAGCAGCCGAAGCACTTCATCGAAATTTCGCCCGCTGCTCATCGGGTAAAGCAGCATGGCACGAATTTTCTTGTCTGGCCCGATGATATAGACAGCGCGGACGGTGGCGTTATCGGCTGCGGTTCGCCCCTCCGCAATACCCGCTTCGTCGGCCGGCAGCATATTATAAAGCTTGGCGACCTGTAGGTCGCTGTCGCCGACCACGGGATAGTCGATCTTATTTCCGCTCACCTCCTCGATATCGGGAAGCCAATCGCGATTATCCTGGCTGCTGTCGACCGAAAGGCCAAGAATCTTGGTGTCGCGTTTGGCAAATTCCTCGCCAAGCCCGGCCATGTAACCAAGCTCGGTCGTGCAAACCGGTGTAAATGCCTTGGGATGGGAAAAGAGGATTGCCCAGCTGTCACCCATCCAATCATGGAAATGAATGCTGCCTTGTGTGGTCTGAGCTGTGAAATTGGGGGCTGTCGAGCCAATGGAAAGGGTCATGTAAATACTCCTACTTATCTTGTGGGAACTCAGGGCGCATTTCTAGCCATGCTCTGAGAAAAATGCGGGTTCGACTTCGGCTTGACCTTGGTCCTCAAGGATGAACGCCAGAGCCGCTTTGCTCGGGTCAATCGGTCATACGACAAACCGATCCCAGCCCGCATAATGCTCACCGCTTCGCTTACCGCGAGGCAGGCTCAGTCCGATCAAGAGCAGTCCGACCCCAACCGAGGCCACCGTTCCGGCAGCCGAAGCCCCTGCAAGCATGAAGGGCGCTGCGACCAGCCAGGCACCGAATGCAGCGTTGATGAAGCGCAAGGCGCGCGCGACTTCCGCGGTCGCGATGATTGCCACCGTAATCACCAAAGCACCCACCACGTGATCGCTGTTGGCCATCGCCCCCTCGCTGCCAAGCGTTATCCTTGTCAGCATCAGCCACGCTCCCAGAGCCGTGCTGGCCACCAGGGTCCACGGGAAGGTCACGCCGCGCACCGTGTTCGTCCAGATCGAACGCGCGTCGGTCATATAGTCGGTATCGTCGATTTCACCGTTTGACACTGCGCCGCCCTTGAAGAAGGTACGAACGAGTGACTTGCCTTCCTTTTTCGACCAGTAGAGATACTGTCCCATGGCGATGACTTCATCGAGCGAGAACGGGATCATGATGAGCATCGCAAGCGCAGCAATCAGAGCCGGCGTACTCCACGTCCCGATCAATATCGGCTGAATGATCACGAAATAGATACTGACCACACCGAGCGGAATGACCAGAATGCCGAAGAAGGTAACCATCCACGGCATCGTGCGCCAGCGCGTGCGGGTTCCCATGACCGCCATCAGGATCTCGAGCACATAGCTGACCGCCCCTAGTCCGGCATCCGGGATCGGCCACGCCTTGGATACATCCGACGTGATGATTTCCTCGGTGCCGTTCTTGGGATCGCCAAGCGATCCGGAGAAAAACGGCTCCCACGCCACATCGATATGGCCAAGCTGGTAGGAGGTAAGCATGCGCGATATCAGAAGGCCGATGATGCCCATCGCCACGATCGGGAATCGCTGGGCATCGGTCGAGGGACTGTAGGTCCACCCGGGCGGGATGGACTTCTTGTCCATCATCCCTTCCATGCTCATGCCGGGCATCATTGGCACCAGCACCGAGAATGCGATCGCCAATGTACCAACCAGGAGATTGGTCAGATATTGGGCCGCGCTCGGACTCCAGAAGAACAAGGGCGCGAAAAGCAGCCAGATGCCGACAAAGGCCGTCGCCCACTGCCCCAACCAGGCGGTGCGCTTCGAAAGCGACATCGCGCCGAAGATCATCAATGCGATCCCGCTCAGCATATCGCTTAGGGCAAGAGCATTGGCCCGCCATTCGATCGACGGCAAACCCCGCTCGAGAGTGACCGCTACGACCGAAGCACGCGCAGTATCGGCGGATACGACGTCATAAACACCAGGACTTGCAGCAAGCCACAGGCCAAGCCCGATGACAGCAAACTGCGTCCAACGGGTACCGCGCTGGGGGCCGTCCATGTCGTGCATGTTGCCGTCCATCTGGTGCCCATCATGAGCCATGTCGGTGTCATGCGATGGTAGTCGCGCCGGTTCGGTCTTCGCTGCATCCGAACTCTTTGGATGCCAGGCCACGCGGGACGTGTTCAGCTTGTTCGTTTCGTACCAGTCCTGCGGGTCGGCTTGCAACGCGTCGATGATGGTCGGAAGCGTTTCGCGGAGCGAGTGCTCTGGCTCCCACCCCAGCAGTTTCCGGGCGCGGGAGATATCGAGAATGTAGTGAGCGTTTGCGTCATCGACCATCCATTGCTTGACGAATCCGTCATGACCGAGGACTTCTTCCTCGATCCACGTGCCCAGTTTCGCCACGCTTTTTGGAATGCGCACTGTCGTCCATTCCTCGCCGTGGATCTGGCAATGAACGATGTCTTGAATCTCGGCGTATCCAAGCGTTTCGGGCTCTCCGACAAGTATCGGCATCTCGCCCTCGAGGTCAGTGCGATGAGCGATAGTCTGCTCGACCGCCTTGGTCAGATCGTCAAGATGCAGTGCCGACTGCGCAGCGCAAAGCATCCCCGGATACAGATGCGCCGACACGCGATGCTCATAGACACCGGCAATCTGTTCGGCGAGAAAGGCGGAGTGCCCCTCGTCGTCGTAAACCCCCGCAAATCGCAGGAATACAACCGGAATGTCGCCACGGTTCTCGCGCAGTACCTGTTCCGCATCGGCCTTCGATTGAGGGTAAGGCCAGGTCGGTCCAAGTGGACTGGATTCGTCGATACGCTCGTCGGGCAGCTGTTTGGGCTCGTGAACAAGCATGGAGCTTGCATAGATGAACTGTTCGATGTCGAAGGCCTGCAGCGCCGTGATCAGGCGGCGTGAACCCTCGACGTTGACCTTCTCGTAGAGAGGATTGGACTCACCAGTAATGTCGAAATACGCGGCGAGGTGAATGCAAGCGGCAATTTCAGATCCAAAGTCGCTCCTGACCTGTTCGAGAGCAGTCGCAACAGACGCATCATCGCCGAGATCCATGCGATAGGACGCGGCGAGATCGGGATCGTCCTTCGCCGGAGAGCGGTCGAGACCGATCACGCGATAGGTGCGGCCGAGCCGCTTCGTGAGCGCGCGACCGATAAATCCGCTCGCGCCCGTGATCAGAATGATTTGCTTGTCCATTCAGAAAGCCTCGATGCCGTTTTTGAGTTATCTCCACTTGGTTACGCAGCGGATGGCAGCCACCCCTCAAGGGACGGCTGCCAATTCCTGTCGCTTAGCAGCAACCCGAAGACTTTTCGTCCGCGCGCGCTCGTGAGATTTCCTGAACGAGTTCGGCTGTCTTCGCATCCCTACCGGTTCGGGCGATGTCGGCCTGGGACACCATACCGCAGCATTTTCCGTCATCGTCGATAACCGGTACGCGGCGTACCTGGCTGTTCTCCATCGAGGTCAGGCAGTCCTCGAGCGAGGTATCGGGGGTGACACTCACGACGGATCGGGTCATAACCTCTTCGATCCGCGTTTCTGCCGGCATGCCCTCTGCAACCGCGCGGCAGCACACGTCGCGATCTGTGATTACACCGACAAGACCGCCGTCGTCGTCGACGACCGGGATTTCACCGCAGTCATGTTCGACCATCAGCTTTGCTGCCTCCTGAAGGTTTTCATCTTTCTTGCAGCAAGCTGGATCGCTGGTCATGATTTCGCTGATCTTCAAGTCTCTCTCCATTATGTTTGGCGTTGTGTCCGACACCGAGAAATCTTCGGGCGTGCGCCTCAAGAAGAATTTCCTGTCGAATCATCAGGTCGCAAACCTAGTGTTTGCCATCGTTGGAAGGTCAAGGGGTGGTCTGAGCCGATTAGAACGCTGTGCGCCGGGCGAACTTCTTTCTTCTAT
>NZ_BTGS01000013.1:0-90114 GCF_042851395.1 Altererythrobacter sp. MTPC7 | reverse complement strand
ATACGAAGCACTATGAGCGAAAGGATGCGAATATGACCGATCCAACTCAACAAATCGCGAACGATACGGATAAGTCCAGGCATGAAGGCGATCAGATGCATCCTGCGGATCTGCTGACTATGAGGGCTCAGCGAGAGCATGCGGTCAAGGAGGATGCTGAAACATCTGACGCCTCCCGACCCGCTGGAAGCAATGCCGGTCCAATAGCACTGGCAGCGGCATTCGAAGGCTACCGCAAGAGCGAGAAGCGCACGCGTTCCGGAAAGGTGGCACTGATGCTGGCACGTTGTCGCAACATCATCCTTCCCTATCCGCGCCACATCGACGGTTTTGCGCAACTGGATGAACTCAGGCTCTTCGGACTGGAAAGGCACGGGCAACCTCAATTGGGCATGGTTTTCCTCGATCCGTCGGGAACCGGGAAGACGACTTTGGCGACGCAATATGGCGCGCTGCTCGCCTCGGAGGCGGAAGAGGGCCAGCTGCCCGCCATACACGCTGGGCTTGGCGTGGGAGGAACCGCGAGCGAACTGTATCTCTCGATCCTGTCCGCACTCGGCGATGACGTGGCAGCAGGCTCGCTCAACACGCTTCGTCGCCGTGCATTCGACGCACTGCGCGATGCGCGGACCGAGATATTGTTCATCGACGAGACGCAGATCGGAGGCAAGAAGAGCGGAATCGACACGGAGATCCTCGCCGAAGTCAAGATCATGCTCGATGATGGCTTGATGCCGATCGTCCTGCTCGGAACCCGCGGTGCGCTCGATCAGGTCCGCAAGGACACCGAACTGGTGCGCCGCATGTTCTCGCCCGGAAACCTCGCGCCGCTCGACTGGAGCCAAGACGAGGACCGGGAGATATGGACCCAGTTCCTCGCGCATTTCGACCGGGAAATGGTAGCACAAGGGATTGTTGAAAAGGAGGCAGGCTTCGCGGATAAAAATCTGGCCGAACAGTTGTGCATCCTGTGCGAGGGAATCATCGGCCAGTTCACCCGTTTGATCCTCATGGCTCTGCGCGAAGTCATCCGCGACGGACGAACACGCATCGAACTGGACGATCTCGCTCTTGCGGGCGACGAATGGTCGCTAAGGGAGGACGCAGGCAACACCAACCCCCTTTGGACTTTAGTCGATGGGGGTGCGATCGAGGATGAAAACATTGTCGATGATGACGAGGAAGGAACCTCCTTCCCAGATGAAGTATCGACCTCGATCTAATTGATGGATCCGACGCGGAATCGAAACCTCAATCAGCGATGACACGCTTGCACCATCATACCACCAAGCACCGAGCTCTCTACTTCGGCGTCGAGCCCCGCGATGGTGAGTCGCTTCGAGGTTTCATAGCCCGAGCGTGCCGCAGGAACGGAATCTCGAACACCTTCTCCGTCATGCGGCATCTCGGCCAGACGCACCGAAACAGACTACGGCCGTCCGAAGACGGATCGATCTCCAGCCAACGGCTCGCCGCCATGCTCGGATGTAGGGAAGAAGGGATAGACGCTATGCGCTATCCTGCCTTGGATTTGCGTCGGCGGTCTTTCCACGGAACTGCCATCCACCAGGATCGGATCGAAACCAGACGTCGACGCTTCTCCCCAAGCTTCCTCGCTCACGAGCAGACCCATCTCGCGCTGTGGGAACTCAGCGACCTGCCATTTTGCCCCATAGGCTGGGATCTGCTGCTGGCCCAATGTCCATGCCAACCAGGTGACGGGACAATCCAAGGATGGACGACGACGCGCTCTAGCGTAGGACATTGCGACCAATGCAACCAACGGCTTGATAGGCTAGATTCAGCGTCGGTGCCGGCAGCGATGCGGCCAATTCTCGCGATGGTGGCCGGTCTGGTCGATCCTGATCCCCTGTTCAGAAACCAAGCGACGAAGTGTCTGCCTTCCGCAATCCAGGATACGCCATCGGGGGACATCTTTGCCTTGGCGGTGAAGATCGCCAAGTTTGTCGATGCAAGAGGTGAATACGTGCCATCAATCCATACCGAACCCACGGTCGGCGGACTGCATGCGGCCGGAGAGATACTGATCGACTGGCCGAACGGCCTGGACCGGATAAACGCCTCCACACCGAACAGTTCACGCTCGCTCCAGAACCTGATCAACGATTATGTCACGCTCGGTGATATGCGAGTTGTAAACGAAGCCGAACCGGAGGCTGAAATCCGATGGGCCGAGCATGGTAGCGCGCATCTCGCGACAAAACCGGCATCCAAGATCGCAAGACTCAGCATCGAAACGCTCGAAGCGATCTGGAACGATGGATTGGTCGCCAGATATGGTCGGCGGCACGGAAACCGAATCGTTCCCGCCTTCGACGAGCCCGAACTGAGATCGCTTGCTGCGCGGTGGCATGACAGGCGCGACGCCATCGAAACCTCGACTGCTTACGGCATCGAGAGATACGGCGTCGAACAATTGGCAGCGTTGGAAATCCTGCCAGCGGACGGCATCGGCCTTTCAGGCAGCGGTCCGTATTTTACGACAGCGGCGTTAAGACGTTTCGAAGATGATCTGACCGCACTATCGGTAACCATCGTAAACGAAGACACTATTTCTCTTGGCGATGTCATGAAGATGGTTGGCGGCCGCGCAAAACCATGGGGCCCAACCATCCTCGCTCTGCTGGCGGGCAGGATCAACTTCGAATTCCGTAAGGGATGGAAGCTCACTGGAACTAGGATCGGCAGAAGCGATGCCGGCGAAGTCACTCGCTTACGCTTTAATCCCGACAACCATCCGACATCCACATTCGACCGGCATATGAACCAAGCCGATGCTTTGGGCGTGCTCAACGCCAGCGTTCATCGAACCCATCTTCTTGAAGGCCTCAGCCGCACGGTTGGCCACCCCAAGCTGTTGCTCGTCAGCGAGGTCGAAGAACTGGCAAAGCAGGTTATCACTACTGCAGAAATCGCGATGCGCCTGTCGATGAGCTTCGCCGCGGCACATGCGTTCGTCACCGAGGCCGGCCTCAAACCTGTCCGAAAGGGGGCGTTCAGTCGATCTTCCTTCGAGATCATGATAGGCGCAGAGATGCGTAGGGTGCTCTTGCGACTGAAGCGCTGGGACCCATAGGCTGGGATTACGCGAAAAGGACCGAACTATGGTTCTTTTCGACAGAATCGAGGTTTTGCGGGCTACTTGTTCACGAAATGGTATTGGGACTTGTTCACAGAATGGCGGAAAACCATGGCTAAGCTGCGTGGTTCTTAATTACAGGCTACAACCTTCCGCTGATCCCCGACTTAATCGGCGGCCTTCACCGCCATGTTGTCGATCAGCCGCGTTCCGCCGATCCTTGCCGCGACCAGCAGGCGTGCCGGCCTGTCGCCCGTCCTTTCCAGCCGTTGCAGGCTGTCCGCATCGGCCAGAGCGGCATAGTCGACACTGTCGAACCCGGATTCGCGCAGCACCCGTTCCAGCGTGGCGAGGGAGGTGGCCGCATCGCCGCGGGCCTCCATCTCGGCAATGGCGAGCTTCATGGCGTTGGGCAGGGCGGCAGCCGTGGCCCGCAATTGCGGCGACAGGTACCGGTTGCGGCTCGACATGGCGAGCCCGTCCGGCTCGCGCACGGTCGGAATACCGAGAATGTCCTCCGCCAGCGGCCGGGAGAGGTCCAGATCGCGCGCCATGCGCCTGATGACGGCCAGCTGCTGCCAGTCCTTCTCGCCGAACAGCGCCATGTCCGGCAGGACCTGGTTGAACAGCTTGCATACGACGGTGGCGACGCCCTCGAAATGACCGGGCCGGTCCGCACCGCAGAAATCGCTGCTGACGCCATCGACGCTGATCGAGCTGGCAAAGCCGCGCGGATACATGGCTTCGACTGTCGGGGCCCACAGCAGGTCGACGCCTTCCGCTTCCAGCATGGCGCTGTCTTCCGCCAGCTGGCGGGGATAGGCGTCGAGGTCCTCTCCCTCGCCGAACTGGGTCGGGTTCACGAAGATAGAGACCGCCACGTGATCGGCACGCCGCTTCGCCTCGCGGACAAGGGTAAGGTGACCGTCATGCAATGCCCCCATTGTCGGGACCAGGGCGATCGTTCCGCCCCCACCGCGCAGGCCGCTCACGGCATTTCTCAACATTTCCAGCGTGGTGACGGTTTGCACGGATTCCAGCCCTCCGGTAAAACTAGCGGCTCCTGATAGCGAGGGTGTGCCATCGCCGCCACTTTTCGTATCGCCTTTCACAAGGATGATCCCGACGTCATGAAAGCCCAGTCCGCCAGGAAGCCCCATCGCATCGTTTTCGCGAACGAGAAGGGCGGCACGGGCAAATCGACCACGGCCGTCCATATCGCGGTGGCGCTGGCCTATGGCGGGGCGAGGGTCGCGGCGATCGATCTCGATCCGCGCCAGCGGACGACCGACCGTTATCTCGAAAACCGCGCGGAGACGGCGAAGCGGCGCGGCATCACCCTGCCCACGGCGACATCGGCGGTGCTGGACAGCAGCGACCCGGCCGAGCTGGAAGCGCTGGTCGAAAGCCATGCGGGCGATGCCGATTTCGTTCTGTTCGACACGCCGGGGCGTGATGACCCGCTGGCCCGGCATGCTGCGACGCAGGCCGATACGCTGGTTACGCCGCTCAACGACAGCTTCGTCGATTTCGACCTGATCGGGCAGGTCGATGCGGAAACCTTCAAGGTCCGCCGCCTGAGCTTCTATGCCGAACTGATCTGGGAAGCGCGGCTGAAGCGGAGCAAGGCCACGATCGAGGAACAGCGCCGCGAAATGGACTGGGTCGTCGTGCGCAACCGCACCGGCCATACCGAAGCACGCAACATGGCCCGTATCGAGAAGGCGCTGACCGAACTCAGCAAACGGGTCGGTTTCCGCGTAACCGCCGGACTGTCGGAACGCGTCATCTACCGCGAACTCTTCCCCAGCGGGCTGACCCTGCTGGACAAGGGACATCTGGGCGATCTCGGCACCAGCCACCTCGTCGCGCGGCAGGAGCTCAGGCAATTGCTGAAGGGCCTGAACCTGCCCGTCATTCCCAATGTAGCGCGGCAGCTCGAACCGGCGTAGGGTGACCGCCAATGGTGCGGTTCCTTGTCATTGCAGCGCTCGTGTCGCTCGCCTGCCGGGTCGTCTTCGGCCGGTGGCCGTGGCAGTATCTGACATCGCGCAGCACACGCTCGCAGGCGATATTCAACGCGCGCAAGACGCTGGGCGTGCGCGCCGATGCCAACAGAAACGACATAATTGCCGCGCATAAGAGGCTGGTCGCCATGGTCCATCCCGACCGCGGCGGAACCAGCGCGCAGGTGCACGAGGCCAATGCCGCGCGCGATCTTTTGCTGAACGAACTTCCCGATGAAACGCCCAGAGGAACACCGCCGCGATGAGCCATGATTTCGACCCCACCATCCTGCGCGAATACGACATTCGCGGCATTATCGGCGAAACGCTGGACGCGGACGATGCCCGGGCGATCGGGCGCAGTTTCGGCACGATGCTGTCCCGCGCTGGCGGCAAGACCGTGGCGGTCGGCTATGATGGCCGGGTCAGCAGCCCGATCCTGGAAAGCGCGCTGGTCGAAGGGCTGACGGCAAGCGGCTGCGATGTCGTGACCATCGGGCTGGGGCCGACCCCCATGCTCTATTACGCCGAGGCGTCAGGCGAAGAGATAGACGGCGGCATTCAGATAACCGGCAGCCACAATCCCGCCAATTACAACGGCTTCAAGATGGTATTTCAGGGCCGGCCGTTTTTCGGGCAGGACATCCAGGATCTCGGGCGGATGGCCGCTTCCGGGGACTGGGCGGACGGGACAGGCGAGGTCGTGCACCGCCCTGTTCTCGACGATTACATAGACCGGATGCTCGCCGCACTGGACGGGGTCGATAGGGATCGTCTCTCCGACCTGCGCATCGGTTGGGATGCCGGGAACGGCGCTGCCGGACCCGCGCTCGAGAAGCTCGTCTCGAAGCTTCCGGGTGAACATCATCTCCTCTTCACGGAGGTCGACGGCAATTTTCCCAATCATCATCCCGATCCCACTGTCGAGGCCAATCTGGCCGACCTGCGCACCCTCGTCGCGGACAAGAACCTCGACTTCGGTGTGGCTTTCGACGGCGATGGCGACCGGATCGGCGCGATCGACGGCGAAGGCCGGGTCATCTGGGGGGACCAGCTGTTGATGATCTATGCAGAGGACCTCCTCGCAAAAACGCCTAACGCCACGATTATCGCCGATGTGAAGGCCAGCCGCGCCCTGTTCGATCACGTTGCCGAGCATGGCGGACAGCCGGTCATGTGGAAGACCGGGCACAGCCTGATTAAATCCAAAATGAAGGAAACGGGCGCACCGCTGGCCGGCGAGATGAGCGGCCACGTGTTCTTCGCCGACACCTATTACGGCTATGACGATGCGCTTTATGCCGGCATCCGCCTGATGACCGCCTCGGCAAATCTCGGCCGTTCGGTCACCGAGCTGCGCGGCGCGATGAAGCCGATGGTGAATACGCCCGAGATGCGCTTCCAGGTGGACGAGGAACGCAAGTTCGCCGCGATCGAGGAAGTGAAGGCGCGGCTGGCGAACAGCCCTGCTAATGTCGACGGGACGGACGGCGTGCGCGTGACGACGGATGACGGCTGGTGGCTGCTGCGCGCCTCCAACACGCAGGATGTCCTCGTCGCACGCGCCGAGAGCGAGGACGAAGCGGGGCTGGAGCGGCTGATGGCACAGATCGACGAACAACTGGCGCTGAGCGGCCTCGAACGCGGGGAAAGCGTGGGGCACTGACCCGCGAGCCTGAAACCTCGGCCGGAATGGCATGGGCTATTCTCGGCATTGCTCCGGGAGCGGGCCCGGCCGCGATAGAGGATGCCTATCGTCGCAAGCTGACAAGTCTCGACCTGTCGAGCGATGCAAATCTCTATTCGCGGCTGGCACAGGCGCGCTCGGACGCGCTTGCCCATCATGCGCGAGACAGCCGCGCTTCGGCGACAAGCGAAACGCCCGAAAATTCCCGGACCGCCGGTCGGCTCATTGTCGGCTCGAAAGAATTACCGCTAACCGGCGCAGCAATTCCGTCGCCTCGTTCTCGGGCAGGTTGGCAACTTTATGCCGGTCTCGCCGCTGTCCTCTTGCTGGTTTCAGGCCTTGCGGTGGAACGGCTGGTCGCGTTTGCCGATGCGCTGTCCGACATGGCCAGGGGCGGCACCTTTGACCCGCTGCCGGCAGGCGATCGCAGGGACAAGGCCGATGCGATGGCGCCCCTCCTGTTCGGTGAGGGCGTGACCTGGGCCGATGTCGAGGACGCCGATCCCTACATGGCAGACGCGCTGGTTCCGCCGCGAGATCCCGAAATTTCGACACACCAGGCTGCGGAAAGAGCGAGAGCAAATTTGCGTCGCGCGATGCTTTTTTCACGCAGGGACATGGGAAGGTCCGACCTTGCGCAGGTGGGACGGGTTTACCTCGGTTGGCTGAAAACCGCCCGCGCCGCTCCGGGCGATGCTTGCCGAGAGGTGACGGGGCGGGCCTTTTTCGACGAAACCCCTGTCATGGACGAGACTGCCCTGCAGGCTGAGCAAGCGTTGGCCTGGCGGCTGATGCAGGACGGTATTCTTCACTTCGACGAGCAGGAGCCACGAAGTCTGAACTACCCCCAGCCATTACTGGAGGGCGCGGTGGCGGCCACCGGCATGTCGGAGGAAGATCTGCTGCGCGCATCACACTCCCTGACGGATCCGGCCCATTGCGACGCGGTTATCGCCCTGCTCGAAGCTGCCCTGGAAAGATCGCAAACCGTACCGCTGGACGTATTGCAGGAACTCTAGTCCGCGCTGCGTGCACGCTTGCCCTGCCTTGCCAGGCGGCTACCATCGGCAGATGGGCTTCACGAAAAAGGGGGAAATCATGAGACTGACGAAATGGATCGCTGCACCGCTGGGCGCGCTGGCCCTTTGCATGGCGGCACCGGCGTCGGCCCAGGACGACGCGATGTCGGGTGGGAACATGTCGGACGCCGAAATGGCCGAGTTCGCGCAGATGATGGGCGGCGCGTTCCAGGCCGAACCGTTGACGGCAGAGCAGGAAGCCTTGCTCCCGCTGGCGAACGAGGTGGTCGCGAAACTGGTGCCGGAAGGGTTCTACGAACAATTGATGGTCGACGTCCTCGACACGACGATGCGCCCGATGCTGTCCATGTTCTCCGGACCGGATTTCGTCGTCATGGGCAGTGTTTATCTGGACGAGGGGATGCCCGAACTGACGGACGAGCAGATGGCCGAGCTCGCAGCCACGCTGGACCCTGCCTATTCGCGCCGCGCCGACGTGATGATCGAAGCCATGACCGGCGGCATGGGGGAAATGTTCGCCGCGATGGAGGGGCCGATGCGCGACGGCATGGCACGCTATTACGCGACCCGCTTCACCGGCCCTCAGCTGGGCGAGATCAAGGCTTTCTTCGAAACGCCGACCGGGGCGCTCTATGCCCGCGAATCCATGGCCATGGCAGCCGATCCGCAATTCATGTCGTCGATCATGGGATCGGTGCCCGGCATGATGGGCCAGATGGGCGATTTCGAAGCGAGGATGGAAGCCGCCATGGCCGATATTCCCGAACCGCGCGGGTTCGACGACCTGAGCGCGGAGGAACGCACACGCGCGGCCAGCCTGCTGGGCATCTCGGTTCCCGAGCTGCAAGCCGCGATGGAAGCAGCCGACGCCGAGGACACCGCTGACAGTATGGAAGACTGACAGGGCACGTCCGGAGACCCGGACCTGGAATGCCGGACCCGAGTGGCCGGGTCGCTCGTTATCCCGTCGATGACCGTTCCTCCCGAGATCACCGCCTGGTTTGCCGGGCAGGACTGGCGCGTGCGCCGGCACCAGTCGGAAATGCTGGGGGCCAGCGATGCGGGTCGCCACGCCCTGCTGGTCGCAGATACCGGCGCGGGCAAGACGCTGGCAGGATTCCTGCCTACCCTTGCCGCCTTCACCCCCTCGCGCCTTGGCGATGCGCCGCCGCCCGAGGGGCTGCATACACTCTACGTCTCGCCGCTGAAGGCGCTGGCGCACGACGTGCAGCGCAATCTCGTTCGCCCGGTCGAGGAAATGGGCCTGCCCATCAAGGTCGAGACACGCAGCGGTGATACCCCGTCCGATCGCAAGCGGCGGCAGCGGGACAAGCCCCCGCATGTCCTGCTGACGACACCGGAATCGCTGTCCCTCCTGCTCAGCTATCCGGAGGCGGAGACGCTTTTTGCCGGGCTGAAGCGCATCGTGATCGACGAGGTGCACGCCTTTGCCACCGGCAAGCGCGGCGACCTGCTCGCGCTCGCCTTGACGCGGTTGCAGGCCATTGCGCCCGACATGCAGCGCGCGGCACTGTCGGCCACGGTCGCCAATCCGGAAGGGTACCGCGAATGGCTGGCCCCGTGGGGCGATATCGATAGCGTCGCGCTGGTCGCCGGGGAGGATGGCGCGCCGGCCGATGTCGAGATCCTGCTGCCGGACGAGGAGCGTGTGCCATGGGGCGGCCACGCGGCGACCTGGGCGATCCCGCAGCTCTACGACCTTATCCGGGGCAATCGCACGACGCTGGTCTTCACCAATACGCGCTTCCTGTCCGAATATATCTTCCAGCACCTGTGGGATGTGAACGAGGACAAGCTGCCGATCGGCATCCATCATGGGTCGCTGAGCAAGGAAGCGCGGCGCAAGGTCGAAGGCGCCATGGCGCGCGGCGAACTGAGGGCGCTGGTGGCGACCGCCAGTCTCGATCTGGGAGTGGACTGGGGCGATATCGATTGCGTGGTGCAGATGGGCGCTCCGAAGGGCTCCAGCAGGCTGCTGCAGAGGATCGGTCGGGCCAATCACCGGCTCGATCTGCGAAGCCGGGCGATACTTGTGCCGGGCAACAGGTTCGAATTCCTGGAAGCAACTGCGGCGAAGGAAGCGGTCGATGCCGGACAGCGCGACGGCGAGGATTTCCGCCCGGGCGGCCTCGACGTTCTTGCCCAGCACGTGATGGGAACCGCCTGCGCCGGGCCGTTCGAAGAGGCTGCCTTGCTGGCGGAGGTACGGTCCAGCCTCGCCTATGCATGGATCGACGAAGAGATCTGGGACCGCGTGCTGACTTTCGTTGCGACCGGCGGATATGCGCTCAAGGCCTATGACAAGTTCCGCCGCATCGTGCGGGAGAAAGGTGCGGGCGGAGACGGGGCGGTCTGGCGGTTGAGACATCCCGAACAAGCGGCGCGCCACCGGCTGAATGCCGGGATCATCATGGACGGCGAGATGCTGGACGTGCGTTTCCGTAACGGCCGCTCGCTGGGCAGGGTCGAGGAACGCTTCGCCGCCCAGCTATCGCCGGGTGACACCTTCGCCTTTGCCGGGACGTCGCTGGAGGTCGAACAGCTGCGTGACATGGAAGTGGTGGTGCGGGCCTCTACCAAGGCGGCGATGATCCCGTCCTATGGCGGGGCGCGCATGCCGTTGACCACGCACCTGGCCGACAGGGTGCGGGCCATGCTGGTCGACCGGGCTGGGTGGGCACGCTTTCCCGACGATGTTCGGGAATGGCTGGAAGTGCAGGACTGGCGCAGCGAAATGCCGGGCCCGGACAACCTGCTGGTCGAAAGCTTCCCCCATGCGAAGCGGCATTACACGGTCTATTACACTTTCACCGGGTGGAACGCGAACCAGTCGCTCGGGATGCTGATCACGAAGCGCATGGAGGATCGCGGGCTGATGCCCGGCGGGTTCGTGGCGAACGATTACTCGCTGGCCGTCTGGGGCCTGAAACCGGTGGCCGATCCGGCGCCGCTCCTTTCCCCGGACATCCTGGCGCATGAATTCGTGGACTGGGTGCAGGACAGCCATCTGCTGCGCCGTTCCTTCCGCGAAGTGGCGGTGATCGGCGGACTGGTGGAGCGGCAGCACCCGGGCAAGCGCAAGAGCGGCAAGCAGGTCACCTTCAGCACCGACCTGATCTACGATGTGCTGCGAAAATACGAACCCGAGCACGTCCTCCTGGAAGCGGCATGGGCCGATGCACGGGAAAGGATGACGGATGTGGGGCGGCTTGGCGACCTGCTCGATACGGCAGCCGAACGGCTGGTCCATGTCGAACTCGACCGGGTAAGCCCGCTTGCCGTGCCCGTCATGGTGATGATCGGGCGCGAGGCGACACCGCAAGGGGCGGTGGACGACGAACTGCTGCTGGAGGCGGAGAGCCTGGCGGGACAGGCCATGCGGGTCGACGGCCTCGATGGGCTTGGCGAGGCTTAGCCGGCGCAGCGGGGGCCGGTATCCAGATGCATGGGGCAAGAAAAAAGGGGCGGATCGCTCCGCCCCTTCTCGAAAGTCTGTTGCAGCTACGCGGTTATTCGGCCTTGCCGAATGCCCGGTACTGTTCGTTTCCGACGAAGCCGAAGCGGCTGACGCCCGAACCCTTGATCACGTTGAGAACGCGAGCCGACAGGTCGTAACTAGCGGTCGCTTCCGGTTCGAACTGCAATTCGGGTTCCGGATTGATGTTCTTCGTGTAGTTGAGGTTCCTCACCAGCTCGTTCTGGTTGATCGAATCGCCGTTCCAGAGAATTTCTCCGGCTTGCGTCAGAACGATTTTGTTCTGGATCGGGTCAATATCGTTCGGGTCTACCGGCTCGTTGCTGGGCTGCGGGAGGTCGATATTTACCGCGTGAGTCGCGACGGGGATGGTGATGATGAACATGATGAGCAGAACGAGCAGAACGTCGATCAGCGGGGTCATGTTCATATCAAGCATCGGCGAACCGTCGTCTTTGCCGCCTGACATTGCCATGGTGTGTGCTCCTTAAATCTCTTCTACCCGATCAGCCGTTGGGGTCGACCGGATTGGAGATGAATCCGACAGTCGGGTAACCGGCTGCCTGGACGTTGTAGATGGTCCCGGCAACGCAGCGCCACGGCGCATCCTTGTCTCCGCGGATGTGAACCTGCGGAATCGCATCGGGGTCTTCCAGGATGGCTTCCGGGCCACCTGCGCGCTGCACGATTGCGTCGAGACGGCGGAACGCCTCGTCATACAGTTCTTCCGAGGTCACGGGGGTGATATTGTTGAAATAGACGCGGCATTCGCCCTGGCGCGAGGCGCCAAGATAGCCGGACTCACCGGCGCTAAGGCCGTTTTCGTCGGACGTGCTGACGGTAAGAAGAAGGTTTTCCACCTTATCTTCCGACTCGACCGATTCCATGATGGGGACTTCCAGCTGGTCGATCGTCTGGATAGCGACCGGAACCGCAATCAGGAAGATGATCAGCAGAACCAGCATCACATCCACGAGCGGCGTGGTGTTGATGTCGGACATCGGCGTTTCGCCGCCTGCCATCGAAATTGCCATGGTTACATCCTATCCGTTGGCCAGTTTTCGAGGGTGGAAGCGGGGCCGCCGGGACGGCCCCGCATTCGCACTTACTTCTTGACCGTGGTGGTGGTGGTCGTCGTGGCGGGCTTTGCAGCCGGTGCCTTGGCAGCGGTTGCGGCCGTCTTCGTCGAGGTCGAGGTCATCACAGCCGGCTTGATCGCGCCGTTCGAGTTGATGTTCGCCAGCAGGTCGGTCGAGAAGCTGGAGAGCTTTTCGGCAATCCGGCGGTTACGGCTCTGCAGCCAGTTGTACGCAAGCACGGCCGGGACGGCCACGAGCAGACCGATGGCGGTCATGATCAGGGCTTCACCGACCGGGCCTGCGACCTTGTCGATCGAAGCCGAACCGGCGAGACCGATGTTGATCAGGGCGCGGTAGATACCGATCACGGTACCGAGCAGACCGATGAACGGTGCGGTAGCGCCGACCGATGCCAGGAACGGCAGACCGCCAGCCAGCTTGGCATTGATGCTGTCTTCCGAACGCTGCAGCGAACCGTGCATCCAGTCGTGAGCTTCGAGCTTGTCGGTCATCTTGCCGTGACGTTCCTCGGCGACGAGGGCGTCGTCGACGAGCTGACGCCATGCGCTGTTCTTCTCGAGCTTGGTAGCGCCGTCCTTCAGCGAGTTGGTCCGCCAGAACTGCGAGCGGACCTGCTCGTACTGGCTGTTGATCTTGCGCTGTTCGAACAGCTTGGTGAACAGGATGTAGAACGAGCCCACGGACATGATCACGAGAACGCCGAAGATCGCCCATGCGATCACGCCGCCCTGTTCCATAGCTTCCATGAAGCCGAACTGGTTCTGCGGTGCGGCTTCCCCGGCCGCTGCGGTAAGAAGTTCGAAGGTCATTTGTCTGGTCCTCTCGAAAGGAGATTTAATCGAATAAAAGTCTTAGTCCGGCAGGACGTAACGGATCGCTTGCGTCGTCGTGCTGCTGATGGGGTTGCCCGCATCGTTCAGCGCAGGATTGTAGCGTGCATAACGCTGCATTCCGCGACAGGCTGCGTCGTCCAGCGAACTGGAGCCGGAGCTGCCAGTGACCGAACATGACGATACGCGTCCGTTTGCGCCCACGGTGATCCGCATCGTGACGGTACCCTGTTCCTCTGCGCGCAGTGCGCGGGAGGGGTAGTCGCCCTGGATACGGCCGGCCCAGCGCTGCAGGTTGTCCGGCGACGCTGCACGTGCCTGCGAAGGCGGCGGCGGCGGCGGGGGAGGCGGCGGCGGGGGCGGCGGGGCTGCTGCCGGCGGCGCGGGCGGCGGAATACGAACCGCAGGCGGCGACGGCGGCGGAATCGTCTGCACGGTACGGACCGGCGGAGGATTCGGCGCAATGCTGATGGGCGGCGGCGGAGCCACCGGCGGAGGCGGTGCCACCTCGGGAATTTCTTCGGGCGGGGGCGGCGGTTCTTCTTCTTCGGGCGGCGGCTCCTCGATATCGACCGTCGTCACGCGCTCCACGACCTTCTGGGCCGCTTCGTACGCAAGTCCGGTGACGAGGGTATAGCCGATAGCCACATGAATAAGAGCAACGATGATGATCGCAATTACGCGATTACCGCTCATCTCTTGGTCAGCGTAGGCCATGCAGTCGCATCACTCCGTCTGCACCGGGAAAGGATCCCGGCAGGGGGTTCTGTCAGGGGGTAAAGTCCCCGACGCTATCAATCGAATCCCGATTTCCGAACCATGATGGAGTAGAGGCGAGCCCCGCTCCGGCCGTCGACCGGGAGTGTCATGGAGAGACCGATTCTGATCGTCGCCTTCCCCAAGACCGGCTGGTTCCTTAGCATTCACCGGCATCGGCGCAAACGCTTTCTCGGTTAAGCGGTAATTCACGCCGATCATGGTCTCAATGGGTGCAAATTGCGAAAGTTCCGACTGCGGTCGGCGCCCATTCCCACCGGAGAACCCTATGCCACGCCCCTTCTGCATTCGTATCCACGGCCCTGCCCTCAAGGTGGTAGCGTCGGTCGCAGCGATGGGCGGTGCGATGGCGATGCCGGCTCCGGTACTTGCGCAAAGCGGCAGCCTGCCTGCGGCTCAGGGTGCGCCGACCTATGCCGATCTGGCGGACCTCGCCGATGGTGCGCCGCTCGTGCTGAAGGCAGAAGTGAAGCGGCAGGCGCAGGTCAAGCCGGAGCGCGCCCCCGGCCTCGCGCCGGGCCACGCGCGGCTTTATCTCGAGGCGGAAACCCTCTCGCTGATTTCGGGAACGGTCCCCGTCGGCGAATCCCTGAAATATCTCGTCGACGTGCCGCTCGATTCCCGGGGGAAGGCGCCCAAGCTGAAGAAGAGCGAAGTGATACTGTTCGCGCGACCGGTCACCGGCAGGGCGTCCGAGATCCAGCTCGTCAATCCCTCGGCGCAGCTGATGTGGTCGGCCCAGACCGAGCAGCGCCTGCGCCCCATTCTTGCCGAACTCGCGTCGGCGGATGCGCCGCCGCGCGTGACCGGCATCCGCGATGCCCTGTCCGTTGCCGGAAACCTGGTGGGCGAGTCCGAGACGCAGCTGTTCCTCGATACGGAGGGGCGGCGGCCCGCCTCGATCACCGTGACCCGCAGGCCCGACATGGAGCCTGCCTGGGGCGTGTCCTGGACGGAAATCGTCGATCGCGCCGCCATGCAGCCTCGCCCGCAAAGCCTGCGCTGGTATCGCCTCGCCTGCTTCCTTCCCGCCTCCCTGCCTGCCGATGCCAATCTGTCTTCCGACAATGACGACCGGCAGCGTGCAGAGCGCGATTACGCCTATGTGATGCAGTCGCTGGGCCCCTGTCCGCGTAATCTTTGATCCTTTTGCGAAAGGCCGCGCGCAGTCGGGCTTGCCGTCCCGATTGCAACGGGCGCTAGCGCGAGATGAAGATTAACTGCCTGCACGCGCGGCATGCGGGCAGCTATGCGCCGGTGCCATGACACATGCCGAGAAACCTGCCGCCCGAAACACCGCCCCGCTCCGCCTCGGTATAGCGGGCCTCGGGACCGTTGGCGTCGGCGTCCTTCGCCTGCTGGAGCAAAACCGGGACCTGGTGCAGGCGCGCGCGGGCCGGGCCATAGAGGTGGTCGCCGTCCATGCACGGGACCGCGCGAAGGATCGCGGTGTCGATCTCGCTCCCTATGCTTGGGCAGAGACGATGGAGGATCTGGCCTCCAACCCCGATGTCGACCTGGTGGTGGAACTGGTCGGCGGATCGGACGGTCCTGCACTGTCGCTGGCCGAAGCCGCGCTGGAGCGGGGCAAGGGCGTGGTCACCGCCAACAAGGCCATGATCGCCCATCACGGCCACCGCCTGGCCAAGCTGTCGGAATCCGGTGGCGGCGCCTTGCGCTTCGAAGCGGCGGTTGCAGGCGGCATCCCCGTCATCTCCGGCCTGCGCGAAGGCGCGGCGGGCAATGCGCTGGAGCGGGTTTACGGCATCCTCAACGGGACGTCGAACTACATCCTGTCGGAAATGGAATCCTCTGGCGCCGACTTCGCCGAAACGCTGGGGGATGCGCAGAAGCTGGGCTATGCCGAGGCCGATCCGGCCTTCGATATCGACGGGGTCGATGCGGCGCACAAGCTCGCCATCCTGTCGGCCCTGTCCTTCGGCACGCAGGTGGATTTCGACGGGGTGGAGATCGAGGGCATCCGGCAGGTGCGCGCCGTCGACATCGCCCGCGCCGACGCGCTGGGCTATGTCGTGCGCCTGATCGGTGTGGCGGATATCGATGACAATGGAAACGGTGGCGACGCGCCGCGCCTGCTCCAGCGGGTCCGGCCGTGCCTGATCCCCAAGAACCATCCGCTCGCGCCCATCGACGGGGCGACCAATGCGGTCGTCGCGGAGGGCAATTTCGCCGGCCGGCTGATGTTCCAGGGTGCAGGCGCGGGCGAGGGTCCGACGGCCAGTGCCGTGATGGCCGACATCGTGGCCGTCGCGCGCGGGGACCGCACGCCGCCCTTCTCCGTCCTTGCCGATACATTGCGCGCCGCCGAACGCGCCGATTCGGGTGCGCGCATCGCGCGGTCCTACCTGCGCTTCAGCGTGGCGGACCGCCCGGGCGTTCTGGCCGAACTGACCGCAGCGATGCGCGACGCCGACGTTTCCATCGAAAGCCTGATACAGGACGGCGAGTCGGGCGAGGACGGGGTGCTGGTCGCCATGGTGACCCATGCCGGCCCGGTGGCGAATGTCCGGCGCGCCATCGCGCTGCTCGAAAATTCGCCCAGCCTGACGGGCCAGCCGCTGGTCATGCCGATCCTGCGCAGCTGACGCCCCTGATTGCTCGACAGCGGCGGCGGTCGCGTTTAAGCGCGTCGCGACCCAACCTCCCGCGACTACAGGACCCTGCCACCATGAGCGAAACCCGCACCGAAAACGAACTCGACCGCGTTCTGGTCATGGAAATGGTCCGCGTGACCGAAGCGGCGGCAATCGCGGCATCGAAACTGATCGGGCGCGGTGACGAAAAGGCCGCCGACGCTGCAGCGGTAGAGGCGATGCGCGAGGCGTTCGACCATCTCTACATGGACGGCACCGTCGTGATCGGCGAGGGCGAACGTGACGAGGCGCCGATGCTGTATATCGGTGAAAAGGTCGGCGGCGCGCCGGGCAAGGGGCCGAAGATCGACATCGCGCTCGACCCGCTGGAAGGCACCACCATCACGGCGAAGGCCGGCCCCAATTCGCTGGCAGTGCTGGCCGCTGCGGAGCAGGGCTGCCTGCTGAATGCGCCCGACACCTATATGGACAAGCTGGCCGTGGGGCCGGGTTATCCCGAAGGCATCATCGACCTGGCGAAAAGCCCGACCGAGAACGTGAAAGCCGTGGCCGATGCCAAGGGTGTGGAACCGTCGGAAATCATCGTCTGCGTCCTCGATCGGCCGCGCCACGAAGCCATGATCGCAGAACTGCGCGAATTGGGCTGCGGCGTGGTCCTGATCGGCGATGGCGATGTCGCGGGCGTTATTGCCACGACCGACGAAGACACGACGATCGACATGTATATGGGCCAAGGCGGCGCGCCGGAAGGCGTGCTGGCGGCAGCAGCGCTGCGCTGTGTCGGCGGCCAGTTCAACGGCCGGCTCGTCTTCCGCAATGACGAAGAAAAGGCGCGGGCCCGCAAATGGGGCATCCCTGACGAGGATTTCGACCGCATCTACAAGGTCGACGAACTGGCGAAGGGCGACTGCATCTTCGCCGCGACCGGCGTCACCTCGGGCTCGCTGCTGGAAGGCGTGAAGCGCAAGCGCGGCGGCATCATGACGACCGAAAGCGTGGTCATGCGCGCCAGTTCGGGCACGGTGCGCTGGATCAAGGGTGAGCATCGCGCCTGATCGCTGAAAGGGAGCGCAACCGGGGAACCGGATGTGCGTTTCCTTGCGATTTCCCGCTGCCGGCCTAGACCGTTTGCCGACCCTCGCCCTGCTTTCGATACGTTACCTGCCAAGGACACTGCACGCATGAAAATCATGGCCGCCAATTCGAACCTGCCACTGGCCCGGGCCATTGCGGGCTATCTCGAGATGCCTCTCGTCGATGCCGGCGTTCGCCGTTTCGCGGACGAGGAAATCTTCGTGGAAATCCACGAGAACGTGCGGGGTGAAGACGTTTTCCTGGTCCAGTCGACCAGCTATCCGGCCAATGACAACCTGATGGAACTGCTGATCTGCATCGATGCGCTGCGGCGCGCATCGGCGCGGCGGATCACGGCGGTCGTCCCCTATTTCGGCTATGCCCGGCAGGACCGGAAGCCGGGGCCACGCACGCCGATCTCGGCGAAGCTGGTTGCGAACCTGATTACGGAAGCCGGCGCCGACCGCGTGCTGGCGGTCGACCTGCACGCAGGGCAGATCCAGGGCTTCTTCGATATCCCGACCGACAACCTCTATGCCGCGCCGGTCATGGCGGCCGATATCCAGGCGCGTTACGGGGACCAGGACCTGATGGTCGTGTCGCCCGACGTGGGCGGTGTGGTGCGCGCACGTGCGCTGGCAAAGCGGCTCGACAACGCGCCGCTCGCCATTGTCGACAAACGCCGCGACCGCCCCGGCGAATCGGAAGTGATGAACATCATCGGCGACGTGCAGGGCCGGCACTGCATCCTGATCGACGACATCGTGGATTCAGGCGGGACGCTGTGCAACGCGGCGCAGGCGCTGCTGGACCAGGGCGCGAAAAGCGTGGCTGCCTACATCACGCACGGCGTCCTGTCGGGCGGGGCGGTCGCCCGGGTCGACGGTTCGGCGCTGAAGGAACTGGTGATCACCGATTCGATTCGGCCCACCGATGCCGCACAGGATTCCGACCGCATCCGGCTTCTTCCCATTGCCCCCCTGATCGGCGAGGCGGTGCGCCGCATCGCGGATGAAAGCTCGGTCAGCTCGCTGTTCGATTGAGACGAGCGGGGCGGGGCCGCCCACGGCGTAGGCCCCGCCTGCTCATCGCGGGACATCATTTGCTCCAGGGCAGAGGCTCGTCCGGCGTCCACCGGCCCATCGCCTCCAGCCTGCGGCTTTGCCGGATTTCCAGGTTCACCCGCAGCAGCGGGATGGCCCGCTGGGGCAGTTCGGACGGGGTCATCCCGAAGAAGTGGCGGATTTCCTTGATGAGGTGGGACTGGTCGAAATAGCGAAGCTCCAATTCGCTCTGCTCGTCGGGCGCGACCACCCCGAGGATTGCCGCTGCCATGTCGAGTGCCCTCGCGCGGCGCAGGACCGTCTTGGGGGTCACGCCGTAATCGCGCATGACCAGCCGTTCGAGCGTGCGCGGGCTGATGCCGTGCTCCTCTGCAAAGCCGGCAATGGACATATCGGGCGTGGACAGGCTGGCCCGCTCGAACGCAGTGATGACCGGATCGGGCGGGGCCGTATCGCGCAGGCAGAGAAACTTGCGCATCTCGTCCTCCATGGCGACCAGCCAGTCCTCGTCGCTCGCCGCCGGATCGAAACGCGACGCCAGGTTTCCGTGGCCGACAATCGAATGGTGGTCGTAGATGCAGTCCCGGCTCTCGGTCTGCGCAGGCGCTTCGAGCACGGTCGATGCGCCTGCCCTGAGGTGCATGGTCAGGATGCGGAACGACCCTTGCACGGTCAGCTTCACATGCTGCGACTGCGGTCCGAAATAGAGCGCCATGCCGTCGCGCCCCGGGTCGAACTTCATCAGCCCGCTCGCCGTCTCGGCAATCCAGGTCCCGCCGGTGATGATCCGCAGGCAGGCATGGTCCGTCAGCATCCCGCCATGCAAGGCGGCTCCGGCAGGCAGGTCCAGCTTGCTGACGCCCAGCCAGTAAATCCAGTCGCGAATATCGCGCGCCGGGGCGCGCGCAGCCGAAAGCGGGCTGCCTATCGACGATCCATCGACAGGTGGCAGTCTCTTGGTCAAGAAAACTCCATAGGCAGCACCCCGACTGGCCTGTTTCCCCTACCGGACGGGCGGAGCTGTCGTTAGGGACGCGGCCCGACCCTCTCAGTGCAAGGACACCTACAGCAATGGCTTTGGAAAAGGAAATCGCGCTTGCAGGCCGGCTCGCCGATGCGGCGGGGCAGACTATCAAGCCCTTGTTTCGCGGGGATTGGGCATCGGAGCGCAAGGACGACGCCTCGCCCGTGACCGAGGCGGACCGCGCGGCCGAATCGGCCATGCGCGCCATTATCGAGGCGGAATTTCCCGGCGACGGTATCATCGGCGAGGAATACGGCACGCATAACGAAGGGGCCGGGCGGCAATGGGTGCTGGACCCGATCGACGGCACTATCAGCTTCATGGCCGGGCGCCCCATTTTCGGAACGCTCATCGCATTGCTGCAGGACGGCTGGCCGGTCATGGGCGTGATCGACCAGCCGATTGCCGGGGAGCGCTGGATCGGCAGCATCGGAGAAGGCACGACATTCAACGGCAAGCCCGCCTCGACGCGCCGCTGCCGCCAATTGTCCGATGCCACCATCGCGTCTTCCGGCCCGCAATATTTCACCGACGACCAGGGCGGCGCATTCATGTCGCTGGCCGCGCAGACATCGCAGATCGTCGTCTGGGGCGGCGATTGTTACAATTACGGGCTGCTCGCGAGCGGCCATCTCGACATCGTGTGCGAGGCCGGGCTGAAGCTCTACGACTATGCCGCGCTGGTGCCGATCGTGGAGGGCTCCGGCGGCATGATAGCCGACTGGCAGGGCAATCCTCTCGACGCGGAAAGCGCCAATAGTACTGGGGGGACGGTCATCGCGCTGGGCGAACCTGCCCGGCTGGAGGACGTGCTCGAAGCGATGGGCTGAGGCGCATGCCTATCGCTTGCATTCCGTCGGGACGTCCGGCGCTTCCGATACGGAGCCGCTGCGCAACTGCTCGTACTGCCGCCCGGCGCTGCGCCGCTCTGCCGTATCGAGCACGATGTCCCCGAATTCGTCGGCCATGTCGCTCGCCCAGCCCCACGGCATTTTCCGGCCGACTTCCAGCTCGAGCAGGCAGGTGACGTAAAGGAAGCTCGCATCCGCCGCCCTCTCGCCCAGCGCATCGTCCGACAGCCGCGCGGCCTCGAGCGAAAGCTCTCGCGCTCGCGCCCCGCGCATCTGGATAGCGAGCAGGTCGACATCGTCTGCGTATTGTTTCGCGATGCGACGCCGGACCCGGTCCGGCACGACAACATCGCCGACGATTGCGCGTTCGGCCTGGCTGGCTTCGAAGACCTCCGCAGGCAGCGCCTGAGGGGTCGCCGGCGCCGCGCTGCACGCGGCGCAGATTGCAGAGAGGATACCCGCGCGCCATAGCATCGGAGCGTTTTGCTATGAGCGCGATCGATCGTCAACGCGCAACCACGCCGGTGCCGGGCACTACCCGTATCGCCCGGCGTTGGCCCGTTATGGACAAGACAATATGCATTACTGGCGGGGCCGCCGGTATCGGTCGCGGAACCGCGCTGCACTTCCACGCGAAAGGTTGGCGCGTCTGCGTGCTCGACCTGGATGACGAGGCGCTGGACGAAATGCGCGCTTTGGTGCCGGACGACCGCTTGCTTGCAGTCGGCTGCGACGTCGGTGACGAGAGCGATGTCGGCAATGCGTTCGACAAGCTGACGCATTGGCTGGGTGATGCCCCATTGGCCGCTCTCGTCAACAACGCGGCGCTTGCCGACCCTTATTGCGGCCCTCTCGAGGAGCTGTCGCTGGACGACTGGAACCGCTGGATCGACGCCAGCCTGACCGCAACCTTCCTGTGCAGCCGCGCAGCGATCCCGCTTCTACGGCGGAAACCCGGAGCGAGCATCGTCAACATCTCCTCCACCCGCGCCCTGCAATCGGAACCGGATACCTTCGCCTATGCCGCGTCGAAGGGCGGGGTAAGCGCCCTGACGCATGCTATGGCGGTGTCGCTGGGGCCGGATATTCGCGTGAACGCTGTGCTGCCCGGCTGGATCGAGACCGGACCGTGGCAGAAGGAAAGCGAGCGCTCCGATCCGGAACACAGGGATGTCGACCGCGAGCAGCATCCGGCAGGACGCGTCGGCCGGGTCGAGGACATTGCGGGGGCCATCGACTGGCTTGTTTCCGACGCGGCAGGATTCGTCACCGGGCAGCAGATCGTCGTCGATGGCGGGATGAGCGTGAAGATGATCTACGCGCACTAGCCCATTCCTTGCGCTCGGGCATCGCGCAAAGTCTTGCGTTTCCCGCCAGGTCCGCTATCTGCGCGCTCTTCACCGACACGTGATTCCTCTGCCGGTCTGGCCGTAAGGGCTGCCAGGGCTGGTCAGTACGTGTCTTCTGAACTCGTTATCCGACAGGAGATGAAAATGCCCAAGCTGAAGACCAAGAGCGGTGTGAAGAAACGCTTCAAGATCACCGCGACCGGCAAGATCAAGCACGGCGTCGCTGGCAAGCGTCACCGTCTCATCAGCCACAATGCGAAGTACATCCGCCAGAACCGCGGCACCGAGGTCCTCGCCAAGTGCGACCAGAAGGCCGTGAAGAAATGGGCCCCTTACGGGCTCGACTGAAGCAGGAGTACTGAGACATGCCACGCATCAAACGCGGCGTTACCACGCGCCAGAAGCACAAGCGGCTGCTCGACCAGGCCAAGGGCTATCGCGGTCGCCGCAAGAACACCATCCGCGTCGCGCGCCAGGCGGTCGAAAAGGCCGGCCAGTACGCCTATCGCGACCGCAAGGTTAAGAAGCGCAATTTCCGCGCACTGTGGATCCAGCGCATCAACGCGGCCGTCCGCGCCGAAGGCCTCACCTATTCGCAGTTCATGCACGGGGTGAAGCTGGCCGGGATCGAGCTTGACCGCAAGGTCATGGCCGACCTCGCCATGAATGAAAGCGCTGCATTCGGCGCGATCATCAAGCAGGCGAAGGACGCGCTTCCCGCGTAACGCGCTTGCGCTGCCGGCGGCATCGCCCCGGCCGGAAACAACAAGGCGGCTCTCCCTCGCGGGCGGGCCGCCTTTTTCGTGTCCGCGGCCATCGCGTGAAAGGGCCATGTTACCTTTGCCTTGCGAGCGATTTACGGGTAGCGGCCCAGCCCTATGGAAAGCACGGAATCTCGCCAGCAGGATACCCTGCAAGCAATCGCCGCCAGCGACACGATCGATGCGCTGGAAACGGTGCGCGTGGACGCGCTCGGCAAGAAGGGGTGGGTCAGCGCCCTCCTGAAGACGCTGGGCAAGATGTCGCCCGAGGAACGGCAGGTCGAAGGGCCGAAGATCCAGGGTGTGCGCGCCGCGATTGCCGATGCCATCACCGCCCGCAAGGCGGAACTGGAAGCAGCCGAACTGGAAGCGCGTCTGGCGTCCGAGACGCTGGACCTGACCCTGCCCGCGCCCGCTTCGCCCAAGGGCTCCGTCCACCCGGTCAGCCAGGTGATGGACGAACTGGCGGAGATTTTCGCCGATCTCGGCTTTGCCGTCGCGACAGGTCCGGAGATCGAGGACGACTGGCACAATTTCACCGCCCTCAACATGGCGGAAACGCACCCCGCACGCGCGATGCACGATACGTTCTATTTCCCCGACCACGATGCGATGGAGGCCCCCGCCTCAAGTAGCGAAGCGGTAGGCGAGAAAAGGCGCATGTTGCTCAGGACGCACACATCGCCGGTGCAGATCCGCAGCATGGTGGAACAAGGCGCGCCAATCCGCATCATCGCGCCGGGCCGCGTCTATCGCAGCGACAGCGACGCGACGCACACACCGATGTTCCACCAGGTCGAAGGGCTGGTGATCGACCGCGACATCCATCTCGGACACCTGAAATGGACGCTGGAAACCTTCCTCAAGGCGTTTTTCGAGCGTGACGACATCGTCCTGCGCCTTCGCCCCAGCTACTTCCCCTTCACCGAACCTTCGGTCGAGGTCGATGTCGGCTGGAAGGACGAGAAAGGGCCCAATGGCTCCAGGCGCGTACTCGGCGGCGACGGCGATGCGCCCGGCCATGGCTGGATGGAATTGCTCGGCAGCGGGATGGTCAATGCCCGCGTGCTCGAATTCGCCGGGCTCGACCCCAACGAATGGCAGGGCTTTGCCTTCGGCGTCGGCGTCGACCGGCTCGCCATGCTGAAATACGGGATGGACGATTTGCGCGCCTTCTTCGACGGTGACGGACGCTGGCTGGGCCATTACGGTTTCAGCGCTTTCGACCAGCCGACCCTTTCCGCCGGTGTGGGAGCACGCGCATGAAGTTCTCTCTCGAATGGCTGAAATACTTCCTCGAAACCGATGCGTCGGTGGAGGAGGTCGCTGCCATGCTCAACCGCATCGGTCACGAGGTCGAGGGCATCGACGATCCGGCGCAGAAGCTGGACGGCTTCCGCGTGGCGGAGGTGTTGACCGCCGGTCCGCATCCCGATGCGGACAAGTTGCAGGTGCTCACGGTAGACACCGGCGAAGGCGACCCGCTGCAGGTCGTGTGCGGCGCGCCCAATGCCCGGGCAAGCATGAAGGGCGTGCTGGGCCTGCCCGGCGCGGTAGTTCCGGCCAACGGGATGGAGCTTCGCAAGAGCGCCATTCGCGGGGTCGAGAGCAACGGCATGATGTGCTCGGTCCGCGAACTGGAACTGGGCGATGAGCATGACGGCATCATCGAACTGCCCGCCGATGCGCCGGTCGGACAGGGTTTCGCCGACTATCACGACGCCAGCCCGGTCTTCGACGTGGCCATTACGCCCGACCGCCCGGACTGCATGGGTGTGCAAGGCATTGCACGCGACCTTGCCGCAGCAGGCCTCGGCACGTTCAAGCCGGTCGAGCCATCGGTCATCGAAGGCGCGGTTCCCTGCCCGGTCGAAATCCGAACCGACGATGCAGAGGGCTGCCCTGCCTTTTACGGTCGCGTCATCCGCGGCGTCGACAACAAGGCGGCAACACCCGAATGGATGCGCCGCCGCCTGCTGGCTGCAGGCCAGCGCCCGATTTCGGCGATCGTCGACATCACCAATTACCTGATGCTGGCCTTCGGGCGTCCGGCCCATGCCTACGATCTCGGTAAGCTGAGCGGTCCCGTCGTCGCCCGCCGCGCGAGGGATGGCGAGACGGTCGAGGCGCTGAACGAGAAGACCTACACGCTGGACGACACCATGACCGTGATCGCGGACGACAACGGCGTCCACGACATCGCCGGCATCATGGGCGGTGAAAACTCGGGCGTCACCGAGGCGACAACCGATGTCCTCCTCGAAATCGCCTATTTCGATCCGGCGCGCATCGGCGTGACGGGGCGCAAGCTGGGCCTTGCATCCGATGCCCGTACTCGGTTCGAGCGGGGCGTTGACCCTGCGTTCCTGGACGACGGTCTGGCCATCATGACATCGCTGATCCAGCGCGTGTGCGGCGGCGAGGCGAGCGAGGTCGTGCGGGCCGGTTCGCCCCCAGCGCAGCCGATGACGGTGGCGTTCGAGCCCGACCTCGTGCGCCGGCTCGGCGGCATCGACGTGGGCGAGGAAGAGCAGCTTCGCATCCTCGACGCGCTCGATTTCGAAATCGGCAAGAAGGTCATCGGGGACGGCGCGACCCGCTGGGACGTCACGGTCCCGCTGCGCCGCCACGATGTGGAAGGCCCGGCCGACCTGGTCGAGGAAGTGGTGCGTATCCACGGTATCGACAGCGTGCAGAGCGTCGCCCTGCCGCGGATGGAAGGCGTCGCCCGTCCGACCGCCACCCCGCTGCAGGCGATGGAGCGCAAGCTGCGCCGCGCCGCAGCCGCGCGTGGTCTGGACGAGGCGGTGACCTGGTCCTTCCTGCCCGTGCCGCATGCCGATCACTTCGCTGACGGGAATGCGCTGTGGGTTCTGGAGAACCCGATCAGCGAGGACATGAAGGCCATGCGCCTCTCGCTCGTGCCCGGCCTGCTCGCCGCGGCCAAGCGCAATGCCGATCGCGGGGCTGCCGGTTCGCGCCTGTTCGAGATCGGGCGGCGCTATTTCCGGGCGGCCGACGGCTCCAGCGACGAAAAACCTACGCTGGGCGTGGTTCTTGCCGGCGAGAAAGCCGCGCGTGCTTGGGCGACCGGCAAGGCTTCACCGTTCGACGCCTACGACGCGAAAGCGGAGGCCATGGCGCTGCTGGAAGCGGCGGGCGCGCCGGTCGCAAACCTGATGGTCATGAGCGGAGAAGGCGGTGGGGCGGGCGACCAGTTCCATCCGGGCCAGTCGGCGACCCTGCGACTGGGCCCGAAAAACGTGCTCGCCCGGTTCGGCGCGCTGCATCCCTTGACGCTGAAGGCCTTCGACATCGACGGCCCAGTCGTCGCGGTCGAAATCTTCCTGGATGCGATCCCGGCGAAAAAGGGCTCTGGCGGTTTTGCCCGTCCTGCCTATTCGCCGCCCGCCTTGCAGCCGGTGTCGCGCGACTTCGCGTTCCTCGTGCCGAGCGAGCTTGCAGCGGGCGACCTGCTGCGAGCCGTGCGAGGCGCGGACAAGAAGGCCATCGTCGATGCACGCATTTTCGACGTGTTCGAAGGTCAGGGCGTACCGGAGGGCAAGAAGTCCATCGCGCTGGAAGTAATCATGCAACCGGGCGACAAGAGCTTCACCGAGGAAGAGCTGAAAGCCATCTCCGACCGTGTCGTGGCCGCTGCCGCCAAACAGGGGGCAGAGCTGCGCGGCTGAGCCCGCACGCCGAATCCAATGTCCGATAAAGCCAACTCACGGCGCACCTTCGCCATCATCTCCCATCCCGACGCGGGCAAGACCACGCTGACCGAGAAGCTGCTGCTGACCGGCGGCGCGATCCACCTGGCGGGCGAGGTGAAGGCGCGCGGGGCAGCACGGCGCGCTCGGTCCGACTGGATGAAGATCGAGCAGCAGCGCGGCATTTCCGTCACCTCGTCGGTCATGACGTTCGAGCGTGAAGGGCCGGACGGGGAAACCGTCACTTTCAACTTGCTCGACACGCCGGGCCATGAGGACTTCTCGGAAGACACCTACCGCACGCTGACCGCGGTCGATTCCGCCATCATGGTGATCGACGCGGCCAAGGGTATCGAGCCGCAGACCCGCAAGCTGTTCGAGGTATGCCGCCTGCGCAACGTGCCGATCATCACCTTCGTCAACAAGGTGGACCGCGAAGGCCGCGATCCGTTCGAGACGCTGGACGAGGTGGCCGACATGCTGGCACTGGATGTCAGCCCGCAGACCTGGCCGATCGGCATGGGCGGCGAATTCGAAGGCGTTCTCGACTTCGCGACCGGTCACGTCGCCAGGCCGCAAGGCGACTCGCGCGAGTTCCTGGGCCAGTTCGACGAGGATCCGGAAATTCCCGAGCGCTTTGCCGAACAGGCGGAACTGGCCCAGATCGGTTACCCCGAGTTCGATGCGCAGGCTTACCGCAATGGCGACCTGACCCCGGTCTATTTCGGCAGCGCGCTGAAGAATTTCGGCGTCATCAAGCTGATCGAGGCCATTGCCGAGCATGCGCCGCCCCCGCGCCCGCAGCCGGCCGGAGACGAACGGATCGAGCCCGAGCATGACGAGGTGACCGGCTTCGTGTTCAAGGTTCAGGCCAACATGGACCCCAACCACCGCGACCGCATCGCCTTCATGCGTCAGGTCTCGGGCACGTTCAAACGCGGCATGAAGCTGACGCCGAGCGGCCTCGGCAAGCCGATCGCCATCCATTCCCCGATCCTGTTCTTCGCGCAGGACCGCGAGATTGCGGACACCGCGCTTGCCGGGGACATCATCGGCATTCCCAACCATGGGACGCTGCGCGTGGGCGATACGCTGAGCGAGAAGAACGAGATCCGTTTCACCGGCCTGCCCAATTTCGCGCCCGAAATCCTGCGCAGCGTCCAGCTGAAGGACCCGACCAAGACGAAGCAGTTGCGGAAGGCGCTGGACGACCTGTCGGAAGAAGGCGTCATCCAGGTCTTCTATCCCGAGCTTGGCGCGCAGCATATCGTCGGCGTGGTCGGCCAGCTGCAGCTCGAGGTCCTCGTCTCGCGCCTGTCGGCGGAATACAAGGTGGAAGCGGGGCTTGAAGCCTCGCCCTTCGCCACCGCCCGCTGGGTAAGCGGGGACGAGAAGGCGCTCGCGGAGTTCGAGCGTTTCAACCAGGCAAACCTGGCGAAGGACCGGGACGGCGACCTCGTCTTCATGGCCAAGAGCCCGTGGGACGTGAGCTACCAGCAAGAGAAAAACCCCGACCTCGCCTTCTCGGCCACCAAGGAACGCTGACAGCACCGGTACAGCAGCGGTGACAAGCTGCGGCCCAGCGCCTAGCCTTCTGGCATGGCAGACTTCTTCGATGCGCTGGGCGACGATCACGCCGCGATGATAGCGAGCCAGCCGGTGTTCTTCGTGGCGACCGCTGCGCCTGGCGCACGAATCAATCTGAGCCCCAAGGGGTATGATGCGTTTCGCGTGCTTTCGCCGACACAGGTTGCCTATCTGGACCTTGGCGGCTCGGGTAACGAGACCCATGCGCACCTGTCCGCCGATGGCCGCATCACGGTCATGTTCTGCAATTTCCAGCAGCCTGCGCTGATCCTGCGCATTTATGGCCGGGGAAGGTCGGTGCTGCCGCAGGACGCGGAATGGGACGCGCTCGCCAGCGGGTTCACGTTGCTGCCCGGAACGCGGCAGATCTTCGTTATCGATGTCGAAAGCGTGCAGACGAGCTGCGGCTGGGGTGTCCCCTTCATGGAAATGGAGGGGGAGCGCGCAACGCTGCTCAAGGCCCATGCAAGGCAGGAGCCGGCCGCCTGGATGGAAAAAACGGCCGGCAGGACGAGCAGCATAGACGGCCTGCCAACCCGCGCGACCGACCGGTATATCGCCGGGGCACCGGGCACCCGGCCCGACTGACCGCGCCTTGGAACTGACCTTCGCCAGCTACAACATCCACAAGGCCATGGGTGTGGACCGCAAGCGTGACCCGCTGCGCATCATTGCCGTGCTTCGCGAAATTGACGCCGATATCATCGCCCTGCAGGAAGCGGACCTGCGGTTCGGGGCGCGGACCAGCGTCCTGCCGCGTGCCGCCCTGCAGGATACCGACTGGAGGGTGGTGCACGTCGCCAAGCGCCCGCAAAGCATCGGCTGGCATGGGAATGCCCTGCTGGTGCGCCGCGGCATCGATATCGTGCACGGCGAACCGCTCGATCTTCCGACGCTGGAGCCCCGCGGGGCTGTGTGTGCCGAGCTCGCCTGCGACGGGAAGCGCTTCCGCGTCGCGGGAATGCATCTCGACTTGTCGGGGCTCCGAAGGCGCGAGCAGTTCCATGCGGTGTTGAAGCACCTGGAGGACGCGCGGCCGCGCTGTCCGGAAGTGTTGATGGGCGATTTCAACCAGTGGCAGTCCCAGCGAGGCGCAATTCGCGCCTTTGGCGAGGAATGGCGGGTGCTCGCCCCCGGACCCAGCTTCCCCAGCCGCCGCCCGGTCGCGCGGCTGGACCGGATGGTGGTGTCGGCGTCGTGGGAAGTGGTGTCGCAGGACGTTCACCAATCGGCACTGTCGCACGTCGCATCGGATCACCTGCCGATCTGCGCCAGGCTCCGGCTGCCGTGATTTTAGGCACTGCTTAAAAAGTAAACACTAAATAAGCCGGTAACCGTGCCGGCAGACCACGTTCGGCCCGATGGCGGAGTTTGGCACACCTCTTGCTGCAAGTGCGAAGACCGGGAACGGGCCCGGTCGCAACAGGCACTGTTTCAGACAGGGGGCAGCACATGAAATTCATCATCGCCGTCATCAAGCCGTTCAAGCTCGACGAGGTGCGCGAAGCTCTCGGCGGCATCGGCGTGGCGGGCATGACCGTATCCGAGGTCAAGGGCTTCGGGCGTCAGAAGGGCCAGACGGAAATCTATCGCGGAGCCGAGTACAGCACCAACATGCTGCCCAAGGTGAAGCTGGAAATCGCAGCCAGCGACGATCTGGCGCCCCAGGTCGTGGAAACGATCCAGCAGACCGCCGGCACCGATGCCATCGGCGACGGAAAGATCTTCGTCTTCGACCTCTCCAGCGCCACGCGCATTCGCACCGGTGAAACCGGGGAGACCGCGCTGTGACCTTCTCCATCAACACCAAGGGAGCCGCGACCATGCGTTTCCGTTCGCTCGTTTCCGTTGCCGGTCTTTCCGGCCTGGCAATGGCCACCCCAGTCTTCGCCGCTGTGCCAACTGCGACCGATGCGGCGGCGGAGGCTGCAGCCAGCGCCGTCGGCGGCGGCACGGCCTATATCCTCAACACGCTGCTGTTCCTGATCGGCGGCTTCCTCGTCATGTGGATGGCGGCGGGCTTCGCCATGCTCGAAGCCGGCCTGGTCCGCGCCAAGAATACATCCACGCAGTGCCTCAAGAATATCGGCCTCTATTCGATTGCCGGCCTCATGTTCTGGATCGTGGGTTACAACATCGCCTATCCCGGCTTCGCCGAAGGCTCGCTGGGCCTCTTCGGCATCGGCGGCACGGCCTACGGAATGCAGGGCGTGGGCGAGGCGGACCTCGAGACGGGCTATTCCGTCGCGTCCGACTGGTTCTTCCAGATGGTCTTCTGCGCCACCACGGCCTCGATCGTGTCGGGCACCCTGGCCGAACGCATCAAGATCGTGCCGTTCTTCATCTTCGTGACCGTCCTCACGGCGATCATCTACCCGGTGGTTGTCAGCTGGGAATGGGGCGGCGGCTACCTCGATTCCGTCTGGGGTTTCTCCGATTTCGCCGGTTCCACGCTGGTTCACTCGACCGGTGGCTGGGCTGCGCTCGTCGGCGCCATCATCCTCGGCCCGCGCCTGGGACGTTTCGTCGACGGCAAGATCGCGGTCTTCCCCGGCACGAACATCCCGCTCGCAACGCTGGGTACGTTCATCCTGTGGCTCGGCTGGTTCGGCTTCAACGGCGCATCGCAGCTGGCGATGGGTACGGTCGGCGATGTCAGCGACGTGTCGAAGATCTTCGTCAACACCAACATGGCCGCATGCGGCGGCGTGGTGGCCACGATCATCCTGACGCAGCTTCGCTACAAGAAAGCCGATGTCACCATGGCGCTGAACGGCGCGCTGGCCGGCCTCGTGTCGATCACCGCAGAGCCACTGGCACCGACCGTGGGCCAGTCGATCCTGATCGGCATGATCGGCGGCGTCATCGTGGTGTTCACCATCCCGCTTCTCGACAAGCTGAAGATTGACGACGTCGTCGGCGCCATCCCGGTCCACCTGTTCGCAGGCATCTGGGGCACGCTGGTCGTCGCCTGGACGGGCGATGCGACCTTCATGGGCCAGCTCGTCGGCGTCCTGCTGACCGGTGTCTGGGTCTCGCTGGCCTCGGCCGTGGTCTGGTTCGCCCTCAAGTTCACCATCGGCCTGCGCCCGTCGCCCGAAGTCGAGACCGCCGGTCTGGACATCGCTGAGACCGGTATCGAGGCCTATCCCGAATTCGCTCGGACCACCTGAGCGTAACGAATTGGCGCTGCGGGAGGATCCTCTCCCCCTCCCGCAGCGCCAACCCTTGTTCCTCCTGCGAACAATGACTTTAACGGGCCGGAGCATGACGCTCCGGCCCCTTTTTTTGTGGAGTTTTGGTCTTATGCACTCGCATCCGCAGGCGCGTCCTTAGTGCTAGTTCAATGCTCCGCATCGAGCACCTGCGGGCGGCCGGTCGGCCTTTGTCGGTCGCCTTTCACGACCGAACTCGTCCTTCTCCGGTTGGTGGCAAAAGTATCGGCACCCCAAAGTGACGACAGCGCGTGACTACGCGCCGCCGCTCATGCGGCGAAGCAAGCGGGTCGGACGCCCCGCGCCCGCGGGGCTAGAAAAACACGCGGTCGATCAGCGTTCGGCGTTGATGACGAAGTCCGCGCAGCGCTCGCCGATCATTATACTGGGCGCGTTGGTATTGCCGGAAACGAGGCGCGGCATGATGCTGGCATCGGCGATCCAGAGGCCCTCGACGCCGCGCGCTCTCAAGGCCGTGTCGACGACGGCATCATCGTCCGAACCCATGCGGCAGGTACCGACAGGATGGTAGACCGTGTCGGCGCGGCTCCGGATCAGGTCATCGAGAGCCGCATCATCGTTGAGGTCGACCTCGTGGCGGTCCCGCGGCGCATAGTCCGCAAGCGGTGGTGCGTCCGCGATGCGGTGCGACAGGCGGACCCCTTCGCGCAACGTCGCGATGTCGCGCTCGTCATCCAGGAAGTTCGGGTCGATGCGCGGGGCATCGGCGGCGTCGGCGGAATTCAGCCTGACGGTCCCCCGGCTTTCCGGGCGCAGGACACAGGCATGGAGAGAGAAGCCGTGTCCCTTCACCTTCTCGCGTCCGTGGTCTTCCAGCATGGCCGGCACGAAATGCCACTGGACGTCGGGGGCCGGCGCTTCCGGCATCACGGTCCAGAAGCCGCCGCTCTCGGCATAGGGCGTCGTCATGATGCCCGTGCGCTTGCGGCGATGTTCCACCATCGCCTTCACCATGCGCAGCGATCCTTCCAGGCTGTCGCCGATCGGCACCCGGCTCTCGGTTTCCCAGCTGGAGACGTAATCGATGTGGTCCTGCAGGTCGCTGCCCACGGCAGGTCGGTCGACCCGCACCTCGATCCCGTTCTCCTTCAGGTGATCCGCCGGTCCGATGCCGGACAGCATCAGGATTTGCGGACTGTTAAATGCGCCGGCTGACAGGATCACGCCCTTGCGCGCGGTCAGAAGCGTGCTCCGGCCGCCTCTCTTCACCATGACGCCGGTCACCCGGCCGCCTTCGATCAGCAGGCGCTGTGTCAGCGTACCGGTGCGAATGTCGATGTTGGGCTGGTTACGAACAGGTTCGACGTAAGCGCGCGCGGCGGACCATCGCTCGCCGTGGCGCTGCGTGACCTGGTAAAGACCGAAGCCTGCCTGTTTCTCGCCATTGAAGTCGTCATTGCGGGGCAGCTGCAGCCGCGTCGCGCTCTCGACGAAGGCCTTGCTGGTGGGGTTGGCGTGTTTCTGGTCGGACACGAATAGCGGCCCGCCTTCGCCGTGATAGTCGTCGGCCCCGCGTTCGTTGGCTTCTGCCTTGCGAAACCAGGGCAGCACGTCGTCATAGGACCAGCCATCACAGCCCAGATCGGCCCAATTGTCGTAGTCCCAGCGGTTGCCGCGGATATAGACCATCGCATTGATGGCGCTCGACCCGCCCAGCCCCTTGCCGCGGGGCTGGTAGCCGATCCGGCCGTTCAGGCCTTTCTGGGGAACGGTGTCGTAGCGGTAATTGGTGTTCTTGAGCAGGAACGGCATGAAGCCGGGCGTCTTCACCAGCAGGTTGTTGTTCCGGCCGCCTGCCTCGACAAGGCAGACGCTCCGGGTTCCGTCCACCGCAAGGCGACCGGCCACGGCGGACCCCGCGCTGCCACCACCGACAACGATATAATCATACTGGCTCATGCATTCTCTCCTCGAGAGAAACAGTTACGCAGCTTGAGGAGGCTCTTCAATCGGGTTTTGATCTGCCACCGTGTTTGGCGCGGGCATATGCGGCACGGAACTCTGTTGCCGGGCCAGCCAGCGCTGGCGGATCGTGTCCGACGTTTCGCGGCTGCCGTCATGGCTCCAGCCCGGTTCGCGCAGCAGGTAGGACAGCTTGTGCCGCCAGGGCGCCGCCCGGATGTCCCGGATCATGCCGATCCATTCATGGAACACCGCCCACAGCAGGTTGAAGCTGCCCAGCTGCTTCACGATGCCATAACGAATCCGTTCCTCGTCCGGGCGCTCTTCCTCGAACGTGCCGAACATCCGGTCCCACACGATGAAGACACCGGCATAATTGCGGTCGAGATAGCGCGGGTTGGTCGCATGGTGGACGCGGTGATGGCTGGGCGTGTTCATGACCGCTTCGAACCAGCGCGGCATCCTGCCGATGGCCTCTGTATGGATCCAGAACTGGTAGATCAGGTTGAACCCGCTGCAGATGGCGATCATCAGGGGATGGAAGCCGAGCAGCACCAGCGGCAGGGCGAACAGCAGGCCGAAGGTAAAGGCGCCGGTCCAGCTTTGCCGCAGCGCAGTCGACAGGTTGTAATGCTGGCTGGAGTGATGGTTCACATGGCTCGCCCACATCCACCGGATCCGGTGTCCGGCCCGGTGGACCCAGTAATATTTCAGGTCGTCCAGCACGAAGCTCAACGGCCAGGCCCACCATTCCCAGCCGACGGTGAACAGCCGGTATTCATACGCTGCGAAAAACACAGCGACCGCCAGCCCGCCGAACAGGAGGCCTGCAACCGTGCTGCCGAGCCCGAAGCCGAGGCTGACGAGCGTATCGCGCGGCTCGTATGCATCCGGTCGGCGGAAGCGGGCCCAGACCATCTCGATCAGGACGAGCGCAACGAAGCCGGGAACGGCATAGTCTGTGGGTGAGAAGTCAGGCATCGAAAGGGGACTATAGGGCGTTGATCGCGTCGGCCCAAGCGTGAGCATCTCTCAGTTGCAGCGTGACCGCTCCGAAGCTCCGCTCCCCGCAATCGACCACCAGGCCTTCACTGTCGCCTGCAGGGCTCATTTTCGCGCTGGATGCGGGGCCGAGAATGCGGCTGGCGACATGGCTGCCATGAGGGCGCAGCAGCATTATCCGGCCATCCTCGCCTCGCGCCAGCGCGCCTCGTCCATCGGAATCGATTGCGATGGCGGCGGGCTCGAAACCGTCATGCGCATCGCGTGCCGCTTCTGCGACCTCGGCTTCGGTCAGGAGCCGCTTCTCGGGACCAAGGCCCAGCCAGCGCGCGAGCCACACCAGTAGCAGTATCGCGGCGAGAGAGCCGGCAAACTGTGCAATCAGCGATAGGGTCTCAGCGGGCACGCTTGCTGGAAATGCCTTGGCCGCAGGATCAGCTGCGCGCCTGCCCTGCGAACATGTCCATCGCCGGACGGACAGGCGAGACGTCGTAACCTGCATCGGCGGCGGCGGCGGTCACGGCATCGGGGTCTGCACCCATGCTGGCCCGGGCAAGGGACCACAGCAGGGTCGAACGGGTGCCCGAGCGGCAATAGGCCAGCACCTTGCCCTCTGCTCCGCCCAGTGCCTCGGACATTGCCTTGACCTGCGGCTGGCTGAAGCCGGCGGAGGTGACGGGAATCGCCAGATAATCGATGCCGGCTGCGGCAGCGGCGGATTCGATGTCCGCACCGGCAGGCTGGCCGGGCGATTCGCCGTCCGGACGATTGTTGACGATCAGCGTCACCCCTTGCGCCTTTGCGGCATCGATATCGGCAGGGGTAATCTGCGGGCTGGCCAGGACAGTGTCGGAAAGCTTCCTGAAATCGGTCATCGTGTCGTTCCCGTAGCGGCTGGATATGCCTGCAAATGCGTGAATTCTGCCGTGTCTAGCGAATTGCCCGGGCGGGACAAGCTTCACACATTGCAGCGAGGTCCGGCCTGAATATTTCACATGGGTTGAAGTGAATCCGCAACATATTTCGTCCAGTCCTGTCCCTGCTGTTAATTCGTTCGCATGCAGCGGCGTTATCCGCTACACAGAACGTTGAATAACTGCGTTGACTGGCTGCGGGGATCTCCGTCCGGCCATTTCGATGCGCGAACGGGTTTGCCGATTTTCCGTCCCCGGCAGGCTCTAATTGGTTTGCGGACGGGCGAGTAAGGTACACTACGAGTTATGGGTTACGACAGAGGACGTCGCAAAGGCCGCGACAAGCGGGACAATATCGGCGAAGACAGCTTCGATCCGTTTGGCGGAGGCGGCGATTTCGGCGGTAATCGTGGCGGCGACCGTGGCGGCTATGGCGGCGGTGGCGGTTACGGCGGCGGAGGCGGCGGCTTCGGCGGTGGCGATCGCGGCGGTTACGGCGGCGGTGGTCGCGGCGGCTTCGGCGGCGGCGGCGGACCTCGCGGCGGAGGCGGCGGTGGCGGTGGCGGCGGGTTCAACCGCATGCCGGCCCAGGTAGTCGGAACCGGCAAGGGAACCGTCAAGTTCTTCAACGCCCAGAAAGGCTTCGGCTTCATCCAGCAGGAAGGCGGGGGCGAAGACGTCTTCGTTCACATTTCCGCTGTCGAACGTGCCGGGCTCGAAGGTCTGGGCGAAGGACAGGGGTTGGAATTCAACCTCGTCGATCGCGGTGGCAAGGTATCCGCACAGGACCTGCAGATCGTCGGCGATGTCGTCGAAGTGCAGGGTGGCGGCGCCGGCGCTGGCGCTGATCGCGGCGGTCCGCCCCAGCGCGAGCTGACCGGCGAGAAGGCAACGGGTACGGTCAAGTTCTTCAACTCGATGAAAGGCTTCGGCTTCCTCGTCCGCGACGATGGCCAGCCCGATGCGTTCGTGCATATCAGCGCGGTCGAACGTTCCGGCCTGTCGCAGATCAACGAAGGCGAACGCTACGAGTTCGACCTGGAAGTCGACCGCCGAGGGAAGCACTCGGCAGTGAACCTGGTGCCGGCGCAGGGCTAGTCTCCGGCATTTGATCACTTCCGATGGATGTTTGACCCGTTCGGCCAGGCATCCTATCAAGACCACAAATGGCGGCTCCTTCCGGGGGTCGCCATTCGTGTTTCAGACCCAGTTTTCCATTCGGCTGAGGAGCCTTTTTCCGATGTCCATCACCCCGCTCATGCCCGTCTATCCCCGCTGCGGCGTGCGTCCGGTCCGCGGTGACAATTGCCACCTGATCGACGAGGACGGCACCCGCTATCTCGACTTCGCCAGCGGCATTGCAGTGAACCTCCTTGGCCACAGCCACGAAGGGCTCATCGGCGCGATCAAGGAACAGGCGGAGACGCTGATGCATGTCTCCAACCTCTATGGCAGCCCGCAGGGAGAGGCGTTAGCGCAGCAACTGGTCGACAACACTTTCGCCGACACCGTCTTCTTCACCAATTCCGGGGCAGAGGCGGTCGAGACCGCGATCAAGACCGCGCGTGCCTATCACCAGCATGGCGACCCCGACACGAAGCGCACGGAGATCATCACCTTCACCAATGCCTTCCACGGACGCACGATGGCGACGATCAGCGCCAGCAACCAGGAGAAGATGCATCACGGGTTCAAGCCGCTCCTGCCCGGGTTCGTGTATTGCGAATTCGACAATCTCGACATGGCGAAGAGCCTTGTCAGCGAACGGACGGCCGGTTTCCTGGTGGAGCCGATCCAGGGCGAAGGCGGTATCCGCCCTGCCAGCCAGGAATTCATGGACGGCCTGAAGGTACTGTGTGACGAGCACGACCTCATGCTGGTGCTGGACGAAGTCCAGTGCGGCGTCGCCCGTACCGGCAAGCTTTACGCCCACGAACATTACGGCGTGACGCCCGATATCGTGGCAACGGCGAAGGGCATCGGCGGAGGCTTCCCGCTGGGCGCTTGCCTGGCGACGGAGAAGGCGGCGCGCGGCATGGTGTTCGGCACCCACGGATCTACCTATGGCGGCAATCCGCTGGCGATGGCCGCGGGCAAGGCTGTGATGGACGCGGTGGCGAACGAGGCTTTCCTCGCGGAAGTGACCGAAAAGGGCGAGCGCATCCGCACGAGACTGGAACAGTTCATCGGCAACTATCCCGACCTGTTCGAACTCGTTCGCGGCAAGGGCCTCATGCTGGGGATCAAGATGAAGGTCGAAAGCCGGCCCTTCTTCGTCCACCTGCGGGACAATCACCAGCTCCTTATGGTGGCTGCCGGCGACCAGACCATCCGCGTCCTGCCCCCACTTGTCATCGGCGACGACGAGATCGAGGAATTCTTCGAGAAACTGTCGGCCGGTGCAGCCAGTTACGAGGTTCCTGAAGCAGCATGAGCAAGCGCGATTTTCTCGACCTGTCCGATGCTGGCGGCGATGCCATCGCCGCCATGATCAACGACGCACAGGACCGCAAGCTGGCCCGGCGCGACTGGGCAAAGGGCAAGCCCGACGCCGACGCCCCGCTTGCGGGACGCGTACTGGCCATGATCTTCGAGAAAAGCTCGACACGCACCCGGGTCAGTTTCGACATGGCCATGCGCCAGCTCGGCGGATCGGCCATGGTCATGGAATCGGGCAGCATGCAGCTCGGCCGCGGGGAAAGCATCGCCGACACCGCGCGCGTTCTGAGCCGAATGGTCGATGCTATCATGATCCGGACCGACGATCATGCCAAGATCGAGGAACTGGCGGCCAATGCCAGCATCCCGGTCATCAACGGCCTGACCGATCGCAGCCATCCCTGCCAGATCGTGGCCGATCTGCTGACGATGATCGAGCATGGCAAGGCGTTGCCGGGCCTCGAAGTGGCTTGGCTGGGCGATGGCAATAACGTCCTCCACTCGATATTGGAGGCGGCCGGGCTGATGAAATTCAATGTCCGTATCGGATGCCCCGCAGGATACGAGCCGGAGGAGGAGTTCGTGTCCATGGCCCGCGCCGGTGGGGCCCGCGTCGACATCGTGCAGGACGCGGCGCAGGCCGCCAGCGGCGCCGATGTCGTCATTACCGACACATGGGTTTCGATGGGGCAGGAGCATGCAGAGGCGAAGCTGGCGGCAATGCAGCCCTTCCAGGTCGACACGGCCCTGATGGGGCATGCGAAGCCGGACGCCCTGTTCCTCCACTGCCTTCCGGCGCATCCCGGCGAGGAAGTGACGAGCGAGGTCATCGAAGGGCCGCAGTCGGCCGTGTTCGACGAGGCGGAAAACCGAATCCACGCCCAGAAATCCGTGTTGCGCTGGGCGTTCGGCCAGCTCTGACGCCGGCGCTCCATGCACCGGGGTGGCGATGCCGGGCATCGTCCCCATATCGGCCGCATGGACACAATCACGGAAACATATTCGGACACGCTTCTCGGCTTCAGCCTGCCGGAGCGTGACGCACGCGGTCGCGCCGTCAGGCTCGACGATGTCGCCGACCTTATTCTCTCGGCCCACGCCTATCCGCGCCCTGTCGCAAAACTGCTCGAAGAGGCACTTGTCCTCGCTGCGCTGATCGGCGGCGCGATCGACAAGGGCGAGGGGCAGATGACGTTGCAGGCCCAGTCGAAGGGCGGCGCGGTTACGCTGCTCGTCTGCGATTACAAGGGCGGCCAGCTCAGGGGTTATGCCGATTTCGACGAGGACGCCGTAGCGGCGCTGCCCCCGCGTCCCGACCTGCAAGCTTTGTTCGGAGAGGGCCACCTGGCCATCACATTCGATATGAATGACGAGCGGGGCCGGTACCAGGGGATCGTCCCGCTGGAGGGGCCCTCACTGACCTCGGCCTGCCAGCACTATTTCATTCAGTCGGAACAGGTGCCCACCATAATCCGCACCGCGGTCAGCATGGAAGCGGACGGGGCACGTGCCGGCGGCCTGCTGATCCAGCACCTGCCCGATGGCGAGGAAGGGCGCGAGCGCCTGCATGTCCGGCTCGACAATCCGCATTGGGAGCATGTCTCCATCCTGGGCGGCAGCGTGCAGGCGGACGAACTGCTCGACCCGGACCTCTCCATGGAAGCGATCGTCTGGCGGTTGTTTCACGAGGAAAAGGAGGTGCGCGTCCTGAAAGGCGCGAAAGTCTCGCGTGGCTGCCGATGCTCGGTCGAGCACTACGAAGCGGTTATCGCCCGCTTCCCCGAAAACGAACAGGCCCAGATGCGCGACGACGATGGTAACATCCTGGTTGATTGCGCCTTCTGCTCGAAGGTTTTCACGCTCGGTTCCTAGAGACGAGATGCGCCGCTTTTTGCTTGGGGCGCGGTGCCGCATCCGCTAGCCGGAGGCGATGAACGGGAACACGGATACCACGGAAAAGGCGGCGGTCGTCCTGCTTTCGGGCGGGCTCGATTCGATGGTGACGGCAGCGATTGCGCAGGAGCACGGCTTCCGCATTCATGCCCTCACCGTCGATTACGGGCAGCGTCATGCGCGAGAATTGCAGTCCGCGCGCGGCATCGCAGAGAAGCTCGGCGTGGTGCGTCACAGCGAGATTGCGCTCGACCTCCGCAGTTTCGGCGGCTCTGCCCTGACCGACGACATCGACGTTCCGAAGGATGGCGTGGGCTCCGACATACCCGTTACCTACGTTCCGGCGCGCAACCTTGTTTTCCTCGCCCTGACTACCGCCTTTGCCGAGGCAAGCGGGGCGACGGACATCTTCATCGGCGTGAATGCGCTGGATTATTCGGGCTATCCCGACTGCCGCCCCGAGTTCATCGCCAGCTTCGCTGAGACCGCCCGCCTGGGGACGAAGGCAGGGATCGAGGGCCAGCCTTTCAACATCCATGCCCCGCTGCAGCACATGACGAAGGCGGACATCGCCCGCGAGACCGACCGCCTCGGCCTCGATCCGGCGTGGAGCTGGTCGTGCTACGATCCGCTGCCGGATGGCCGGGCGTGCGGAGAATGCGACAGTTGCCGGCTGCGCCTGAAAGGTTTTGAAGAAGCCGGGCTTGTGGATGGAACGGTTTACGGCAACAAGGACTGACAGGCGATCCCGCAAAGGGAAGCCTTTTCTGGGAGATGAGATTTGACAGCGGATTCCGCGCAGGCTGCCAAGACCGATCCGGCGTTCGATCCCGATGGGAAGGTGCCCGCCTATAGCTGGTATGCACTCAGCATCCTGGTGATCGTCTACGTTCTCAATTTCGTGGACCGCAATATCATTTCGATCCTGGCAGAGGACATCAAGGCCGACCTGGGTCTGCGCGATGACCAGATCGGCTTTCTCTACGGGACCGCGTTTGGCGTCTTCTATGCCCTGTTCGGCATCCCCTTGGGGAAACTGGCGGATAATTGGCACCGCGTGCGCCTGATGACGGCCGGCCTGTTCATCTGGTCCGCCTTCACCGCACTTTCCGGTTTCGCGAAGAATTTCACCACTCTGAGTGTGGCCCGCATCGGCGTCGGCGTGGGCGAGGCCACGGCGAGCCCCAGTGCCTATTCGCTGATTTCCGACTGGTTTCCCAAGAAGATGCGCGCCACGGCGCTCGCGATCTATTCGTCGGGACTGTATATCGGCGGCGGTATCTCGCTGCTGATCGGCGGCGCCATCGTCGAAACATGGAACGAGAGCTATCCGGTCAATGCCCCGCTCGGGCTGGCCGGCTGGCAGGCAGCCTTCATCGCGGTAGGCCTTCCGGGTATCCTCCTCGCCTGCTTGGTCTTCACGCTGAAGGAACCGCTTCGCGGCCAGAGCGAGGGGATCATCACCCCGCCTGCGAAAGACCCGTTCCGCGGGTTCGGACGCGAACTGATTGCAGTCATTCCCCCGTTCACGCTGATCGGCGCGGCACAGGGCGGGATGCGCGGCATCCTGATCAATCTTGCCGGCGCAGCCGTGATCGGCGCGGTGGCCTACTGGCTGGCCGTGGCGACGGGGAACTTCCAGCAATGGGGTGCCGTCGGCATCGGCTATTACGCGATCTTCTCCTGGGCCTCGACGCTGAAGCGCCGGGACGAGCCTACCTTCCGCCTGATCTGGGGAACCCCTGCATTCCTGACGACGATCCTTGGCTACGGCATGGTCGCCTTCATGTCCTATGCGGCCACTTTCTGGGCGGCGCCTTATGCCATCCGGATCCTGGAGGAAGCACCGTCCACCGCCGGGTGGTGGATCGGCGGGCCCGGTGCGCTTGGCGGTTTCCTTGGCGTCATTCTCGGCGGCCGGATGGCCGATTACCTGCGGCAGATAAACCCTGCAGGCCGACTGTTGGTGGTTGGCTTCGGACTGGTGGGCGCAGCGCCCTTCCTGTTCCTGATGTTCACCACGGAAACGCCGACGGTTTTCTATATTGCAGCCTTCCTGCAATCGCTGTTCGGCAGTTCGGCACTAGGCGGTGCAGCGGCGACGACGCAGGACCTGGTGCTGCCGCGCATGCGAGGCACCGCAACCGCGACATTCTTCCTGGCGACGACGCTCGTCGGCCTTGCCCTTGGTCCCTATATGGCGGGGCAGGTGTCGACGATGACCGGCAGCCTTTCGACCGGGGGCCTCAGCCTTCTGGTCGCGGTGCCTGTCGGGCTTGTGCTGTTGATCGTGGCCTATCGCACAGTCCCTACTGCCGAGCGGACCGTACTGGAAAGGGCAAGGGCAGCTGGCGAGGACGTCTGAACGTCCTGCGCCTCCTGACGCCAGCGATACTCAGCTGCGCGACAGGACCCCGCAGGCGATCCGCGGACCGGCATTGCCCGAAGGATCGGTCGTTCCGTCGTCCGGGTCGGCGTGGATCATGACCGCCGTTCCGTCGCTGTCGAACAGGTAACGCTCGATATCCGCGCGGCTGCCGCGCAGGTCCACCGTAGTTGTTACGGTTCCTGACGCCGGCACCATGAGGTTGGGGAGGTCGCCGAGGTGACTTCCGTCGGCGTCTTCAAGGCCGTGTCCTTCATTCGTGGGATTGAGGTGGCCACCTGCCGACTGGAAGTCCGGGCGTTCGCATTTGCCGGTCGTGTGAAGATGGAAGCCATGCTCGCCCGCCGGAATACCGGTGGCAGCAATTGCTAGCGATACGGTATCACCCGATGCGACGAGCTGGGCGGTGCCCGCCGGAACCCCGTTTGCCAGCGTCATGCGCGCGCTGCCGATGCGTTCGGTAGGAAGGTCGTAGACCGACTGGCATCCCGCGATAGCAAGGACGCTGGCAGCAAGTGCGAGGGCGGAAGGAATGCGCATGTGGGGTCTCCGAATTAGGTAACTCTCGACCACCCAACGAAAAAGGGGCCGGATCGCTCCGGCCCCTCTTCATTTTTTCGCTTGTCGCGAAACTTACATGCCAGATCCCGGACCGTAAGTGATTTCGACGCGACGGTTCTGCAGTTCGCGGACACCATCGGCAGTCGGGACGCGCGGCTGCGATTCGCCGAAGGCTTCGCTGCTGATGCGTGCACCCGGGACACCGCGGCCCGTGAGGTACTGACGGACAGAGTCGTTACGACGCTCGGCCAGGCCGATGTTGTACTGGACGCTGCCCGAACGGTCGGTGTGACCTGCGAGCATGACCGAAGCCGTACCACAGTTCGCGTAAGCCGAAACCGCATTGTTGAGAATGGTCGACGCTGCCGGCGTGATGTCCGACTGATCCCAGTCGAAGAACACGATGTACGGACCCGTGTTGCATTCCACGACCGGCGGAGGCGGCGGAGGCGGCGGAGGCGGCGGCGGGGGAGGCGGCGGGGGAGGCGGCGGCGGGGGCGGCGGCGGTGCTGCCGGTTCGCCGAAGTTGATTGCCAGCGTACCCAGGATCGAGTGCGAACGGAAGCGACCGTCGTTCTGACGACCGGCGCTGTCGATGATCGACACGTCGGGCTGCGTCAGCATGCGATACTTCAGGCCGACATCGATGGTTTCCGTCAGCGGAGCGCGCACACCAGCGAGAAGCTGGTAGGCAAAGCCGGTGTCGGAATCGTCGAAACCGTCGGGCAGAGCCGTATTGACCGTCGCGCCGATGTCGGTGCGTGCAACGCCGACACCGCCGCCGACGAATGCCTGCAGGCCGTCATCGGGACCGAAATCGGCCAGGCCGTTGATCATGAAGCTGAGGTTGCTGGTATCGCCGTTGGCAGGAAAGATGCCGTTGCGAGCCAGGCCAACCGGGCCACCGGCGGGGAAGCCGTCGGCCCCTGCGGTAATGCCTTCGATGTCGGCTTCGCGATAGCTGACTTCCGCTTCGAGGCGTGCGCCACCGAAGTCGTAACCGACGATACCGCCGAAGTCGAAGCCTTCGTCGTGACCGATTGCAAGGTCACCGGCCACACCGTTGATGTCGAGATCGATGTCTTCGACGACTGCAACGCCGCCATCGAGTTCGACGTACCAGGCATCTTCGCGGGCATGGGCCGGCACGGTGAGTGCCGTCGATGCCATCGCCATGCCTATGACGAGTTTCCGCATTATAAAATTCCCCTTTATCTAGCGAAATGGAGCCACCAAGAGGCCCCTCATCTAACTTTTCAACAGAGGTGAAGCAAGCAAACATCAGCGTCAAACTGTTGCAAGAATGCCGCGTTTTGCGGTCCAGCCTTACAAAACGCCTGATTCCTCCGCGTTGAACGTCGCTAACGGGGCTGGCGGGGGGAAGTTCCCGTCCTTTCGCGAGAATTCTTCGTGTCGCGGATTCGACCGATTTTCAGGCAATTCCCGCATTCCGCAAGGCTTCGACGAGACCGGCAATGGCAGCCCTGGCCTCGCTGTCCTGCGTTGCGCCGCCGGCGGGAAGTTCGGGCAGTGATGGTGTCTGCCAGTCGCCATCATGAAAGAGCGTCGCTCCGGCAGACCGGTCGTAGCAACGAAGGCCGTCCACGGGCTGCACGAAAACCCAGTCGCCACCCGACCAGCTGGCAAGAGCGCTCGCGTGCCCTTCCCATGCACCGGACGCGCCGGCGTCGACCAGCCATGATTTCCCTTCTGCCGGAGAGGATGGCGGAACGCTGCGCCGTTCCTCGATCACGGGGTGTAGCAGAGATGCCACGCGGTACAGCGCTTCGTTGACGGTGGTTTCCTTCTGCGATTGCCCTGCAAGCATAGCCGTGCTGAGGCCCGCGCAGTGCATCGGGCTCGGCCACGGAATAGAGCGTGGCCCGCGCGCCATTGCCCCAGGTCAGGCGGCGCAGGGACGGTTCGAAAAGCGGCATGCGGCCGGGCGGGGAGATGTTCAGCAAACCGCTTTCCCCCTCCACCATGACTGCGCGAACCTCAGCGATCGACGATCCGACGAGGGCGATACGGGCGTCGGGGTCCCGCTTGGCCACCAGCCGCACCCATTCCGCCCCGCAGCGCGTCTTGCCGAAGCCGCGCCCGGCGCAGATCAGCCAGGTCCGCCAGTCGCCTTCCGGCGCGGTCTGGCCGGGCCGTGCCCATAGCCGCCAGTGGCGGCGCAGCTCATCGCGCTCGGCCTCGCTCAAGGTAGCAAGAGCGGCGAAGCGCTCTTCCGGAGCCTGCCGCAACAGGTGGCGAAGCCGCGCGCGGCGGCTCTTCTCCATGTCCATTTGCGTCAGGATTTCGCAGGCATCGCTGCGCCGGACGCCGATGGGCGGCTGCGCAGGAGCGCGCGGGCTTGCAATTCGCGGCGACGCATCTGGTCGAGCTTGCGGTCGATTTCGGCGAGGATCGCGTCCTCGTCGCGATTGGCATCCATGGCCCGCTGGCGCGAGACGCTGTCGCGGTGGGCCGCCAGCAGGCGCAGGGCCACGGCATTGTCGAACTTGCGCCGTGCCTTCTTCGTGGTGCCGCCCGACAATTCCCCTTCGCGCAGACGCTGGAGCAGTTCCAGCTCGAGCTGGTCGTAGCCTTGGGCCAGTGCGGCAAGCCAGGCGCGGGAAAACTCGGCATCCTTCGCACGCGTCTTGTAGGCGTGGCCGACGCTGGTTCCGGCCTTCTTCGCCGCTGCGGACACGTTCGACGTCTCGGCCAGGATTTGGAGGAAACGTTTCTGCCAGCGCGGGGCGGCCCGCCGCCTGGCCCGTGCAGGCACGGCCACGGGCGTGCCCGGCACAGCTGCCGGAGCATTGCTCGTCATGATGGTGTTCCTGAATGTCTGGAAGCGATTTGACCTGCGAACCGGTTGGAGCAGGAGGCGCTCCGTAGCCGACTCGGTCTATCGCGATGTTCCAGTTGTCTAGGCCAATAGCGTTACGATGTCAAGAAAAAAGAACCAAATAGGTTCGCCACCCTTCATCCCAACGCGATTGCACCCCCGTCTCCACTGGCCTAAGCGCCGCAAGGCCTTTCAAGGGACCGATTTTCAGGGGCGGGACACGGCGATGCTGCGCGGATTATACGACTGGACGATGGACAAGGCGGCGCACCCCCATGCGGTGTGGTGGCTGGCCTTCTTCTGCTTCATCGAAGCGAGCTTCTTCCCCATCCCGCCGCATCCGCTGCTGGGGCTGATGTGCCTGGCGGAACCGAAGAAGGCGATTCGTTTCGGCCTGATCGCGACCGGTGCGTCGGTTCTGGGGGGCCTCTTCGGCTATGCCATCGGGGCCTTCGCCTTCGACCTTGTCGGCATTCCGCTGATGAACGCCATCGGCCTCGGCGACAGCCTTCCGCAGGCGCAGTGCACCTTCGACGAATACGGTGTGGCCGCCGTCATCATCGCGGCGGCAACCCCGGTTCCGTTCAAGCTGCTGACCATCACCGCAGGTTTCCTCGGCATGGCCATCGTGCCGTTCCTGCTGGCTAGCATCGCGGGCCGCGCGCTGATCTTCCTGACCGTCGGCATCCTGTTCCGGGCCTTCGGTGCCCCGATCAAGCGGGTGATCGACAAGTATCTGGGCACGGTCACGACCGTCTTCGTTGTCCTGGTGGTGGGCGGCATTCTCGCCATCACGCAGCTCGGGGGCGGGGAAGGCGAGGAAGCGGACGCCTGCGCCACCGCCCAACAGGCCACCGTCCAGCAGGATGCAGCGGCGGCCTAGACGCCTTCGTCTTCGAGCCGTTCCAGATCCGCGACCTCGACCTTGCCATAGCAGCGGCGAATCGCGCCCTGGCGTTCCAGGTCGCGCAGGACGGACGCGGCGGTGGCCCGGGTCACCCCCGCCAGTCCCGCAACCTCGGCCTGCGTGATGACGATCGCGCTTTGCCCCGAATGACGGGCCGCATTGGCGATGACCGACGCGATCCGGTTGCGCGCCGAACCGCCGCGAAAGCCCGCGAGATAGCCGAGCATTTCCTGCAGTTCGAGCGCCATGGCACCCAGCAGGTCGCGCAGGATCGCCGGGTCTTGCGAAATCGCCTGCTCGTACCGCCACCCGTCGATCCAGAGCAGTTCCGACGGCACGCGGGCCACGGCATCGGTTACCCGGCGGCTTTTTCCCATCAAGGCCAGCTCGCCATAGGAATCGCCCTCTCCGAGGGTCGCGATCGAGCGGAATTCCCCGTTCGAGCGAAACATGCCCAATTGCACGGCCCCGCTCTCGATCAACCAGAATCCGGACGCTCCGTCCCCGACCTGCTGGATCAGCGAACCGGTGGGAAACAGGCGCCGGACCGCCTGCTGTTTCAGCCGACCCTGGAGCGATTCGGGCAACCGGCTGAACAGGGTCGGGGCCTGCACCGTGCGCGATGTGCCGTTGCGGCTTTTGAAATGACGGGTATTTGACATTTCTCCGGGCTTTAGCTTGCTAACACCGCTGTCAGCAAGAGCGCCGCCGGTTTGGGCAAGCATTCTGGCGAAGCGCCGCGCGCGCGGCCTGTCGATGTATGGGGGTATATCGACAGGCCACGCTTGCTGCGGCCTTGCGAAAAAGATGGGAGAGAAGGCGACCGCCAAGAGTCGCTGCACGTGCCCTTCGGGTCGCCGGGGCGGGACGGGTAGCAAGGCCGGTCCCGCCCCGTTTAGCGTAGAAAATCAGCCTTCGAAGGCGGTTTCCAGCGTGATCTCGCAATCGAGCAGCTTGGAAATAGGGCAATTTGCCTTTGCGTCGGCGGCCAGTTCCTCGAACTTCGCCTGCTCCAGCCCGGGAACCGATCCCTTCGTGCTGAGAGCCGATTTCGAGACCTTGAAGCCGTCATCCACCTTTTCCAGCGTGACGACCGCATCGGTTCCGACCGTGCCGTCCTCGTGCCCGGCCTCTGCCAGCTTGAACGACAGGGCCATGGTGAAGCAGCTGGCATGGGCCGCCGCGATCAGTTCTTCCGGATTGGTCCCGGCCTTGTCCTCGAACCGGGTCTGGAAGCCGTAGGGCTGGTCCGACAGCGCGCCCGATCCGGTGGACACGTGGCCCTTGCCGCCCTTGCCGAGGCCTTCATATTTCGCGGCGCCTGTATTCGTCGTCTTCATCGTTAGTCTCCTTTGCGGGAGAGACGGATGAGACGGCGGGCCGGTTCCGTCAGATGATACCGGTTTTCTTGCCTGCCTGTTCGAACATGCCCAGGATCCGTTCCACTTCCTCGTCCGAATGTTCGGCGCATAGCGAGCAGCGAAGCAGGGTCATGTTGGCAGGCGTAGCCGGCGGCCGGGCGAGATTGACGTAAAGCCCCTCGTGCAAAAGAGCCTCCCACATCGCCGCACCCTGCGCGAGATCGGGCATGATGACCGCGATGATCGCGCTTTGGGCTTCCTTCGTACCGATATCGAAGCCGAGATCGCGCAGCCCCTTGTGAAGTCGCTTGGAATTTTCCCACAGATGCGCGCGTTTTGCGGCGCTGTCGTCCTTCAGCTTGCGAATGCTGGTCGCTGCCGTGGCCACCACGCTGGGCGGCAGGGAGGCGGTGAAGACATAGGGCCGGCAGACCAGCCGCATGACTTCGAATTTCCGATGGTTCGACACGCAGAAACCGCCGACCGTCCCGACGCTTTTCGAAAACGTGCCGATGATGAAGTCGACATCGTCCATCACGCCCTGCGCCTCGACCACGCCGCGCCCGTTCTCGCCGATGAAGCCCATCGAATGCGCTTCGTCGACCAGCACCATCGCGCCGTGCTTCTTGGCGACGGCCACCATTTCCTTCAGCGGGGCGACGTCGCCCAGCATGGAATAGACGCCTTCCAGGATCACCAGCTTGCCGGCGCCTTCGGGGATGCGTTTCAGGCGTTTTTCCATCGCCTCGATATCGTTGTGCTTGAACGGCACGATTTCCGCATCGCCCAGCTTGCACCCGTCATAGATCGAGGCGTGGCTGTCGATGTCGAGGATGATGTAATCGCCCTTGCCGGCTATCGTGGAGATGATGCCCAGATTGGCGAGATAGCCGGTGGAAAAGACCATCGCGTGGTCCATCCCGTAAAATTCCTTGAGCGCGTCCTCGCACTCCTTGTGACCCTGATAGGTGCCGTTCAGCACGCGGCTGCCCGTGGTTCCGGTGCCGAAATCCCTCAGCGCCTGCTGGCCCGCCTCGATCACCTGCGGATCGAAGGTCATGCCCATGTAATTGTAGGTGCCCAGCAGGATCGTGTCGCGCCCGTTGCAGATGGCGCGCGTGGGCGAAAGCACCCGTTCCATGACCAGCGCATAGGGATCCTGCTGCCCGGTCGAGAGCAGGTCCTCGCGCATCTTGATCAGCGGATCGAACTTGCTGAAAAGATCCTTCTCGCCGCCTTCGATTTCCTGCGGCTTTTCCGACTGGGCAATGCCTTCGCTCATCTCGGATCAGTCCCGCTGCTTGTGCACGGCATCGACCAGCTGGCCGTAGGTTTCGATTTCCGCCTGCTGGTTCATCGAGATGATAATGTCGAATTCGTCCTCGATCGCGGCGACGAAATCCATGACGGTCAGGCTGTCGAATTCCAGGTCGCCCTGGAACGTCGTGTCTTCCGTGATCGTGACGCCCTTCTTGTTGAAGGGTTCGATCTGCTCGCGAATGCGGCGGTCTGTATCTGCGCGGTCCATAGGGGAGGGTCCTTAATCGCTGTATCCTGCGAGAAGCTGAACGCTTCCCCGGTTAGCGCGTGGCGCTAGCTGCGTTTGCCAGCCTAGTCCATACAGGCCGAGGTCCGAAGGGGCTGCCCCATGCCTGTTCAGTTAGCGTCCGCCGGGACCAGCAGGCGGTCGACCGCCATTCGGAACGGGCCGATCGAGACAGGTTTCGCCAGGTAATCGTTCGCCCCGGCGCTGCGGATCCGTTCCTCGTCGCCCTTTCCGGCATAGGCGGTGACAGCCAGGATCGGCACGGCCGACAGCGCAGCATCGGCGCGTAGCGCGAGGATCAGGTCGAGGCCGGAGATATTGGGCAGCTGGATGTCCATGATGACCAGATCAGGTCCGAATGCGCGCGCGGCCGGCAGCACGCTTTCGCCGTCGGCGCACGGTTCCACCTCGTGACCGCCGGCGCGCAGCACGTCGCAGAACAGCTTGCGATTGAGGTCGTTGTCCTCGACAACGAGGATACGCTTTGCCACTGGTCCGGCCTCCTTCTTCGAAGGTCCCGCACTAGGCGAACCGAAAGGCACCTGACAATCATCCGCCAATCGAAATCACCTGCTTCCGCTCAAGCGGCCGAAACGCTGGCGCTGGGCGCGCTGGGCTGGGTCCTGACCGATCACGACCGGGCCGGGCGGCTGCTTGCGCTGACCGGCCTCACCCCGGATATCCTGCGGGAACGGCTGGCCGAGCGGCAGGTTCAGGCAGCAGTGCTCGAATTCCTCGCGCAGCACGAGCCCGACCTTGTCGGCGCAGCGGAGGCGCTGGGCGTCGAACCGCAGGACCTTATCACCGCCCACCGGACGCTGGCCGGGGCACAGACATTCGATTGAGAGACCACCCATGACCTACAATCCGGACGGCCGACCGCTGGTCATCTCCGACTGCGACGAAGTGCTGCTCTACATGGTCAGCCATTTCCGCGACTGGCTGGACGAGACGCAAGGCATCGCCTTCGACATGGAAGGCAATGATTTCGCCAATGCGCTCAAGCGCAAGGATAGCGGCGAACCGGTGGAGCAGAAGGAAATCTGGCGGCTGCTGAATGCATTCTTCGACACGGAGATGGCGCGGCAGGATCCCATCCCCGGCGCAGTCGAGGCGATTGCCGCGCTGAAGGAGCATGCCGACGTCGTGATCCTGACCAACCTGCTGGACGAGCGCCGCGAGATGCGCGCCGCGCAATTGCAGGCCGTCGGCATCGATGCGAAGGTTTACACCAACCAGGGACCGAAGGGTCCGGCGATTGCCGCCATCCTCGATGAATACCAGCCCAGCCACGCGATCTTCATCGACGACCTGGCGCAGCATCACGGCTCTGCCAAGGAAACGGTGCCCCATGTCACCCGCCTGCATCTGTGCGGCGAACCCGGCCTTGCCCCGCATATCACCTGCGGGGAGAAAGCTGGCCATGCCCATGCCCGGATCGACAGCTGGGACGAGGCCCTGCCCTGGATAATGAACAAATTGAAGGAACCGGCATGAATGTAGAAGCGCGCCTCGAGGAACTGGGCATCGTCCTGCCGGAGGCTGCCGCCCCGGTGGCAAGCTATGTCGCCGTGGTTGTCGAGGACAACATCGCCTATGTCTCGGGCCAGCTGCCTTTCGTCGACGGCGAGCTTGCGACCGGGCGGCTGGGCGAGGATGTCTCGCTGGAGGACGGGCAGGCGGCGGCCCGGGCTTGCGGCCTGATGATCCTGGCGCAGCTCAAGGGTGCGCTCATCCCGCTGGAGCGGGTGAAACGGATCGTGAAGCTGGGCGGCTTCGTCAATTGCACCGCCGATTTCACCGACCAGCCCAAGGTCGTGAACGGCGCATCGGACCTGATGTTCGAAGTGTTCGGCGACCAGGGCCGCCATTCGCGCGCCGCCGTGGGCGTGCCGTCCCTGCCGCTGGGCGCGGCTGTCGAAGTCGATGCGATCATTGCCCTCCACGGCGATTGACAGCTTCCTGGCGCCGTCCCCCGATCCAGAACGGACGGGGTGGCTGGGCCGGTGGACCTACGCCCATCGCGGACTGCACGGGGAAGGGCGGGTGGAAAACGCCCGCGCAGCCTTCGCTGCCGCACTGGAAGCGGGTGTGGGGATCGAATGCGACATCCAGCGCAGCGCCGACGACATCCCGATGGTGTTCCACGACTGGGATTTCAAACGGCTGATCGGCCGCCCCGACCGGACCGAGGCACTGACGGCGGCCGAATGGCGCAAGCTCAGCTATCTGGAGCACGAGGACGCGCCGATGGACCTAACGGAATTGCTCGCCATGGTCGACGGCAAGGTCCCGATCCTGATCGAGATAAAGTCCCGCAGGTCCTACGACGTCGAAACCACCTGCCTGAAAGTCCGCGATGCGCTGGCGGGCTATGACGGCCATCATGCCGTGATGAGCTTCGACCCCCGCGTCCCGCGCTGGCTGCGCCGCCACTCCCCTGAAACGCTACGCGGCCTCGTGATGCGGGAAGACGACAGGGGCTATACGCAAACTGCCTTGTCGCGCCGGATGGCGCTATGGATCGCGAAGCCGGATTTCATGGCCTATCACGTCGATGCGCTGCCCAGCGAATGGGTCGCCGGGTTGAGGGCGCGCGGGATGCCTATCGCGACCTGGACCGTCCGCTCGGCGGCGGAGCGCGAGAGGGCGAGGGCCTGCGCCGATGCGCCGATCTTCGAAGGCGAGCTGCCGGCATGACCGAACTGTCGGCCCGCCTGCTGGGCTCCATCAACGAAGTCGAACCCCGGGCGTGGGACGCTCTCAATAGCTCCGGCAACCCGTTCGTCAGCCACGCCTTCCTGTCGGCCTGCGAGGATTCCGGGTCGATCGGGCCTGGCACCGGCTGGCAGGCCGCGCCGATCGTCATCGAAAGCGGCGCCGCGGATGGCGAGGGCGGCGTGCTACTGGGCGCGATGCCCGCTTACCTTAAGGGCCACAGCCAGGGCGAATATGTCTTCGATCACAGCTGGGCGGATGCCTACGAGCGGGCAGGCGGGCGCTATTATCCCAAGCTCCAGATCGCTGCGCCCTTCACGCCCGCGACCGGGCCGCGCCTGCTTGTGGCAGACGACGCGCTGGCACCGGCGCTGCTGGCCGCTGCGGAGCAATTGTGCGAGCAGAACGGCCTGTCGAGCGCGCATGCGACGTTCATCGAACCCGGGCAATTGCCGCTGTTCGAGGACAATGGCTGGATGCTGCGAAGCGATATCCAGTTCCACTGGCAGAACCGGGATTATGCCGAATTCGACGCCTTCCTCGCCGACCTGGCCAGCCGCAAGCGCAAGGACCTGAGAAAGGAACGGGCAAGGGCGCAGGCGGAGGTCGATATTCGCCATCTGACGGGGGACGACATCTCGCAAGCCGACTGGGATGCGTTCTGGATTTTCTACCAGGACACAGGCGCCCGCAAATGGGGCACGCCCTATCTGACGCGGGAGGCGTTCACCCTGCTGGGCGAGAGGATGGGCGAGGACCTGCTGCTGATCATGGCTTACCGTGACGGAGAGCCGGTCGCCGGCGCGCTGAACGTCATCGGCAAGGACGCGCTATACGGGCGGTACTGGGGCTGCACGCAGCAGATCCCGTTCCTGCATTTCGAGCTATGCTACTACCAAGCCATCGACGCCGCGATCGAGCGCGGACTGTCGCGTGTGGAGGCGGGTGCGCAAGGCGGGCACAAGCTGGCGCGTGGCTATGCGCCGGTCGAGACGTGGTCTGCCCACTGGATCGCCGACCCCGGCTTTCGCGAGGCGGTGGCCGACTTTCTTGCCCGCGAGCGGAAAGGCGTTGCTGCCGACAGGAATTTCCTGGATCGACGAACGCCGTTCCGGAAGGGCGATCAGGCCGCCCCCGGATAGTCAGGCTGCGCGGCGACCCTCGGCCAGCCATTCGCGTGCCTGCCGCTGCGCTTCGGAAATCTCGCGGGCCGACATTTCGTCCGCGATATCGGCGCGGCACCAGCCTGCTTCCTCGTGCCCCTTGGATGCGGCGAGGTTGAACCATTTGTGCGCCTCGATCAGGTCGCAGGCGCAGCCGTGGCTGGCGGTCGAATACATGACGCCGAGATCGTAGAGCGCGTCGACATCCCCCGCCGCTGCATCGGTCAGCGCATTCGCCACGGCCATGTCGGGCTGGGATTCGGTCACCGGCTTTGCGGCATTTTCGATGGTGGTAAACTGCATTCTGGCTGTCCCCCTGTCCTGCGCCGCCCGAAACGAGAAGCGCGACAGCCACGGTTCTTGTCCATCATGGTCAACAAATCGTTAATGCCGGGATTAATGAAACGCGCCGCCCCTGTTCTGCCGCGCTTAAGCCACGGACGCGTAACTGTATTTTCGTATCGTCCATTCCGTGCTTGTGCGGCCTTGGGGCGATCCCTATAGGCCGCGCCATAAAGGTCGCTGGAAAGAGCCGGAAAACCGGACGAGGCGGCCTCGGGTATCGCGGACGAAGCTCTTTATGTGAGGAAGCCATGACCGCTGCGGCGCGCAAGGATAGCGAAGTTCTGGAGGCAGCCCAGCTGGCGTTGGGGCGCGATTACGTGCCGTCCGACGACGAGCCGTACATGAATTCCAACCAGCAGGAATATTTCCGTATCCTGTTACTGGAATGGAAACGCTCCATTCACGATGCCGCCGACGCGACCCTGCAATCCCTTCAGGACGGGCCGATCCGCGAACCCGATCTCAACGACAGGGCGTCCAGCGAGACCGACTGGGGCATCGAGCTGAGGACCCGCGACCGCCAGCGCAAGCTGATTGCGAAGATCGATGCCGCCCTGCGCCGCATCGACGAAGGCGAATACGGCTACTGCGACAAGACGGGCGAACCCATCGGCCTGCGGCGACTGATCGCCCGTCCGGTGGCCACCATGACGGTTGAGGCGCAGGAAGCGCACGAACGGCGTGAAAAGGTTTCGCGCGACACCTGACGAAAATACGTTTTAGCGCTGTTTTCGCAGGCTTTTCGAGAATTATCGCCGCCTCGAAACCGGCTTATTCTTAAAGCTTCATTAGGCTTTTCCGCGATAGGGGCAGACCACTACGGACGAACCGCGGGCACGGTGCCTTGCGGACATACCAGGGAGCACGCAGAGACCATGTCAGGTGTCGATACCCGTCATATCGCTCGCGACAGCCTGTTCCTCATGGCCGATCTCCAGATCGGGGACGGCTCTCCTGCCAGCAAGGTGAAGGTCCGAAACCTGTCCAATGGCGGCATGATGGCCGAATGCGATCCGGCCACTGCATCGCGGGTCCAGGGCGGCACGCATCTTTCTGTCGGACTGCGCAATATCGGCTGGGTCGAAGGAACGGTTGCCTGGGTGCAGGACAACCGCTTCGGCATCGCTTTCTCGCGAGAGATCGATGCGGCGGAGGCGCGCGCACGGCCCGCGAACACCAATGACAGCGACACGCCGCGTTACGTCCGGCCTGCCGGCCTTATGCCTTCCGCCATGGGCGACCCGTCGAAGCTGCGCAAAATCTGAACTGACGAAGGCCCGCCGGGATGCTACCCGTCTCCGGCCCATGCTGCGTCACCTTCTCTCTTTCCTGATCCCCGCTGCCCTGGCGCTGTCGTCCTGTTCCCAGGATGACGGCGGGCCGATCGATATCGTGGTGGTCGAACAGACCGACGACCTGCTGACCGGCGGAATGCGCCTGTCCTACGGGCAGCAGCTGGTGCGAGGCGCGGTGTCCGAAGGACTGGTCACGCTCGATTCGAACGGAGAGACCGTGCCCGCGCTGGCTGAAAGCTGGATCGTGGTCGACGACGGGCGCAGCTTCATCTTCCGGTTGCGGGATACGACATGGGCCGACGGTACGCCGGTCGATGCCGCAAGCGTTCGCGCTGAAATCCTGCGCCAGATCCGCGACCTGGATGGGACGTCGCTCGGCCTCGACCTCGCGCGGGTCAGCGAGATACGGGCGATGACCGGCAGGGTGATCGAAATCCGCCTGTCGCAGCCTATGCCCGCCTTCCTGCAATTGCTGGCCCAGCCGGAGCTTGGCCTGCGGCGGGACGGCAGCGGTATCGGCCCCATGCGCGCCGCGGAGGGTGCGGGCGGGGTGCTGCTGACCGCAGTGCCGCCACAATTGCGGGGCCTGCCGGAAGAACCCGGCTTCAGCGACCGTGCACGGTCGATCCGCATTCGCGCCCTCCCGGCACAAGGGGCGGTCGATGCGTTCTTCGATACCGGGTCCGACCTCGTCGTCGGCGGTACGCTGGCCAGCCTGCCGCTCGCCGAGACCGGCCCCTTGTCGCGCGGCAATGTCCGGCTGGACAGCGCGCTGGGCCTGTTCGGCCTGCAGGTGACCGACCCGGACGGTTTTCTGGCCGATGCAGGCCGCCGGGAGGCACTGTCGATGGCGATCGACCGTCCGACCCTGCTGGCGCCGTTCAATCTATCCGGCTGGCCATCGACCACGCGGATCGTGCCGCCTGCCATGCTCGCCCAGGCCGGGCAGGATGCCGGGTCCACTTTCGCCCCTGCGGAACGCTGGACGGACCTCTCGCTCGAAGTGCGCCGGTCGCGGGCCGCGCGCCGCGTCGCCGACTGGGAAGCGGCAAGCGGGCAGGAGGCAAGCGTTTCCCTCTACCTGCCGCAAGGGCCGGGATCGGACCTTTTGTTCCGCAAGCTGGCACAGGATTTCGCGACCATCGGTGTGGCGAGCGAACGGGCAGCCGACCGGTCCGGGGCAGACCTGGTTCTGGTCGACAGGCTGGCCCGCTATGCCGCTCCGCGCTGGTTCCTCAACCAGTTCCATTGCTCCGTGCGCCGCCAGGGTTGCAGCGCCGCTGCCGATGCCCTGGTGTCCGGGGAGGTCGCGGGCCAGCAAACCCCCGAGACGATGCCGCCGCTGATCGAGGCAGAGGCGCTGCTGGTCGACAGCAACAGCTATATCCCGCTGGGCGCGCCGCTGCGCTGGTCGCTGGTGCGCGGCGGGCTGGAAGGATTTGCAGAGAACCGCTGGGCCACCCATCCCTTGTTCCCCCTCGCGATGGACCCCATCTCGTAAGGAGGAAGGAAAGCGCGATGAACGGCTTTGATGACAGGGACCGGCCCACCATCCGCCCCGCGGGCGAACGGGCCACGGGCAGCACAGAGGGCCGCTTTACGGACGGGCCACAGGTCATGGGACTGGACTTGCCGACCGGGAACGATCCCGCCTCCATCCGCCGCCGGATCGAGGCGATGGAACAGATGCTGGAACGCAGCTTCCGCATTCCGGGCGTGAACTATCCCGTGGGCCTCGATTCGATCATCGGTCTGGTTCCGGTCATCGGCGATTTCGTGACGGCGGCCATGGGTGCCTACATCGTCTGGGAAGCGCGCAATCTGGGTATTCCGAAGTGGAAGTTGTGGCGCATGGGCGGCAATATCGCCTTTGACAGCCTGCTGGGCGCGGTGCCGGTCGTGGGCGACGCCTTCGACCTCGTCTACCGGTCGAACACGCGCAACCTGCGGATCATCAAGAAGCACCTCGACAAGCATCATCCTGCCCAGCGCACCCTTGAGGGCTAAGAACTGCGGGGCTGAGAACTGCGGGCCTGAATGCGTCAGGGCTGACCCTTGCTGTGGTTTGGTATAGGGCCATCGCCATGTCCTCAGACGTTACCTATTCCAGCTATCTCGATCTCGATCGCATCCTTTCAGCGCAGCACCCCGTTTCGGGGGCGCATGACGAGATGCTGTTCATCATCGTCCATCAGGCGAGCGAGCTGTGGCTCAAACTGTGCCTGCACGAGCTGGAGCTGGCGCGGGAGCGCATTGCGGCGGACGATCTTCGCCCCGCCTTCAAGATGCTGGCCCGTGTGGCGCGGGCGCAGGGCCAGCTCATTCAGAGCTGGGACGTGCTGAGCACGATGACCCCGCACGATTACTCCACGGTGCGCCCGCATCTGGGCGGGTCGAGCGGGTTCCAGAGCGCGCAGTACCGGATGATGGAATTCCTGCTGGGTGGGCGCAAACCCGGGCATGTGACCATGCACGAGGCAACGCCCGACGTCGCCGAAGAACTGCGGGCGGAATTGCGGCGGCCCAGCATCTATGCCGAGACGGTCGCGCTGCTGGCGCGGCGCGGGTTCGCCATTGCTGCAGACGTGCTGGAACGCCCGCTCGATGCGCCGTGGGAGCATGCGCCCAGCGTCGAGGCGGCGTGGGCGGATATCTACCGCGATCCGCAGACGCATTGGGACCTCTACGAGCTGGCCGAAAAGCTGGTCGATCTGGAATACCATTTCCAGCGCTGGCGCTTTGGCCATTTGAAGACGGTCGAGCGGATCATCGGCTTCAAGCAGGGCACCGGCGGAACGCCCGGCGTGCCCTACCTGGCGGGCGTGCTGAAGGCCGCATTTTTCCCCGAATTGCTGAGCGTGAGGACGGCGATATGAGTTCATGGAAAAGCCAGCGGCGCATTTGGGATATCAGCCAGGTCCTGCGCCCCTCTAATGAAAAAGGGGGCCTGCCCGTCTGGCCGGGCGACACCGATTTCGCTTTCGAACGCACATGGCGGATGGACGACGGCTCGCCGGTCAATGTCGGGCGGATGACGATGAGCACGCATTCCGGCACCCATGCCGATGCGCCGCTGCATTACGACGCCGACGGTCTGGACGCGGCGAGCATGGCGCTCGATCCATTCATAGGCGAGTGCCTGGTGGTCGATGCGCGCGGCGTCTCGGGCGAAATCGACGTCGCCGACCTGCCGCATATCGAAAGCGCGGACCGCGTACTGTTCCGCCAATGGGACGCCTTCCCACACGAGGAATGGCGCAGCGACTGGCTGCCGATCGCGGCGGAGACGGTCGCATGGCTCGCGTTGCAGGGCGTGAAGCTGATCGGCACCGATGCGCCGAGCGTCGACCCTCAGGACAGCAAGACGATGGACGCGCACAAGGCGGTGGCGAAGCACGACATGCGTATCCTCGAAGGTCTGGTGCTCGATGACGTATCGGAGGGGCGATACGAGCTGATCGCCCTGCCGTTGAAGGTCGGTGGCGGCGATGCGGGGCTCACCCGCGCGATACTGCGGGAACTGCCATGAACATCCTCGACCCCATGCTGGAGCGGGCGCGCGAAATGGATGCGGCGGACCCGCTGGCGCAATATCGCGACCGGTTCGAGCTGCCCGAAGGCGTGATCTATCTCGACGGCAATTCGCTTGGCGCGTTGCCGAAGGCGACACCTGCGCGGCTGGAACGGGTGGTCCGCGAAGAATGGGGCGGCGACCTTATCAAATCGTGGAATACGGCTGACTGGATCAGCCTTCCCCAGCGCGTCGGCGGCAAGATCGCCCCGCTGATCGGGGCCGAGGCGCACGAGGTGATCGTGGCCGACAGCGTGTCCGTGAACCTGTTCAAGCTGATCTCGGCGGCGCTGGCGATGCAATCGGGCCGCAAGGTGATCCTGAGCGAACCGGGCAACTTCCCGACCGATCTTTACATGATCCAGGGGCTGGAGAAGCAGGGCCTCGCAGAGCAGCGGCTGGCGGATCGCGATGCGATTGTCGATGCGCTGGATGACGACGTCGCGCTGCTGCTGCTGACCCACGTCCATTACAAGACCGGCCAGAAATACGACATGGCCGCGCTGACCAAGGCCGCGCACGAGGCGGGCGCGCTGGTTCTGTGGGACCTCTCGCACACCGGCGGGGCGATGCCGGTCGCGCTGAACGACTGCGAAGCCGATTTCGCGGTCGGCTGCGGCTATAAGTACTTGAATGGCGGACCGGGCGCGCCAGCCTACGCTTTCGTCGCCGAGCGGCATCACGAGCGGCTGGAGCAACCGCTCAGCGGCTGGATGGGCCACGCCCAGCCCTTCGCGTTCGACGACGCTTACCAGCCCGCCCCCGGCACCCAACGCCTGCTGTGCGGCACCGCCCCGATTCTTAGCGTCGCGGCGCTGGAGGAGGGCGTGGACCTCGTCGCCGAGATCGGTGTCGACCGGCTTTGGGAGAAGTCGCAGGCGCTGAGCGGTTTCCTGCTGGAATGCCTGTCCGAAGCCGGCGTTTCGCTCGACCTCGTCAGTCCCAACGACCCGTCGAAGCGCGGCAGCCAGCTAAGCTTCCGCCACGAGAACGCCTACGCCCTGTGCCAGGCCCTGATCGCCCGTGGCGTTATCGGAGATTTCCGCGCGCCCGACGTCCTGCGACTGGGTTTCGCCCCCGCCTACCTGCGTTTCGGAGACATAGCCGAAACCGCGCGGCACCTGGCCGAAGTACTGGAAAGCGGGGAATGGCAGCGCCCGGAATTCAGCGAGCGGGCGGCGGTGACTTAAGGCTGTTGTGTTTTGCGCGAGTACCAGCCCGTCAGTGCGATCAATAACCAAAGCACCGCGTGGGCAAGAAACCCCGCCTCTACGAAGATCGCATCGGAGATGAACCAGATTATCGCGTAAGCTGTCATCAAGGTGGCGACAGGAAGCCACCATTGCAAACGGACAATCCGCATTGTGAGAGCGATGATCGCTCCGAGCCAGAAGACGACCCGGAGTGTCAGGTTGGCCGGCTCGTTAAAGCTCCAAATGTGGTGGATTTCAAATAGCAGGCAGCACAGGGCTAAGAGGGCCGTGACTGCCACGTCGCCTAAATGTCCCCTCACTCCTCCAGCTCGATGTCCCAGTAGAGCCAGTCTCTCCACGTTTCGTGGAGGTAGTTCGGCGGGAAGCTCTTGCCGTATTGCTGCAACTGCCAGCTCGTTGGGCGGATCGGCTGGCTGGCGAGGTGCATATGCGCCTGCCGAGGCGTGCGCCCGCCCTTCTTCATGTTGCACGGCGCGCAGGCGGTGGCGATGTTCTCCCACGTCGTCTTGCCGCCGAGCCGGCGCGGGATCACGTGGTCGAAGGTCAGCGTATCGGGGCTGCCGCAATACTGGCAGGCGAACCGGTCGCGCAGGAACAGGTTGAAGCGGGTGAAGGCCGGGAATTCGGAATGCTTCACATATTGCTTCAGCGCGATCACGCTGGGTATCGCCATGTCGAGCGAGGGGGAGTGCACTTCCCGGTCGTAGCTTTCGACGATGGTCACGCGGTCGAGGAACACCGCCTTGATTGCGGTCTGCCAGGGCCACAGGCTCAGCGGATAATAGGAAAGCGGGGTGTAATCCGCGTTCAGCACCAGTGCCGGGCAAGCCGACAGATTTCGTGTCGGATCGTCGTCGGCGCTCCTGAACCGCGCCGCGGTTTCGATCATCTCGGCCCTAAACATAGGCTGTGAACACGTCTCGCGTCCCTCCCGAATTGATACGAACATCCCTAATCAGACAAAAGCGTCAAGCCCGTGACACAGGTTATATCCATGCTTTTGCCCTGCAAAACCTGCCCCTTGGGCCCTGCACTGGTGTAAGGGGCCCCCATGACCGTCACCCGCTTCGCCCCCAGTCCCAATGGACCGCTGCACTGGGGCCATGCCTACAGCGCGATTGTCGCGCACGACCTGGCGCGGCAGGCAGGCGGGCGTTTCCTGCTCAGGATAGAGGATATCGACGGGCCGCGATCGCGCCCGGAACTGGCGGACGAATTCCGCCGCGACCTGGAATGGCTGGGGCTGGAATGGGAGGAGGTGCCGGCGCAGGGCACGCGCGGGGCCAGCTACATCCTCGCAGCCCAGCGGCTGAGAGACGCCGGCCTGCTTTATCCCTGCACCTGCACCCGCGCCGAGGTAGCCGAGGCCGCTTCGACCATCGGTCCGGAGGGTCCGGTCTATCCCGGAACCTGTCGCGGACGCTCCGATGTCGGGGAAGAGGGAGGGGCATGGCGGCTCGATGTGCGCCGCGCGCTGGACCTGACCGGCCCGCTTACATGGCACGATGCGCTGGCAGGCGAGCAGGCCGCCGACCCGCTTTCGATCGGCGACCCCGTGCTGGTGCGAAAGGACCTGCCGGCCAGCTATCACCTCGCCGTGACGCTGGACGATGCCGCCGACGGCGTCACGCTGGTCATGCGCGGGCGCGACCTGTTTGCCGCCACCCATGTCCACCGGCTGCTGCAGGCGGTGCTGGGCCTGCCCGTGCCGCGGTGGCATCACCACGCCCTGCTGCTGGACGAAGACGGCCGCAAGCTCGCCAAGCGGCGCAGATCGAAAGCGCTGTCGGATCACCGGGAGGCGGGCGAAAACGGCCTCGCCTGGGCGGAAAAGGTCCGTATGGGCAAATGGCCGTGTGGAAATCGGCTGGAAAAGGACTAGATACCACCCATGCAAACGATCCTCATCATCGCCATCGTCATTCTCGCCCTGCTGGTCGTCGTATCGCTGGTGCGCGGGATCATCGCCTTCATGAAAAGCACGAAGGTCGATCTGGAAAGCGGACAGGTGGACCAGGTGTCGGAAATGCAGCTGATGCAGAACAAGATGATGTTCAACCGCATCAAGTACCAGGCGCTGGCCATCGTGGTGGTGGCAATACTCCTCGCGATTTCCCAGTAACGTCGCTAGGGCGGGCCGCATGGTCAAGCTCAACAGGATCTACACCCGCACCGGAGACGACGGCACCACCGGTCTCGTCGACGGGTCTCGCCGCGCGAAGCACGATCCGCGCATGGAAGCGATCGGGCTGGTGGACGAGGCGAACAGCGCCATCGGCCTCGCGGCCGCCGCGCTGGATGACGGCGAGAATGCTGCAACGCTGTTCCGCATCCAGAACGACATGTTCGACCTAGGCGCCGATATCGCGACACCGGGTGAGGATTTCGAACCGGGCGAGATGACGCTTCGCATGGTGGCATCGCAGACCCAGTGGCTGGAGACGCAGATCGACGCCCTGAACGATCGGCTGGAGCCGCTGGCCAGCTTCGTCCTTCCGGGCGGAAGCGAAGCGGCGGCCCGCGTCCATGTCGCCCGCGCCTCCACCCGCGCAGCCGAACGCGGCGTTGCCGCTCTCGCCGATGCAGAACCGGTCAATCCGGCGGCGCTGAGCTATATCAACCGCTTGTCCGACCTGCTTTTCGTGATGGCCCGGGTGCTGAACGACGATGGGCGCGCTGACGTGAATTGGGTGCCGGGTCAGAACCGGTAAGGCGCGTAATGCCTCTGCGGTAGCTTTCCGTGTGAGACACCGCTAACAGCGCCTCTTTGCTGCAACTGCGAAGAGACGGATATCATTATGCAGACCATTGGCGTGATCGGGGCCGGACAGATGGGGTCGGGCATTGCCCAGACCGTGGCACAGCACGGGAAGAAGGTGCTGCTGGCCGATATCGATCTCGCCACTGCGGAAGCCTCGCTCAAGAAAATCGATGCCGCCCTGGGCAAGCTGGTCGGCCGGGGCAAGATGGAAGTCGCCGATGCCGAGGCGCTGCTCGCCCGGATCGAGCCGGTCGGCGATTATTCGCCGATGGCGGAGGCCGACATGATCATCGAGGCCGCGACCGAGAAAGAGCCGATCAAGCAGGCGATCTTCGAGAAGGCGAGCGAAGTCCTGTCGCAAGGCGCGATCATGGCCTCCAACACCAGTTCCATCCCGATTACCCGGATGGCGAACTTCTCGCCCGATCCGGCACGCTTCATCGGCCTGCATTTCTTCAACCCGGTCCCCGTGATGGGCCTGATCGAAGTCATCCCGGGCCTCGCTACGGCGAAGGACGTGACCGATCGCACGATCGCCTTTGCAGAAGGTCTGGGCAAGGAAGTCGTGCTGTCGCAGGACGAGCCCGGCTTCGTCGTCAACCGCATCCTGCTGCCGATGATCAACGAGGCGGTCTTCGTGCTGGGCCAGTCCACCGCCAGCATCGAAGATATCGACAAGGGGTGCCGCCTTGGCCTGAACCACCCGATGGGTCCGCTGCAACTGGCCGATTTCGTCGGGCTCGATACCTGCCTCGACATCATCAAGGTGCTCTACAAGACCACGCGCGACACGAAGTATCGCCCAGCTCCGCTGCTGGTGAAATATGTCGAGGCCGGATGGCTCGGCCGCAAGACAGGCCGGGGCTTTTACGACTATTCCGGTGAAGCGCCCGTCGCCACGCGGTAGGAACGGGTGGGGGCCATGCCCGTTGGTCATGCAAAGGAGATTTCCGGCATGACCGATACGAACAAGACAACCCCCGACGTTGGCGAAAGCAAGGAAGAGCGGATGGCGAACCTTGCCCCTGAAAACCACAATGACGAGCAGGACGACCATCGCAACCAGGCGCAGGAAGTCGCCCGCGAAGCACAGCAGACGACCCGCGAAACCGGCAGCCCGACCGAAAGCACGAAAAGCGACAACAGCTCAGGCCTGATGGGCGATTCGACGCAGGACACGGTCGATCACATGCGCGACATGGAAAGTTCGGGCCGGGTCGACATGAACGCCTACAAGGGCGAGCCGAACCATGACGACAATGTCGACAAGTATGGCAAGGCGGCCAAGCCTGATGGCCTGCGTGGCGACGGCACCTGATTTGAACTGATCAATCCTGTTTCAGGCGGCGGCTGGTCTTAGGGATCAGCCGTCGTGCAGGATCCACAGGGCTATGGCGAGAAAGACCGCGCCGGCAGTGACGCCCCATCCCAGCCAGCGAATACTGGGTATTTCCGGCGCATGAAGCTGGTGTGCGTTGAGCCGGGTGAAGGTCCGGCAAGCGCGCCGCTCTGCCGTTAACGCGACGAATGCGCCCAGCAGGATGAAGGCGGTCGCAATGGCGCGGGCGAGCCACGGCGGGTCGAATTCGCCGAAAACGGCCCTGAATGCGAGGCCGATACCGATGGCAGCAAAGGCCGTCCGCATCCACCCGGCAAAGGTCCGCTCCATCGCCATGATGTTGCGGTCTTCCGCCAGGTCGGTCCGCTCTGCAGCAAGGTCGTTGCTGTCGGTATTCCGGTGTTTGTCGGAGATGTCGTGTTTCTCGCCCATGCGCGCCTAACGCATGAACGGCGTCCTAGGGTTCCAAAACCTCGGCGCCCGGTTGCGAGACGCCGTTCTCATTGCCTTCGACGACGCCGACCACTTCACCCTCTGCCGGGTCGTCGACGACGGGCGATGGATCGAACCCCCTGGCGTCGTCGATCAGGCTCTCGTCATCGGCAAACTCGGTGGGAAATTGGGCGGAAGGAGGCGGCGCGGCCATGTCCGTGACGGCGGCCGGGGCAGTTGCATCAGGATTGCGCAGTCCCGTTTCCGAGGACGCAGCGGCCTTTTCGGCCAATGCCTTCGTCGCCGACGTCAGGGCGCCTTCATTGTCCTCGGTACCCACAAGGCTCGCCACACCGGCCAAGGTGAGGACGACGATGGCGATGGCGGCCACCCGGTTCCGGAGCATCGGACCTGACATGCCGTAAACCTATCCACCGTGTCCTTAATCTTTGGTTTCGCCTGCCAGGCGCTTCAGATCGTAAAGCAGGTCCAGGGCTTCGCGCGGGGCGAGGGAATCGACGTCCAGTGCGTCCAGCCTGTCGCGCAAGGCATCGCTCTCGTCTGCATCCGGCTGCGCCAGCGCTGCGGCGAACAGGGGCAGGTCGCCCAGGCCCGCCGCTAGCCCGCCGGTTTCCGCGCGGCCCTTCTCGAGCCGGTCGAGCACCGATTTGGCGCGTTTGACGACGCCCTGCGGCACGCCTGCCAGCTTGGCCACGGCAAGACCGTAGCTGCGGTCCGCAGGCCCGTCTGCCAGTTCGTGAAGCAGGACCAGGTCCCCTTTCCATTCGCGGGCACGGACATGGTGCAGGCTCAGCGCATCGCAGCTATCCGCCAGCCGCGACAACTCGTGGTAATGCGTCGCGAACAGGCAGCGGCTGCGGTTCGTCTCGTGCACCGCTTCCACGACCGCCCAGGCCAGCGCCAGCCCGTCATAGGTCGACGTGCCTCGCCCGACCTCGTCCAGGATCACGAAGCTGCGCTCCGTCGCCTGGGACAGGATGGCGGCGGTCTCCACCATCTCGACCATGAAGGTGGAACGGCCACGCGCCAGATTGTCCGATGCGCCGACACGGCTGAACAGGCGATCCACCAGCCCGATCCGCGCAGCGTCCGCCGGGACATAGCCCCCGGCCTGGGCCAGCAGGACGATCAGCGCGTTCTGGCGCAGGAAGGTCGACTTGCCGCCCATGTTCGGCCCGCCGATCAGCCAGAGCCGATTGTCCGGAGCCAGCGTGCAGTCATTGGGCACGAACCGCCCGCCGGACGCGGCAAGAGCGCTCTCGACCACAGGATGCCGGCCGGCCGTAATCTCGAGGCAGGCTTCGTCCATTATCTCGGGCCGGGCCCAGTTTCCGTCGGCCGCCCGCTCCGCCTGCCCGGCGGATACGTCGATCCGGGCCAGTGCGTCGGCGGTCGCGGCGATGGCTTCGCGGCTGGCGGCAACCTGTTCGCACAATTCCTCGAAATGCGCCTCTTCCGCCGCCAGCGCCCTGCCGCCCGCTTCGCTGATGCGTCCGGCTTCCTCGTGCAGTTGCAGCGAGTTGAACCGGACGGCGCCGGCCATGGTCTGGCGATGGGTAAATCCGCTGTCCGGCGCCATCAGCGTGTCGGCATGCTTGCTCGGCACCTCGACGAAATAGCCCAGCACGCCATTATGCTTGATCTTCAGTCGCTCGACGCCGGTTTCCTCGCGGTAGCGGGCCTCCAGCGCGGCGATCGCCCGGCGTGCATTGCCGGACGTGGCGCGCAATTCGTCGAGCGCTGCGTCGAACCCCTCGGCAACGAAGCCGCCCTGGTCGCGCGAGGTCGGCGGCGATGCCACCAGTGCGCGTTGCAGCAGGTCGACCAGCGCTCCGTGGCCACCCATTGCAGGCAGCAGGCTTTCCAGCAGGGCCGGCCGGTCGGGCTGGGCCGAGAGATGGTCGCGCAGCCGCCGCGATTCGGCCAGGCCGTCGCGCACCTGCCCCAGATCGCGGGGGCTTCCCCGGGCCGAGACGATCCGGCCCAGCGCCCGGCCGATATCGGGTACGGAACGCAGGACACCGCGCAGGTCCGCCCGCAGCAGAGGATCCTCGTGGAAGAACCGCACCAGCGCGAGGCGTTCCTCGATCCCGGCGCTGTCGTATAGCGGCGCGCCCAGGTCCTCTGCCAGTTGCCGGGCACCTGCACCGGTCACGCAGCGATCGATGGCGGCCAGCAGGCTGCCTTCGCGCCGCCCGTCTTGTGCCGCCAGTATTTCCAGGCTGCTGCGCGTAGCGGCGTCCATCGCCATGTGACGCTCGCCCCCCTGCACAACAGGCGGGAGCAGGAGGGGAAGGGTGCCGCGCCCGGCATGGTCCAGATAGGCGACGAGACCGCCCGCTGCCGCCATCATGGCGCGGGAAAAGCTTCCGAACCCGTCCAGCGTCGCGACCTTGTGGATCGATTTCAGCCGCGCCTCGCCCTCGTCGCTGCCGAAATCCGTTTTGGGCCGAGCGATGGCGCCTGCCGGGGCAGGCTCCCACCCTTCGGGCACGATGACCTCGCTCGGCGAAAGGCGTGCCAGCGCCGCGTCCACTGAGCCGTGCGCGACCTCTTCCAGCGTCATCCGTCCGGTGGAAATGTCGATGGCGGCCAGCCCGATAATGCCCCGTACCTCGCATGCCGCAGCCAGCAGGTTTGCCCGGCGCGGTTCCAGCAGCGCATCTTCGGTCAGCGTACCGGCGGTGACGAAGCGCACGATGTCGCGCGCGACCAGCGCCTTCGACACCGGCGATCCTTCGCGCCTGGCGCGCTGCCTGGCCTCGTCCGGGGTCTCGGTCTGCTCCGCAATGGCGACGCGGCAGCCTGCCTTGATCAGGCGCGCGAGATACCCTTCCGCCGAATGCACCGGCACACCGCACATCGGCACCGGCTCCCCGTCCTGCTCCCCGCGAGAGGTCAGGGCGATGTCCAGCACGCCTGCCGCGACCTTCGCATCGTCGAAGAACAGTTCGAAGAAATCGCCCATGCGGTAGAACAGCAGGCACTCCCCGGCCTCTTCCTTCAGGGCCAGATATTGCTCCATCATGGGGGTCGATTTGGCTGCCACGGGGACGGCGTAGCCCCAGCGGCGACGATTCGGGAGTCACGCGGACACGGCTTTCCCCTATCGCTCGCGCCCGGCACGCGATAGTGGCACCTCCATCATTGCAAGAGGTTGGCATGGCAGACGATAACGCACCGGGTGAAAAGCAGGCCGGTTTCACGACGCGCGAGGCGCTTTTCTATCACGAGACGATCCGGCCGGGTAAGATCGAGATCGTCGCCAGCAAGCCCATGGCAACGCAGCGCGACCTGAGCCTCGCCTATTCGCCGGGCGTGGCTGCACCGGTGGAAGCGATTGCCGAAAATCCCGCCGATGCGGCGAAATACACGGCGCGCGCGAACCTCGTGGCGGTCATTTCCAACGGGACGGCCATCCTCGGCCTTGGCAATCTTGGCGCGCTGGCATCGAAGCCGGTGATGGAAGGCAAGGCCGTCCTGTTCAAACGCTTCGCCGACGTCGATTCGATCGATATCGAACTGGACACGGAAGACCCGGACAAGTTCATCGAGGCGGTCGCCCTGATGGAGCCGAGCTTTGGCGGCGTGAACCTGGAAGACATCGCCGCGCCCGAATGCTTCATCATCGAACAGGCCCTGCGCGAACGCATGAACATTCCCGTCATGCATGACGACCAGCACGGCACCGCGATCATCGCTGCCGCCGGCCTGATCAATGCCTGCCACCTGACCGGCCGCAATCTGAAGGACTGCCGCATGGTGGTGAACGGCGCAGGCGCCAGCGCTCTCGCCTGCACCGCGCTGATCAAGGCGCTCGGCATCCCGCACGATCAGGTCATCGTGTGCGATCGCTCCGGCCCGATCACTCCGGGACGCGAGAATGTCGACCAGTGGAAGAGCGCCCACGCGGTAGAAACCGACGCGAAGGACCTGCACGAAGCGCTGAAGGGCGCGGACATCTTTCTCGGCCTGTCGGCGGCCGGCGCGCTGAAGCCGGAATGGATCGAGGACATGGCGGACCAGCCGATCATCTTCGCAATGGCCAACCCCGTGCCCGAGATCATGCCGGACGAGGCCAAGAAGGTCCGCCCCGACGCGATCATCGCCACCGGGCGCAGCGACTATCCCAACCAGGTTAACAACGTGCTGGGCTTCCCCTTCATCTTTCGCGGCGCTCTGGACGTGCGCGCGACCGCCATCAACGAGGAGATGAAGGTCGCGGCGGCCGAAGCCATCGCCGCGCTGGCCCGCGAACGCGTGCCCGAGGAAGTGGCCGCCGCTTATGGTATCAACCACAAGTTCGGCAGCGATTACATCATTCCCGCCCCGTTTGACCCGCGCCTGATGGAAGTCGTGTCCTCGGCCGTGGCAAAGGCGGCGATGGATAGCGGCGTCGCGCAGGACCGGATCGAGGATTTCGATGCCTACCGCCTGAGCCTGAAGGCGCGGCTCAATCCCACCACTTCCGCGCTCACGCGGGTGTACGACCAGTGCAAGGCTAACCCGAAACGCATGGTGTTTGCAGAGGCGGAGGAAGACGTCGTCCTGCGCGCCGCCATCCAGTACCGCGATTTCGGCTACGGGACGCCCATCCTTGTCGGTCGGACGAAGAACGTCGTCGACCGCCTGCACGCCCTGGGCGTCGACGATCCGGGCAGTTTCGAGATCGAGAATTCGAACATCTCGGACAAGGTGCCGGAGATGAACGAGTTCCTGTACAAGCGCCTGCAGCGTAAGGGATACACCCAGCGCGACGTCAGCCGCATGGTCAATCAGGAACGCAATGTCTTCGCCGCGCTGCTCGTGGCGCTGGGTCATGGCGATGCGATGATTTCCGGCCTGACCCGCACCTTCTCGCAGACCGCACGCGAAGTGAACCGCGTGCTGGACCCGAAAGAGGGCGCAGTCCCGTTCGGCATTCACATGATGATCGGCAAGTCGCACACGACCTTCCTCGCCGACACCACCATAAACGAGCGCCCCACGGCGGAAGAGCTGGCGCATATCGCCAAGGAAACGGCTGCCGTCGCGCGCCGCATGGGGCACGAACCGCGCGTGGCGTTCCTGTCCTATTCCACCTTCGGCAACCCTTCCGGCCAATGGCTGAACAATATCCGCGAGGCGGTGGCCATCCTCGACGAGGAGGATGTCGGCTTCGAATATGAAGGCGAGATGGCGCCCGATGCTGCGCTGAACGAGAAAGTTATGCAGCTCTATCCCTTCAGCCGTCTTTCGGGCCCCGCCAACGTCCTCATCATGCCGGGCCTGCAAAGCGCCAACCTGTCGGCCAAACTGCTGCGCGAACTGGGCGGGGATGCGACCGTTGGCCCGATGCTGGTCGGCATGGAAAAGCCGGTCCAGATCGCGCCGATGACGGCTATCGCTCCGGATCTGCTGACACTGTCGGTGCTGGCAGCCGCAGGTGTCGTCGGATAGACTTCGCCGACCGGAGTGGGCGACTGTTCAAGGACAATCACCCACTTCCGAGCTACCGTGGATTACCCTCCGCTCAGGCGGGGTAGACCACCGTTTTCAGGTTCATGAATTCGTGCAGGCCGAACTGCGCGAGTTCGCGGCCATGGCCCGATTTCTTGATCCCGCCGAACGGGGCCTCGATCTTCGATCCGTTGACCGCGTTGAACGTGGTCATGCCGGCCTCGATATTGCGGGCGAAGAATTCCTGCTCCTCTTCGTCGGTGGTGCAAACCGCAGAGCCGAGGCCGTAGGGTATCGCATTGGCGATCCTGACCGCGTCTTCCCTGTCCTGCGCTTTATAAAGCTGCCCGACGGGCCCGAAAATCTCGTCGGTCCCTGTTTCGCTGCCCGGTTCCACATCGGTCAGCAGTCCGGCCGTCATCCATGCGCCGTCGCGATCCAGCTTTTCCGCGCCGAACATCAGGGTCGCGCCCTCCTTCTTCGCGGTTTCGACCTGTTCCAGCACGGTATCGCGCTGCTCGGTGCTCGATAGCGGTCCGAGGCGCGTATCCTCGTCCATCGGGTCGCCCGGCTCGATGTCCTTCATCGCCGCGACGAAACGGTCGGCGAAATCGTCGGAGATGTCTGCGTGGACGATCGTCCGCTTGCCGCAGATGCAGGACTGGCCGTTGTTCTGGATGCGGGCCGTCACGGCATCGGCGACAGCCTGATCGAGATCGGCGCTGGGCATGACGATGAAGGGATCGGAACCGCCCAGTTCCAGAACGACCTTCTTCAGGTGCTTTCCGGCCTGCTGAGCCACCGCGCTTCCGGCGCCTTCGCTGCCGGTCAGGGTGGCTGCCACGATGCGGTCGTCGGCAATGACGTCGCCGATGGGATCGGATGTGACGCACAGGTTCTGGAAGACGCCTTCCGGCCCGCCGGCTTCCAGGACCATTTCTTCCAGCTTCGCTGCGACGCCCTGCACGATGCTGGCATGTTTCAGCACGCCGACATTGCCTGCAAGGATGGTCGGGGCGAGAAAGCGCACGACCTGCCAATACGGAAAGTTCCACGGCATGACCGCCAGGACCGGGCCCTGTGGCAACCAGCGGCCCACCGCCTTCCCGCCATCGCCTAGTTGCCATTCCAGCGGATCCAGCATGGGCGGGCCGTTTTCAGCGTAATGGCGAAAGAGGCTGGCGCATTTCTCGACTTCGCTGCGGGCCTGCGAGATGGGCTTGCCCATTTCGGTAACGGCGAGCTTTGCCAGTTCGTCCGAATGCTGTTCATAGAGATCGCCGAGTTTCGCCAGCAGGTCGCATCGCCGGCTGATCGGGGACCTGCTCCAATCGGCATAGGCCTTGTCCGCCCGGGCCAGCTTTGCCTCGATGCCGGATGCCGACAATTCCTCGTATTCGGCGACGGTCTGGCCGGTGGCGGGGTTGGTCGTCGTGATCATGCTGCCTTCTCCAATGCCTTGCCGCTCAGGAGGTCGTGCATGTCGGACTGGCCGTCCTGTGCATTCTCGTAACAGGTCTGCAGCGCATCGGCGTCGTCAAACAGGCCCAGCCTTTTCGCGAACTCGCTCAGGGTCTTGTAACCGGCGAGACCGTAATAGGTCAGCTGCATGTATTGCGCGATGATCGCGGCATCGCGGCCAGCGTCATCGGGCAGGTCGGCATCGAACACCCGCGCCTTCGTATCGGCGACCAGCCCGGCCATCGCTTCCGATACCGGTGCGTTCCCATCGCCTGACCCATGATTCTCGAGGACGGAGAGGACTTTCTCCAGCCCCTCCTCGATCCCGCAGGTCCCGTTCTCCAGGCCTTCGCGCAAGGCGTCGTCGCTCGCCCGGTCGCTTAGCTGCTTGGTCAGCTCCAGCGATTGCCGGTCGGCGCTCGCCATGGTCTGCAATTGCGAAAGATAGACGGCTTTAAGGGAATTGTCGGCCACGGACCTGCTCCTGTTTGGTTCAGGAGATCAAGCCATCCGGACCTCTGCCGGTTCCCCCGGCCGCGCCATTTCCTCAGCCGCGGCGGCGATACCGGAAATACCAGACCTTAGTAGTCATACTATCATAATACGCTGATATATAATCATTAATCAGCATTTTTTGATGCCCATTTTCTCGGCTAGCAATCACCCGGTAATCACCATGCCAAATTTGTTAAGCACGCGCCCCCATGAACCGATTTCTGCGTTTGCGATCATGAGGCGGGTGCTGCCAACCGGAAGCAGGTTGCGAAACGCTTGCGATCAGCCGCGCTTATCCCTGCTTCTGTGAATAGGTGTTCCCACCGTGTCGCCACGATTCTGCTCATGTCTTCGGCGATTGCGTTCGCGTCATCAGGGCCGAGGTCGAAGACCGCGGCACCGGCGAGAGCATTCTCGATCGTTGCAGCGCGACCTTCCGGCCCGACGCCGAGGACGAGCCGGCGCTCCAGTCCCAGCTGCGGCTTCGGCACTACATCGTAAAGCGGCGAAAGCCGCCATCCCTCACCATCGAACAGGAAGCCATGATTACGCAGGTGATCATCATCATTGGTGACGAGGATATTGAGCAACATACGACGAAATAATTCGTGCAGATCCTGGCGCACTTCGGTTCCGAATTGCCGGATCGCTCCTGCGAGATCGGCATAGCTGAAGCTGCTGACCTCGCTCTCATGCGCCCCGAGCATTGTGAGTCCCGAAGCAAAGGGCCTGCGTTCCAGCCAGTTGCCGTGAGGAATCCGATCGAACCGCTCGATCAGATAGATGTCGCGATCAAGGACACAGCGGAAGTCGAGTGGCGGCACATCGAGACCACATTCGCTGGCAAGCCGCATTGTCGCCAGTTCGACCCGGCATTCGGGGAAGCTGTCTCCCCGCTTCTGAAATTTCGCGATCCAGGGTTTGTCGCCGATTTTTGTAGCAGCCTTCGGCCGGGCGCCGCCCAGAGATGACCCGGCGGCTAGCAACGCCCTCAAGTTCTCGTCGAGTTCGTCGACATGCTGCGCTCGTTCGGCGGCTTCTGCTAGCTCTGCGAGCGTGAACTCTTCGCCCGGAGCAGGGCCGTCCCCCCATGGTATAATTCTCTCAGGCTGCGCGGACGTCGGCCCAAAGGCGAGCGCACCCACGCGATGTTCGCCCGAGGCCAGAATGAGATCGATTTCGCTCGGCAAGCGATCGCCCATCGCCTTGTACATTAGGTATTGGCCCCAGCCGTCAGGAGCAGCATCCCGAATGCCACCGAACACGGCAAAGCCTTCTTCCGTCCTGAATGTTCGAGAAGTTCCAGCTTCGTGCAACGGCAGAGCTACAGGATCGACCGCAATACGGTCAGCGCGTTCCAGATAACGCCGCCCGTAAGCGAAGGTAGCAAACTGGTTGCGCGGTTCGTCGGTCATCGTGAGAAGGCCTGCCGGAACAGGCCCCTCCTCAAGATGCACGAAGACATAGGTGCGGATGGTCGTCACGGCTTGCTAGAAATCCAGATCATCGTCGCTGACAGCGTGGGTCTTCTGGGGCAGGCGGGACAAATCCTCGCTGATGCCAGCCCGGTCACTGTCTGGGGTTACCAGCTCGGCAAGGCGCTGTGTCATCCCTAGGACATGCAGGGCGCTCGCCAGAACCGCGAGGCCCACGGTAGGATCTCCCGCTTCGAGGCGTTGCAGCGTTTGAACCGAGACGATCATGCGCTCGGCCATTAAACGCTGAGGAAGTTTTCTCCGGCGGCGAGCAAGGGTGATATCCTTGCCTAGCCGTGTAATCGCACGTTGGCTCTGGGGCGGTAGTCCGCTAGCAGCTCGAGACGAACGGGGCATGGCCCGATATATGACATATCATGCGAAGTTCCGCAAATAGAAATGATATGTCATGTTTTTGTGCTCTTTCGCTTGAAGCAGATTTACCGAAGGAAGATGCTTCACCGCCTCCTGCACGAGGCTTACAATGACCATGACTGAGTGGAGAGGCGCTGGTGAGCGGTCGCTAGGCCGCGGCTTGACCATCGTGCTTCAAAAGTCGCTGTGCAGTTGCGCGAATTGTCTCAGCGACTATATCGCAAACGTCACGCATGTCGGCACAAGCCGACAGCTTCGGAAGAATTCCGAGGTCCCGTCCTCCAGTTGGAGGTTAACCGGCGGACCCTGCAGAGGGTTCGCCGAATTTCGTTCGAACGCTCTCGCAGGTCCAACCCGATGGAGCATCGAATGCATTATTCAGACGAGGAAATCGAACGCGCGAAGACATTATTCGCTCGTGAAAATGATCAACCCGGCCATGGCAGAATGGCGGTTGCCGCGATGGCGGGAATGAGCAAGCCCGGCAAAATCAGCCATATCACTCATCGACGGACTTGGCGGGACTACCTTCCGAAGGCACGACGCGATTTGCAAAAGGAAAGATCGGACCGGAATTTTCGATTAGGTAACGTGTCGCATGATCTAAACTGACCAGGTCGTGGGGCAGCAATAAGGATCAATGGCGCTAGTGAGAAGTCACTACGAATAATCGGTAGACCTCGCGGGTGAGCGGCGATGTCGATGTGACGCTCAAATCGACGGGCTCGCAGTGCAGACGTGAATCCCCTCCGACCTGTTCTTACAACACAGAAGGGCTGGAGGGGAGGAGGGCCTTTGTGAGCGAGCCGAAAGGATCGCGATGTGCCATGTCCCACCGATATTCCACCAAGATAAGCTCTTTGGAAGAAGCCGCCCGCCGCATCTGTGAAAACCGGGGCGGCAAATGGTCCGGCACCAAGGGCATGGCTCGTTGCCCCGCACATGACGACCGCACACCCTCGCTCGGCATATCGCTCGGGCGACAAGCCATCCTCTTCCACTGTTTTGCGGGATGCGACCAGCAGAGCGTGCTGGCTGCTCTGGCGCGTGAAGGTTTCGAGGCACCGGCGCTTTTTTCAGGTTCTGCGACCACCAACGAACCCGAATCGACCAGCACCCGCAAACCCTCGGCGGCAGCGCTGAGGATCTGGCGCGATGCACAGCCACTGCGTGCCAGTCCGGCAAAGGCATATCTTGAGAGCCGCGGCATCCTCGCCGCATCGCCGGCGCTGCGCTTCCACCCACGAACGCCGCTTGGTCCGAAGGGACGAACACGCTTTCTGCCCGCCATGATCGCGGCAGTCAGCCTCGACGAGGGGCCGATCGCCATCCATCGCACGTTCCTTTCGGGCAATGCCAAGGCCGATTTCGACAAACCGAAGCGCGCGCTCGGCGCGTTCGGGGAAGCTGCTGTCCGCCTTTTCGCTCCTACCTCCGGCAAGCTCGGCCTCGCGGAGGGCATCGAAAGCGCGATGTCGGCCTATGCTCTCACCGGCATTCCCGTCTGGGCAACCCTGGGTAATGAGCGCTTCGGTCTCGTCAGCGTGCCTGAGAGCGTGACCGAGCTTCACCTCTTCGTCGATCACGATGCTGGCGGCGAGCTGGCCGCGTCGCGTGCCCTGGCCGCCTATGCCCGCGATGGGCGGACGATCCACGTTCGCAAGCCATCGTCACGCGACACAGACTGGAACGATGAGCTGACAGCATGGCTGCGCCGCAAGGCGACGCGGTAGAGGAGAGAGGGCTTCTCGAATTCCTGATCCGGCGGAGGGCGTGTCCCGATGCCTTCATCAGGAGGACGAAATGCCATGTTTCAATCAGACCTGTTTCCCGCCGGCGAGCAGTTGCCGTCCATGCCCTTGGCCTATGCCATTGGCACCCGAGTTGCCGCGCTTCTTGCTTCGGGACGTCATCTTACCCGTACCGACATTTCCGGGCTGTTCGCCGAAGAGACCGGTGTTCTGGATTGGGGAATCGCCTGGACCATCGACGACTACAACAGCGCGGTCGAGATCGGCGCACTACTCTGGCTTCGAGAGTCCTCACGGATCGATCTGGCGACGAATGTACACGAAGCCGAAGCGCGGTTCGACTGGCTCGAAGCAGCCTTGCCGCCACGGCACGTTCGCAGCGAAGCACAGGTCGAGCTCCAGCAGTTCTCGACCCCGCCAATGCTGGCCTGTCTGATGGCGAAGGCCGCAGCTGTCTGCGCGGAAGACACGCTCCTCGAACCGTCCGCAGGCAATGGTGCCCTTGCTCTCTGGGGTTGCCTCCAGAACGCTTCGCTGCTCCTCAACGAGATCGATCCGGCAAGACGAGACGGTCTGGCCCACGTCTTCCCCACGGCCACCATCACTGCGCATGACGGGGAACTGATCGCCGACTTGCTTCGCGGCCCTGTTCCGTCTGCCGTGCTGATGAACCCGCCGTTCGCTCACAGCCTGGAACGCGGCAAGGACGGTGAGACCGCTATGCGTCACCTACGCGGTGCGATCCGGGCCGCTGCTAATCGGGCGAGGATCGTCGCCATTATGCCTGAAGGCTTCGACGCCTCCACCTTCGCCAAGGAACAGGACGAAGCATCGCTGCTCCTCGATGTTCGCCTGCAGCAGATGTTTCGCCGGACAGGGACGGGGATCGCTGTTCGCCTGGTTGTGTTCGACAAGACGCCGACTGCGTCCTCGCCTGCGATCACCGGAGATACTGCCGACCTCATCTCGCTCCACGAGCTTATCACTGCGCTTCCGCCACGCGTACAGACCTCCGCCAACATCCATCGCCTGCCTCTCGGCAAGCCAGTGCGCCTCCTTGGCAAGACTTCGGCCCAAAGCGGGCCGGTGCGGCCGGTGGCGCCGTTCGCCGCGACACCAGCAGCGACGGCGAATGCGATCGACCTTGCCTATTCGGTCCTCGCCGACCCCGCGCCTGTGCCCGAACAGGCAGGCATCTACCTGCCTTACCGGCCCAGCCGCATCGCCTTCGAAGATGCTCCGGTCCATCCCACCCCGCTCGTAGAATCGGTCGCCATGGGTTCGGTCGCGGCACCGCAGCCCGATGTTTGCCCGCGCATTCCCGCATTTTGGCAGGCCGATGGCCTGCTGTCCGAAGCGCAATGCGAGACACTGGTCTACGCTGCCCAGGCATTTGCGCGCGATCTTCCGGGTCAGTTCAAGGTGAGCCAGGAAGGCACCTCGCTTGAGCTTGCCAACGACGGCCACGCCTACCGCCAAGGCTTCTTCCTCGGCGACGGAACCGGAGCGGGCAAAGGACGGCAGATCGCCGCGGTCATCATGGATCGCTGGCTCGCCGGCGAGCGTCGCCATATCTGGATCACGAAGAACGAGGCGCTGCTCGAAGATGCACGCCGCGACTGGGAAGCGCTTGGCGGGCTGCCGCTCGATCTCCAGCCGCTCTCGCGCTGGAAACTCGGCCAGCCCGTAACGATGTCCGAAGGCATTCTCTTCGTCACCTACCCGACGCTGCGCTCGGGGCGCGCCGAGGATACGCGCCTCGACCAGATCCTTGCCTGGGCGGGTGAGGACTACGATGGCGTGATCGCCTTCGAGGAAGCCCACGCCATGGCCAATGCACTCGGGAGCGCTTCAATCCGCGGCAAGGTCAAGGGCTCCGAACAAGGGATGGCGGGTCTACGGCTCCAGAACCATCTGCCGCGCGCCCGGGTGCTTTATGCTTCGGCCACGGGTGCTTCGGATATCGCCAACCTCGGCTACACTTCCCGGCTCGGCCTGTGGGGACCCGAAACTGCCTTCCCGACCCACGAAGCGTTCATGACCGAAATCCGCGCTGGCGGTGTGGCGGCGATGGAACTCGTCGCCCGTGACCTCAAGGCCCAGGGCCTCTATCTCGCACGTGCGCTGTCCTTTGCCGGGGTCGAGTACGAAATCCTCGAACACAGCCTGACCGAAGCGCAGGTACGGATCTACGATGCCTATGCCGATGCCTGGGCGATCATTCACCGCAACCTGGAAGCGGCCCTGGAGGCAACCCGCGTGGTCGACGAGGACAGCGGCGACACGCTCAACCGCAATGCCAAGGCTGCGGCGCTATCGATCTTCGAAGGCACCAAGCAGCGCTTCTTTGCCCAGCTCCTGCTTTCGATGAAATTGCCGAGCCTGATCCCCGCGATGGAAGTAGCCCTTGGCGAAGAGCACTCGGTTGTCGTGCAGCTGGTCTCGACCGCCGAGGCCATGCTCGACCGACGTCTTGCCGACCTGTCCGACGAGGAACGCGAAGCGCTCGACATCGATCTGTCCCCGCGTGAATATGTTATCGACTATCTTGCGAAGAGCTTCCCTGTGCGCCTGATGCAGGTCTTCGCCGACGAGGATGGCAATCTTCGCTCCGAGGCAATGAGCGACGGAGAGGGCAATCCCGTTTTCTGCTCGCGTGCCATTGCCGCGCGCGATGCGCTGATCGAACAGCTCTGCGCACTGCCGCCCATCGCTACCGCGCTCGACGCGATCATCGAGCGCTTCGGGACCGAGGCGGTGGCCGAGGTGACGGGCCGCACCCGCAGGCTGATCCTGGGCCGTGACGGCCAGCAGCGGCTCGAACGGCGAAGCTCGAGCGCAAATGTCGCCGAAGCGCAAAGCTTCATGGAAGGGACCAAGCGCATCCTCGTCTTCTCGGATGCGGGCGGCACGGGGCGTTCCTATCATGCCGACCTCGGCTGTCGGAATCAGCAACGCCGGGTTCACTTCCTGCTTGAACCGGGATGGCGCGCCGACAACGCCATCCAGGGTCTCGGTCGCACGAACCGCACCAACCAGGCCTCGGCCCCGCTGTTCCGGCCGGTAACCACCGACGTGAAGGGCGAACGCCGCTTCATCTCGACCATTGCGCGAAGGCTCGATGCCTTGGGCGCGCTGACGCGCGGCCAGCGCCAGACGGGCGGACAGAACCTGTTCGACCCGGCAGACAATCTTGAAAGCGACTATGCGCGCGACGCGCTCAGCCGCTGGTTCCAGCTGCTCTATGACGGCAAGCTCGAAGCCACCACCTTTGCCAACTTCGTCGAGCGCACCGGCCTCCGGCTCGAAAACCCCGATGGTGGACTGACCGATAATCTCCCGACGATCCAGCGCTGGCTCAACCGCATTCTTGCGCTGCCGATCGCGCTCCAGAACGCAATCTTCGATGAATATCTCGGCCTCGTCGAAGCGCGGATCGAGGCTGCGCGTGAAGCCGGAACGCTCGACCAGGGACTGGAGACCGTCAGGGTCGATCACTTTACGGTCCTGACAGATGAACTTCTTCGCACCGACCCCGTGACCGTAGCCGAGACCCGTCTCGTCTCGCTCGAAGTGACCAAGCACCTTAGGCCTATGCGATTGCAACGCCTGGTGCGGACGCACGAGATCGGTAGCCCGCACGCGATCCCGATGCGCAATGCGCGGTCGGGCAAGGTTGCGCTGTCGGTTCCAGCCCGGCGCCTCATCGCTGACGACGGGGCCGTGATCGAACGCCGACGCTTGCTTCGACCGCTCAAGTCCGCGAACTGGACGCTTGAGGCGCTCGGTGAAAGCCACTGGGAAGAAATTGGCGTCACCGCGTTCACCAGCGCCTGGCGGGCCGAGGAAGAGGAGGCCGCCGCTTCACCGATGACCGAGCGCGTCCATCTCGCCACCGGGCTGCTGCTGCCGGTCTGGAAGCGCCTGCCCGGCGATCATGTCCGCGTCACCCGGCTCGTTGCCGAGGACGGCCAGTCGATCATCGGCCGCGAAGTGCTCGATATCGATCTCGCTGCGATCGCCGAAACCTTTGGCCTGTCCGGAGTTGCCGGACCATCGGCTGAGCAGATCGGCGACCTTGTCCTTGCCAGCGGCAAACCGCTGGGCCTCGCAAGCCACAATCCACTCACCGTTAAGCGCTCGCTGGTCGGCGGCGAACAGCGCCTCGAACTGACCGGGTTCTCGCCGGATCGCCTCGACTGGTACAAGAACAAGGGCTGCTTCACCGAGATCATCCGCTACCGCACGCGGCTGTTCGTCCCGGTGTCGAGGGCAGGCCAGATACTCCCAGGCATCGCAATCGGGCATTGAGCTTTGCAATTGCCAAGTCGTGGACTATATAAAGACCAAATTCAGTCCGAAGGTGTTCTATGAAGCTGGACCAGCGTATCAAACCGATCAGCTATCTGAAGGCCCACAGCGCCGAAATTATCCGGGAGATCGGAGATGGCGCCGGGCCAATGGTCATCACGCAGAATGGCGAAGCCAAGGCAGTTCTGCAGGATGTCGCCAGCTACGAGCGCGCACAGGAAACGCTCGCTCTGCTAAAACTTCTGGCGCTCGGACAGGCCGATGTTGTCGCCGGTCGGACCCGCCCGGTGGCAGGCCTTGCGTATCGCGTACGAGGTAAGTCAAACTGAATGATGGCGGTCGCCGTAGCGATCGAGATCACCTCCGGTGCGGAGCGCGATCTTGTGGGTATCTGGCAGCGCCGCCTGAAGCAGCGCGGGCCGGATGGCGATGATGGTGCGGACGCACTGCTGGATGACCTTGTCGCGTCTATCGAATCCCTTGTGAACAATCCTCAGAAAGGACCGATTCCACCGGAACTTGAGGCTCTCGGGATCACCGAATTCCGGCAATTGTCGCGCTCTCCATTCCGCATCATCTACGGGTATCGGCCCGATCCAGCACCCGGTCAGGTGACCGTGTTCGTAATTGCTGATGCGCGCCGGGATTTTCGGACGCTTCTCGAAGAGCGCTTGCTCGGCAGCGGATATGCATAGGTTCCGCTGAAGAGGTCAGGGTCCGGATGAACCCGAGCGCTGCCTCCGAATGCGCTCAAGTTTCCCCTTCTCTCCTCCCCTTCGTGTGTCTGAATGAACCGATAAGCTCCCGTGTCGCGTACGCCGGAGCCTGATCACGTCCTTCCTCAAGTCCAGGCGACTGATCTGCCTGTGCCCGCTGATGACGGGCCTGCGAATGGGTTCGCGCATTGAGAACAACTGCCCTCATGATCGGAACTTAGCCGATCCCTGATCGCCCCATCTCGGTCGTATAGATGTTCGCCACAGCCATTGAAGAGAGTGGAGGGAGCCCTTTGGGCTTGTGGGCCTCGTGATCCTCACCTGCGCCTTCATTCCATCAGGAGAAAACCCATGATCCAGTCGATCCCCTTGAAGAAGCTCGTTCCGAGCCCCCGCAACGTTCGCAAGTCGAGCGACGTGCTCGCCGACCTCCAGCTGCGGGCAGACATTGCTGCGCGCGGTCTGCTGCAGAACCTCGTCGTTCGCAAAGGAAAGCGCGGCAAGTTCGAGGTCGAGGCCGGCGGTCGTCGGCTCGCCGCGCTGCAGGCACTGGCCGAAGAGGGCACCTTGTCCCAAAACCACGAGGTCACCTGCCTCGTGATCGAAGGCGAGGAAAGCGAGGTGCGTGAAGCCAGCCTTGCCGAAAACGTCCAACGTCTCGCGATGAATCCGGCCGACGAGGCCCAGGCCTTCGCCTCCATCATCGAGGCGGGGGCTACCACAGAAGACGTGGCGCGCCGCTTCGGCCTCACTGTCCGTTTTGTCGAAGGACGGCTGCGTTTGGCAAGTCTCGCACCCTGCGTCTTCGAAGCGCTCGCCGAAGGCACCATCACGCTCGACATGGCCAAGGCCTACGGCGCAATCTCTGACATCGAGCGACAGGCGCATGTCTATGCCGAGTTGCAGGACGCCTGGTACCAGATCACGCCTGACACGATCCGCCGCATGGTGCTTGATGCCACGGTGCGCGGTTCCGATCCGCGAGCCGTTCTGGTCGGACGCGATGCGTACCTCGCCGCAGGTGGCCGGATCGAGCGCGAATTGTTCGACGATGATGCCAGCGAGAGCTGGATCGATGTCGCGCTGCTCGAGGACCTCGCGCACAAGGCCATGGAAGGGGCGGCAGAAAAGGCCGCGCTCGAATATGGCCTTGCCTGGGTCCGGCCGACGCTGGGCACCTATGTCAGCCATGACCTTGTCGACGGCCTCAATCGCTTGCCTTGCGAACCTGCACCGATGACCGAGCAGGAAGCGCAGGAGCTCGGCGAGCTCGAGGCCGACTACGACCGCGTCGCCGCCGTGCTCGAAGACGAGGACAGCGACGAGGACGAGGTCGCCAAGGCCGAACAGGAACTCGTGGTGATCGACCGCGCCATGCGCGCGCTCAATGATCGTCCCCCCGTACTCGCCGACGAACTGAAATCCGAGGCTGGTGCCTTCCTAGTCCTCTCGCGCAACGGCGAGCCGACATTCGTTCCACAGTACTACACCGAGACCGAAGTGATCGCTGACGAAGGCGTGGTCGAGGCCATTGAAGAGAGCGGTGCGGCGAAGCCCAAGGGGAGCTCGTTGTCGCAGCGCCTACTCGATGAGCTCGCGATGCAACGCCGCGATATCCTGGCGATCCATCTCGCCAACGATCCGGCACTGGCGCTCGACTTTATGGTCTTCACGCTTGCCGATGCCGATGGGCACGATTGGCGCGCCAAGAAGGCATCGACACTGCTGGGTCCGGTGGCATCAGGCCCGGTTACCGGGTTCGAAGCCAAGGACGCACCGGCAAGCGCTGCTCTGGCCGGGTTTGCCGGGTCGCTCGATGAAAGCTGGCGTTCTGGGACAAGCGATGTCGAGCGGTTTGCAAGGTTTCGGGCACTTTCCGACGAGACGCGTTCGGCCTGGCTCGGCCATCTCGTCTCGCGCACCCTTGTCGCGAGCCTTGCCTGTGAAGGCGAGCGCTCGGTGCCTATGCATGAGGCTCTGGGCTCGCTCCTCGAAATCGAGACCGCGCATTGGTGGCGTCCCACGGCGACCAACTACTTCGACCGCGTAGCCAAGGCCCGCACGCTCGAAGCGCTCGACGCCGCCGGCGGTCCCGAACTGGTCAGTCGCTATGCTGCTTCGAAGAAGGCCGAACTCGCGAGCGCTGCCGAACGCATTTTCTCGGGCAACTTCATCGGCGAGGCGGATATCAAGGAACGGGCGCAGGCCTGGGTGCCTTCGATAATGCGTTTTGCTGGTCCCGAAGAAAGCGAACCGGTTGACGCCGAAGCCGAAGAGCCGGTCAGTGACATTACGGCTGACGAGATTGCCGAGCAGGCTGCCTGACCCCTCCTGACAGGTCCAGGTCACTCGGCAGGCGGTCTGCCCCTCTTGGGGCGGGCCGCCTTTTCAATGCCAATACCTGGGCCGTATTTGCGCCATGTTCCGCCAATGTGGTGTCAGAAAGAGCAATTCGGAAAGTCGACGGTCCAAATGCCAAAAAATCGTGACAGTAGGCACCGCCATTGCCGACGTTCAACGCCGAAAGCTGTCGTTGTCGCAGGGGATATAAGCAGAGGGAAGTAGACCGAAGAGGGATCGGGATACTAATCCGCCGTCGTTAGCAGTTGCGGACATTGACCGCTCCATCGTGGGCAAGCAATCTCCACCTTCACCTGGTAGAACCGCGCCACATTAATGGCCTCATCACGCCCTAGGAAAAACCTATGCGCATGATCCCCCGGGCATTCACTGTCGCTGGCGCAGCGAACTTTGATCCTTCGTCGAACAGCCGCCGTTTCTCATTTCGGGGAACAGCTGCGCCGCTGCAAATCGCAATAGCGCGCGCCACTGTTGTCGCCGCAGCAATCGCACTTACGAAGGGGGCTGCGATCCCAATGCCTTCAAACTTGGCGGCTCCACATCCGTCTAACCCGAGCAGTTGCTCATAATCCTGTGGCGCAGGAGCCGATCGTGGAACGTCTCCTGGAAAGTGTGCAGCAACCGAATACTCAGAATCGAACACCGTCACACGGAAAACATCGAAGTCGGTATGGGCGCGACCGAGACCAGCGTCGATTACCAATTCGAAGCCGCAGCCGTCGATGAGTTTTCGAGCGGTAATCGAATCGAAGCCGCAAAGCGCCACCGTAGGCTCATTTTCCTGCACCCGTTGATGTGGGGCTAATAGGCGATCAACGCGGCGCACATCGAACCCCTTCCGCTTTGCCCATTGCTCCGCGAGTGCGGTTTTGTAGGCGCCGTATTCTCCCGACTGTACGAGCACGGAAGTTCCCCAATTTTCAGCGCTTATCTGGTCAGCATCCTGCAAAACCAGCTTTACGGCTCGCGGATTGGGATAGGGAAGCGCCGAAAGCGACCACATGAATGCTTGACCAAGATTGCCGAGGCCGAGCAGCCATAGCGCGCTGGGAAGAAAAACCTTGGCGAAGGGCGGCGGCTTGCTCACCGCTCTCTGCGGCCAAAGATCAAACTCTACAGACCCAGGCGAATGTGCATTTCGCAGCCGTGCGAAAGCATACGCCACGGTCGCCGCGCCAGCTACAATGCCGGCGAGAGGATTGTCCGCGTCTCCTGAGATTCTGGGTCCCGACGCTGCTCCGCCTTTCCAGCCATCCCACCAAGCATGAACGTCTGATGCTCCGCCGATTACATTTCCGATAATGATACGGATTGCTGCGACGCCAACGTTTTTGGTAGCGCCCAGCCGATCGACTGCCTCACGCAGCGATGTGCAACCGACTGGCATCGCGGAAACTAGCGGTACGTCGTCGTCGATCCGGACACTGACGCCGCCGACAAAGGTCTTCTTCCCGACCGCTACGGCGGTGAGGATCGCATTATGCCCAGCGATACTGTGAGCATTTTCACCGACTATGACTTCCAGAGTCATAGCGCGAAGACGCGCTTCGGCATCCGCGCCACTAATGCCTTCAGCATCAATCAGCATTTTTGCAATTCGGGATAGCTCGGGGGTCAGGTCCACAGATATTTTCCGACGTGAAAGGGAGGAAAAAGGCGGTCGCTTTCGTCTCGCCATCGACGGTTGCCCAGGTAGCGATGTACTCCGATGTGGCCTGGAAGATTCGAACCTTCAGCGAAATTCGGCAGGATCAGTGCCAAATGGTCGACCTCCGCGATGATTGGGTTCGCCTTGTCGGAGGGACTTTGCCGAAAGCTACCCGGATGGACATGAACGTCGGCAACGACGCTCATCCCTTCATTTCGGCATATTTCCCAAAGCTCGCCAAGCCGCCGACCATCGATCAGGACAATACCGCTGTTGAGGGCACCGGGATCGATATCGTCGTAGAAAATGAACTGCCGAATGGTTGAGGGCGAGCCTGCGATGCCAAGAAGAAATGCACCGCTCTCGCGTCGACCGCCGTTTGTGCGACGGCAAAGCTCCGCAGCTCCAGCATCCCATACTTTGCGATCACAGATCAACTCAGGCCGCTGTCCGAGTAGCGACCTTGCGACCGTTGCTAACCAATATGCCATAGAGATCCTCGAAGATGAAAGCCAAGTCACGGTCCTTGCTCCACGCTAGGTGGGGTTTGGCGACAGCATTGTTGTTATGCGGCCCGGTATGACGATCCCACGGCCGATAAACGGTACCCGATCCCCAGTCCTTGAAAGTCTCGGCGACCCGCTTCCCACCCGACGGTCGCTCGCCAGCGATAGGCTTGCGATCCTCTTCGAGATTCCAGAGTTTCACCTCTGGAGCGAGGCCTGGGTAGTTGGTGAGATCGGCACGAAACCCATATTCAGTCGCGGTACCGTCGGGTTCGATTGCTGAAACCTTGAAGTCGAGGCGTGGATAAGCGAAACCTATCACCCGCCAGCGTCCGTCGTCGCAGCCCGTCCGAAACTCCTCGGAAGCAAGGTCAGCTTCAATAAGTGCGATGGCGGGATCCTCCACTCTCAGAGCCTCCCATTGGCAATGTCGCCACGCACGAGGTCGAGGGTGAGTGTCGATCCGCCGGGGGCGAGGGAAGCCAAGGGTTTCGAACCCTGCAGCTCTTCGGTCGTGCCCGTGACGACGAGTTCGATCTCGGTCGCGATGGCGTCGTCGATTGAGAATGCCGTGATTGCCCATGCGAGCACCTCGGAGACCTTAGCGCCGCGCGGGAAGCTTTCTACCTTGCTCGCCGCTTGATAGTTGACTGTCACCGAAATCGCGGAACCGCCGTTGCCGTTGCCGTTGCCGTTGCCGTTGCCGTTGCCGTTGCCGTTGCCTTCCACCTGTTTAATCCCTTCATCTAAATTCGTCGTCCAAGTCCTAATGATTGCGCGGAAAGCCTTGACCCGTGCGAATCGTGGACTAGAATCGAGAAAACGTCCCGATACGGACAATATGATATTGGACTATTGGCAACGTCAAGTGCAAATATGGACTGAGGAGCAAGTATGTCGGCTGACACGCTGCCCGGTGCTCACCCGAGCTCACGGGCTTCATCGATTCCAGCTGAATTAGAAGCATTTTTCGAAATGGCGCAGCGATGGGATCTATCGACCGAACAACAGATCATCCTGCTTGGATCTCCAGGGCGATCGACATTCTTTAAGTGGAAAAAGGAGGGCGGGAGTTTGCCCAGGGACACCGGAGAACGTCTCTCGCACTTGCTCGCAATATGGAAAGCGCTCCGAATACTGTTTACGGATGATCGACGCGGCGAAGAGTGGATGCTTCGACCGAACGACTTTTTCGACGGCGAATCGGCTCTTGAAGTAATGCTGCGCGGGGGCATGGCGGACATCCTCGCGGTGCGACAATATCTTGACGCGCAGCGGGGTGGCTAAGTGAGGGAATATTTGTTCAAAGGATTTGGATATCGGCTAATCCCATCGCGCTTTCCTTCGGTGGAAGTGTATCGAGGTCTCGTCGCGAATGACCGCTTTGATGCCCTGTATGAGGCCGAGGCCCGGACGAATCCTCGTCTACTCTCAAAGGAGCAGCTGTTGGTCAGCTTTGGCGGCGAAGGATCGCCGCGGCTGCAGAACTGGAACCATGCGCCCTTCCGCTACATCAATCCCGAGGGCTCGCGGTTCTTTCCGAGCACATTGCCTGCGCTAGAGTTGGCCAGCGACCCGCAAACCGCGCTGGCGCGTGCCGTACGGCGGCGTGAGATTTTTCTAGGGCGGACGGGCGAGCCGCCAATCGGCATCGACATGCGCATGCTGAAAACCCCGGTCGAAGGTGCATTTGCAGACCTTACAAGTCTTCCCATCGGCATGAGCGACGCCGATTGCCGTGCTGCGGGAGAAGAGGTGCCTACAGAATTGGCTGGCGCCGCCTTCTACACCCCCGAACGACCTAAGGCACTTTGCCTTGCCGTGACTGACAACAGCTGCCTCGGGGCTACTATACAGACAGCGCATTATCGTTTCGAGTGGGACGGGAAGCGGATTGCGAAACTCTACGCCTTTACAGAGGCAGGCGAGGAGTGGGATCCCACCATTCTGTGCGGCGGTGAACAAGTCATCGCCGCGTAGATGCGGACATACCGGAATGATCCATTTGCGGGGAGATAGAGCCTGCTGACCCGGTGACCTCATTCAGGTCACCGTCGGCAATGCTTCAACGACCGGCGTGTGGGCGTTTAGCGTCGTCAAATAATGGAGAGAGGAGGGAGCTTTGATCTTCCTGAGCCGGGGCATCTCCGTCCTGGCAATCAGGAGACCTCCCATGACCAAATCCCGCCGCACTGCATCGACTTCGCCAGCCCAACGTATCACCGCAGCCATCATCGAGAAGCTCGAGCAAGGCACAAAACCCTGGGTCAAGCCATGGCGCGGCGTGCCAGTCTCGCGGCCCTTGCGCGCCTGCGGAACGCCCTATCGCGGCATGAACACCTTCTGGCTGTGGATGGTGGCCGATGGCTGCGGCTACGCCTCGCCTTACTGGATGACCTACCGCCAGTGCCAGAAACTCGGCGGACAGGTCCGCAAGGGCGAGAAATCGACCATCGCGATCTTCTACAAGAGCTATACCAAGGAGGTCGAGAACGCCGAAGGCGAGGCCGACAGCGAAAACCGGCGCGTGCTCAAGGCCTATGCCGTGTTCAACGCTGACCAGTGCGACGGTCTCCCCGAGTTCTATCACCCCAAGCCACTCGTTGCCGCGCTCGAGCCCGAAGGACGCGAAGACCGCCTTGATGCCTTCTTTGCCCATATCGGCGCCGACTTGCGGCATCATGGTGCGCAGGCCTATTACGAGCCGCTGCGCGACCGCGTCACAATGCCGCCAGCCGAACTCTTCGAAGCCTATGACCACTACTACGCAACGCTCGCACACGAGCTGTCGCACTGGACGGGGCATTCTTCGCGGCTCGACCGCGATCTCAAGAATCGCTTTGGCAGCGATGCCTATGCTGCCGAGGAATTGATCGCCGAGCTGTCCTCGGCCATCCTCGGGGCCGAACTGGGTCTTCCGGTCACCCACCTCGACCATCACGCCAGCTACATCGCGTCCTGGCTCAAGATCCTCAAATCGGACGAGCGCGCGATCCTCACCGCCGCGGCCAAGGCCGAGGAAGCGGCCAGCCTGTTGCTTGACCTTGGGGGTCACCAATCCTGCGAAAGCGAGACCGATGTCGATCTCGCTGATGCAGCCTGAGGAGCGGTGAGATGGGACGTTCCGTCAGCTATCCAACTGGCTCCGTGGTTGCCTTTCGCCTGCTTGATGAAGGCGAAGACCAAGATGTCGACTGGGCCTATGAGTGCCTAGTCGACGAGATCATCGATACCGCGAAGGCGGCCTTTCCTTCCTTTAAGCGCTTCGATGGATGGCGCGGCCGCGAGGACCGTATCCTCCTGCGAAACGCCTTCGCCGATTGCGGCATATCGACCTATTGTGGGCTCGCCGCGATCTGGCTCGCCGTACGCGATGATTCCCATTACTGGGAGGCGGACTTCTACGTCCCACGAACTGCAAGGGCACGGCATTGGCTCGCCCAAGTGTCGGGAAGGTTCATCGACCTGTTCGGTGAGTTGCGCCTGGTCGGGCGGTTCTCGAATGGCGAAGCGATCTTCGAGCGCTCCCGATCCACCTGCGACACCGGGTCCTGATCCTGCCTCATCCCTCTCCGCCGGGAGAGGCCCTTGGGCCGGTCGGGGCGCGCCGCAACCTGCGGCCCGTCGGCCCGTGTTACCCGCGCCAGCCTAGGGCCGCAGGTTTCCCGCTGCGCGGTGCGTCACGCCCCCTTTTCCCGGCCCTGATCGGGCTCCGGCGGACAGGGCCGAGGCAATGGTGCCTCCTCTCCTTGTCCCCGCGATCAGGAGACACCCCATGTACGACAGCTTCATCGACCAGTTGAGCGGCCTCGATCTCTCAGGCCTGAGCATCAGGCCGGCCCCCTTCAACGAGACCGACTTTCCCTGCGAGGACGCGATCGAGCAGACGCTTGGCGCCGTATGGTCCGACCTCTTCGCGATGTTTTCCGACACAGCCCTGGAAGCCGATGCCGAGGATATTGCCTGGGGCATGGTCAATCTGTTCCACCGCGCAGCCAGCCGCAAGTCGGCTCAACTTGATCGGGCCAGCGACGAGATCCGGGTCCTCCTCGCATCAGCCGACGGGTCCGAAGTGCATTCGAGCAATCTTGAAGAGCAGGTTGAGCGCGCGCAGGCTGCCGAAGCCAGCATGCTTGCCTTTGAGCAGATGCGCGAGGCGGCGGCAGCACTTTACCGCGACGAGACCGGCTCCTCTTGGAAGCCCGTTTCGGGCTCGCGCACGAGCCATTCGCGCCACTTCACATCGGCCGTGATCGATGCCCGCGATTTTCTACGCGCACGCGCTGAGAACCGTCGTCACGCCTTGATCCCTGAAGGAACTCCAGTCGTCTTTGCGGGTGGTCGCCAGAGCTTTGAAAGCGCCGAGGACGCGCGCGCCTACGCCGAGAACATCTGGGCGACGCTGGACAAGGTTCGCGATGCGGTTCCCGATCTCTTCCTGGTCCATGGCGGCGACGGCAAGGGTGCCGATCGTCTGGCAGCGAGTTGGGCCGAGCGCCGCGAAGTCCAGCAGCTGACTTATTCGCTCGATCGTCGTCTCGGTGCCCGCGCCGGGTTCAAGCGCAACGAGCAGATGCTCTCGCTCAATCCGCGTTACGTCGTCGCCTTTCCGGGCAATGGCGTAACCGAACGGCTGGTGATCGATGCCAAGACGCGCCGGATCACCGTGGTCGATCGCAGGACCGTCACGTTCCGATCCAAGATTAAGGGATAATAGTCTGTTGGTCGCCGCAGCATTTCTATGATCGGTTGGCTGCGGCGATCATCACAGACAATCGTCGTCGATTGCCTTTTCGGTTGGAGAGGGGATTTCTTGGAAAGGGCATCTCGGGGTATCAGCCTCGCATGCATCACGCCGACTCCAATCCGCTCGCCCATGATCACAACTTCCTGAGCGCCTCGCACGACGCCCATGAGCGGCGCACGCGTTATGTCGTTGCCTTGACCGCCGCGATGATGGTGGTCGAAATCGTCGCTGGCCTGTGGACCGGATCGATGGCGCTTCTCGCCGATGGTATCCACATGGCGACCCATGCAGGTGCCTTGGGCGTCGCGGCCTTCGCCTACTGGTTTGCCAGGCGCCATGCGAACAACCCGCGTTTCACATTCGGTACCGGCAAGGTAGGCGACCTGGCCGGCTTCGCGAGCGCGCTTGTCCTCGCCATCTTCGCCATCGGGATCGCGGTTGAATCGGCCCAAAGGTTCGTCAGTCCGCTCACGATTGCCTATACCGAGGCGATCTGGATCGCCGTGCTCGGCCTCGTGGTGAACCTCGCGAGTGCCTGGCTGCTTGGTGCCGATCATCACCATGGCCATGATCACGACCATCATCATCACCACGACCATGCGCATGCCGACAACAATCTGCGCTCCGCCTATTTCCACGTGCTTGTCGACGCCGAAGCGGCCTCTGAACGGTACACAGAGGTGCGCGAGGCGCTCGAGGACCGGGACGCCGCGATCGGAGATCTGCACATCTGGCGGATCGGCCCCGGCAAGTATGCGGTCATCGCCTCGCTCATCGCCGGTGATCCGCTCGCGCCCGACCATTATGCGAGCCGACTTTCAGAGCATGCAGAATATGTGCACGTCACGATCGAAGTTCATCGCTGCGAGCATCCGCATCCCGAGCTTCGCGCGGCCTGATCGCGCCGTTC